>NZ_ACQA01000001.1:1363333-1704166 GCF_000182645.1 Brucella intermedia LMG 3301
ATGCCTTTCTGATCGGCATCATCATGAAAATGCAGGTAATAACGCAGAACTGCCGGCACAACACCAGCGGCACCGTTGGTGGGAGCAGTGACTACCCTGCCGCCCGACGCATTTTCCTCGTTGACGGCCATCGCATAAACGGAAAGCCAGTCATTGGCCAGCAGTGGGTTGCTGCGGTTATTGCGCCAATCGTCCTGTAGCTTGTCGTGAAGCTGGCGCGCACGACGGCGAACATTCAAGCCACCGGGCATCACACCATCGCGGCTCAATCCCCGCTCGATGCAGCCGCGCATGGCACCCCAGATGCGATCAAGTCCGTCATCCAGATCGCCGCGGGCCATATGCTTTTCTTCATTGGCTCGCTTCATTTCAGCAATCGACAGCCCACTATCATGGGCCATCTCAAGCATTTCGGCAGCACTTCGGAATGGGAACGGCACGTCGGCCTTGTCGTCCTGCTTCGCTCCACTACGCTGAACGCGGCTCAGTTCTTCTTCCGTCACGACAAAGCCGCCGCCGATGGAAAAATATGCGCGACGCAGCAAGAGATTATCGTCGGCGTCAAATGCGGAAAAGGCCATGCCATTGGCATGTCCCGGCAAAGGTGTCTTCCGATCCAACACCAGATCGACTTTCGGATCGAAGTGGTAGACTGGATGCCCTTGCGGGTCCACCTTCTTCTCAGCAAAGACCTTTTCGACTTCAACATCCATGATGTCGGGGTCAATCGTATCCGGCAGATGACCGCACAGCCCCAGGATAACGGCGCGGTCCGTTGCATGCCCTACACCTGTATAAGCAAGAGAGCCGTGCAGGCTCGCTTTCAGACGGTGAATCTTGGAATGTGCCGGCCTTGGCCAGTTCCCGCCGATCACCTCGTTGAGAAACATGCGTGCAGCCGTCATCGGGCCCATCGTATGAGAACTGGAAGGCCCAATGCCAATCTTGTAAAGATCGAAAACCGACAGAAACATTCCACACCTTCTGCAGCCGTCATAAGGCTGATTGATTCCTGGTCGCAGCGCCGCTCGCGATTTGCCCGATCATCCATATTAGACAAAAATGGGCAAAAAGTCGCTAACGCGGAATCCGCGCATTTCTATCAGATAGTTGTAGGAAAGGATCAACGCAAACGGAATGCCGAAATGCGGCATCAAATTTCCGGAATACGCAATGCCGCCTGACTTCTAGACGGAGAACAGATAGGCCATGAGAATGACAGCAGCGAGACCAATGACTGCCCAGAGCGTAACACCCCAGCAGGATTTTTGAACGGTTTCGTCCATGGAAATTTTGGCAACCTTGTTGTGCAACTCTTCTACACAGCGCCCTTCACAACGCTGTTACCGATCATATAGCTTCGTGATCACCGGAACGCAACGATGAAAAACGGCTGAAATGCGGCATCGAATTCCACGCGCCGGGCACACAATCCGACTATACATTTATTATCAAACGGTTACCGAACGATAACGTTAATGAAAGCTTTAAAGTGACGGCGAAAATGCGGCATCAGGGTTGAGGCAAAAGCATATCTGTCTTGCCAGCCAGCCAATAAGCGGCCAGTCCTCCCCACTCACGCATGGCTACGCTGAACCGCGAAAGCGCTTCGTTCGGAGATTCGAGATAAAGGGCAAAGTGCTCGCTGGCGCGCGTCTTGAAGTCCACCGGCCAGGCCACAACGTCGAACCCTGCCTTGCGAAAACATCCGATGGATCGCGGCATATGATATGCCGAAGTGACCAGAAGCCACGTTTCACCGGGCTTCGGTTGAGCCAATTCCTTCGAGAAAACCGCGTTCTCGACGGTATTTCGAGATTTGTTTTCAAAAATATAGCGCTCGCCGGAAAAGCCAAGATCGGCAAGCATCTGCCGGGTGCTATCCGCTTCTTTGGCGGATTTTTCAAAGAATGCGCCCTCGCCGCCAGATACAATGACTTTGGCGTCGGGGTATAGTCGTGCCAGCCGCATTGCTTCAAAAATGCGATCAGCCGCGCTGTTCAACTCAAAGCCTTTGCGACCCGCATTGATTTCGCCATTCATATAGCCGCCCAGCACGACGATCCCGTCCACACGTTGCGGCATCGCATCCGGCTTTGCGAAACGATCTTCCAAAGGAGCAAGCAGAACGGCACCCAACGTCGTAAAGGCGGCAAGAAACAGCGTGGCCAGTGACAGCGCCAGCAGCCCCATGCTGAAACCGCGCATACCTCGCCAGATGGCAAGAAAAGCAATCAGCACGAGAACAGATATTATCGTAACGGGTTGAAAAAACAGCCAAAAAATTTTCGACAGACTATAAAACAACCAAGCTCTCCAATATCTGCCATTTACCTGCGCCAGCGCCAGCACGAATCCGTGTGCTTCCGCATACTATAGAGTTGCAAATGGCTGTGTTAGAGATTTGCCGGGAATCGAAAAACGCCGGACATTGCTATCCAGCCGAAAGGAACCATGTCTAACATCACCCACCAGGATACCGCATCCTCGTCCCGGGTTCGCCTTGGGCGCATCGACATTGCGCGCGGAATTGCGCTGATCGCGATGGCGATCTACCACTTTGGCTGGGATCTCGAGTTCTTCGGCTATATGGCGCCAGCAACGACTGCTCACGGCGGATGGAAACTTTTCGCGCGCTGCATCGCGTCGAGCTTCCTGTTTCTGGTGGGCTTTAGCCTTGTCCTGGCGCATGGCAACGGAATCCGCTGGAAGCCGATGGCGAAACGGCTGGCTCAGATCGTTGTAGCGGCGGCGGCGATTTCAGCCGTCACATGGTATATTTCTCCGGACAGTTTCATTTTCTTTGGCATCTTGCACCAGATCGCTCTGGCAAGTGTACTCGGCCTTCTGTTTCTGCGCCTGCCCGCCATTGCAACCTTGATCGTCGCAGTATTCGTCATCAGCGCTCCGCTTTTTGCGCGGGCCGACATTTTCAATCATCCAGCATTGAGTTGGGTGGGGCTTTCGACCGTAACGCTGCGCTCCAACGATTACGTACCGCTGTTTCCATGGTTCGGCGCAGTCCTTGTCGGAATAGCTGCCGCACGGGTTTTCCAGCGCTTCGGCTGGCTGCAGCTTTTGGCTGGCGGGATCAAACCACGCTTTCTTGAAAAGCCGCTGACCTTCATAGGCAGGCACAGCCTGGCCTTCTATCTCATTCATCAGCCTGTGCTGATCGCAATGGTTTACTTGTTCTCGCAGTTGATGCCCCCGGCTCAGCCGACGCCGCGAGAAGCCTTCACGCAGTCCTGCGTGGCTGCATGCCTGCAAAACGGAAGCGAACAGCTATGTCAGCAGTTCTGCGGCTGTGTGGTGACGGAACTGGACAAGGCGAAACTGTTCGACGATGTCTTCAGCGGCAAAATCGATCAGGACAACAACAGCACGGTTCAAGCCATCGCACAAATGTGCTCTCCAGTGCCCGACACCCAGTAACCCAACTCAGGTATTGACGCCCAGTTCGGCGAGGCGCTCGATGCAGGACTCTTCGATCTGATCGAGTTCGCCCAGTGTCTCTTCAATGTCACGCCGCTTCTGCCGAAGATCAGCGCGTTTTTCCTCAACGCGCTTCATGAGCAGTTTCAGCTGCCCCGTTTCCCCGGGCGGCTCGCGATACATCTGAATGATCTCGTGAATTTCCGCGATGGAAAACCCAAGTCGCTTGCCGCGCAGAATCTGCTTCACCAGATGGCGATCGGCCGGACGGAACAATCGCGTACGGCCACGTCTCACAGGAGCGATCAAGCCCTCATCTTCATAAAAGCGCAAAGTACGGGTTGAAATACCGAACTCGCGCGTCAGCTCCGTGATCGTATAATATTCGCGCACCAAAACATTTCTGCCTTATATCAAGCGGACCATGCTCCAAACCAAATTGGATTCAGAGCTTAAGTTCTGCTCCCGCATTTACGTAAAAGTCAATATGCAACCGATGTAAACTACAATTCGGTTAGCTAGAATTTGGGCGAAGGCGGGACGGTCAACTCGATTTGTCAATCTCGGCGACAAGTGCGGTTCATAACAGCATTGTTCTAAAAAATCCCGCAATTGCGTTGGTTTCACCGCTTTCCGGCTTGCCATCATATTGCCGCTCATGCGTTATGAACTTGCGGAAACCAGCTACGAACGGCGATTCATGCGGCGCTCTATAAAATTTACTTTGATCGGACTTGTCGTCATCACCGTGATAGGCGCGAGCCCCTTTGCCGTGGAAGCAATCGTGGTCAAGATTGGGGAAGGTTCGATTCGTCAGCTCGCAAGGGATGGCAATTTCTGCAAGACCGACCAATGCGACGAAGGCATGAACTACGCGCTGGGTTTTCTCGAAACCAATTATGGCCTGTCGCCTCATGACGTCAAATGGTGTATGGGCGTCGATGTCATTTCACATTATGAGTTGCCATTCGGTAACGCACTGAAAACTTCAATAACGGACCGAATGTACCAACGGTGTGGCGACCCGAAACAGGACGAGCCACCTGGCGATTACTCGGATGAATAGAGACGCTCTTCATGAAGCGAATTGTGCGCATCGGTGCCTGGGTGATACTTCTGGCCATTCTGGCGGTTACGATCAGCCCGATCAATTTCCGCCCCGTCACCGGCGAACCAGCCGATCTCGAAAGGTTTGGGGCTTTCTTTCTGGTCGGCGCTTTGTTTGCGCTAGCCTACCCACGCCGTTGGATGGGCGTTCTTTTGCTGACGGTCGGCTGTGCAGCGCTTTTTGAACTGATGCAGCGTCTTGCTCCCGGACGGCATGGGGAGTTCATAGATTTCGTTTTCAAGGCTGCCGGAGCAGTGTTCGGCATCGCCGTCGGCTATGGCCTCAGCCTCATCCGCCCTTTTCGGCAGAACACCTGATCAGGCGGGAATAGCCTGCAGCCTGTCCCGCACGGATTCACGCATGAATTCCAGATGAATAGAGCGCAGAAGTGCAGCCAGATCGTCATTGGCCGCAGCATATCGGCTGGCACGTGTGGCCTCGCACATAAGGGCTGATATTTCTGCCGTTCCCAACCGCTTCCGCCCGGCCGCCACGGCTCGCCATGCCTCGATGGCAACAATCAAGGGCGCATGCGTAGCATCGCTCAATCCGGCAGAGCGCAACAGCGCAGCAAGAGCCGCAGGACGACCTCTGGAAATAATCGCACAAATCCGCGCGTCATCGAGGTCGGAAAGCGCAGCCAGCAGGCTGGCAAAAAAATCTATACGTCCGCCTGCAACGGCGCGAATGACAAAGCTGGTTGTAATCTCCCCGCGTAGACGCAGATGCTCGACCAGCGCCGGGAGTTCTTCCTGCGAACAGGTTTCCGCCAGATGCATCGATGCGCGAACTGTAGCATCTCCGACGATTTTATCGGCGCGACGTTCGCCCAATAGCATCTTCACCAGCGGGAGGGCCTGCAGGACCTCCCCCACTTTCACAGCCAGCAGATGACGGCATTCTGCCGGAAGATGTGGATGAGACAGCAGAGCCTCACGCACCACAGCATCATGTCCACAGCGTTCGCTCATGCGCCGGAACGAAATGGAAGCGATCCGGGCGCAACTGTTAAAGAGCATTTCAGCAACCGCGTCGTTACTTCCGAGTTCTGCAATTGCTGCTGAAACTGCGAATGAAACATGAGGTCGCGCGGCGATCAAAACCTGCATTGTTGGCGCACCATAGGCCACACGGTCGATCAGGTCGGCGTCGTTGAGAAGCGTTGAGCGCGCGAGGATATAGCCCGCAACCTCCGGCTGGTCAGCGACAAGCGCCGTTACAATATGCAGAGGCGAATGCACGCTGGTGGAGAGCACGTCCGCCATCGCCATACGTACTTTCGGAGAAGGATCATCAAGTAAAAGCGTCAACGCCGCTTCTGCCTGCGCGCGCACCTGATCCGGCTGGTGCTGGTCGACACATTGTCTGGCCAAATGTGCAGCCCGGACAACACGCGCAGATACCGGCTCGCAACGGCCAACAAGCGCATCTTTTTCGATATACATTCTGGCCCCGCTCCAGATCGTTCTTGTATTCGAAAAGCTTAAATTAAAATGGTTTACGAGCGGTTTACCATGTTTGTTAACCGCATTGTCGCAGCATGGAACCGAACGCACCCTTCCTCGTTGTACCGTTATAAAACGTAACGGAGACTCCAAATGGCTGATGAAAAGATCACCAACGACATCCAGCAGGCGCTCGAAAAGCAGATCGCTGACATGCGCAGTGAACTGAAACGTCTTTCCAAATCGCTGGCGTCCCAATCCGGTGACCTGAGGGAACGTGCGGAAGATGCGCTGGACGATGCATCCGGTCGTTTCCGTAACGCGGCGCAAGCGGTGCGTGAACGCGGCCAGGTGGTAGCCGAAACGGTGCGCGAGAATCCCGGTACGGCTACAACGCTCTTCGGAACTGCCGGTATTATCGGGATCCTTATCGGCGTCGCGATTGGTTGCGCCATTTCCGACCGACGTTAACCGCAAAATTCACAATACTGTGCCCGCGCTTTTGTCCAAGGCGCGGGCCTTTGCATGCGCTCTTTACGGAATGATCATGGTCTGCTAGCTCCACCTTATTGGCAATTCGCCACCGGTCGCAGCCTACCCGGTCAAAACAAGGACAAGCGCAATCATGCGCTGCAAGACTGCGACGTGGCTTGAAACAAAGGCACGTAAATGTCTGAAAAGACCATCTATTCCGACTTAAAACAGCTCGGCTCCCATGCTTCTGTGCCGCAGAAGCCGGAAGATGCCGTCCTCGAACGGGTTGCAAATCCGCAAGCGGGAACACCTTATTGCGTCCGTTTCACCGCGCCCGAATTCACCTCGCTTTGCCCGATGACGGGTCAGCCTGATTTCGCGCATCTCGTGATCGACTACGTCCCCGGGCAGTGGCTCGTGGAGAGCAAATCCCTGAAACTCTTCCTGTTCTCATTTCGTAATCACGGCGCATTTCACGAAGATTGCACCGTGACCATCGGCAAGCGGCTCGTGGACCTGCTGGAGCCCGAATGGCTCAGGATCGGCGGTTACTGGTATCCGCGCGGCGGCATTCCAATCGACGTCTTCTTCCAGACCGGAGCGGCGCCCCAGAATGTCTGGATACCGGAACAGGGCGTCCCGAACTATCGCGGCAGAGGGTGATCGGCCTATATCGGTTGTCGCCGAACGTTGCGATCCCTATTATAAAGGCTGGCGACATGGCCACATGAAAGCCTCTTGAAAGGACCTCCATGAAAAACTTAGCTATTCTGATTTCTCTGGTGGTTCTTGCCGGATGTGGGGGAGCCGGCAAGGCCGCGATGGACACGGGCAAGAGCTTCGATCGATTCGCCTGTATGTCGCGCAATTTCAAGGGAGAGCCGCCCTGTCCGCCGCAGGAAGGCACAAGCCAGCCAGCCCAATAAAACCAGAGAGGAGGCCTGTCATGGCTATCGAACCCAAGGATGTTCTGGATTTCTGGTTTTCGCCCCGGATGCGGGAAAACTGGTTCAGCAAAAGTGACGAGATCGACGCTGAAATTCGCGAGAAATTTCTGACAGCTTACGAAGATGCGCGTGCCGACAAACTGGAGCAGTGGAAACAGCAACCGGAAAGCGCTCTGGCGCTCACCATTCTTTTTGATCAGTTTCCGCGCAATATGTTTCGCGGCTCTCCCCGCTCATTCGAAAGCGATGGGCTGGCCCGTGATGTGGCCGCACAGGCGCTCGACCATGATTTCGACCGGCAGCTATCGCCTGACCAGCGCCAGTTCTTCTATCTGCCCTTCATGCATAGCGAACATCTGAACGACCAGAAGCGCTGCGTCGATCTTTATGAAAAGCTTGGCGATGAGTTCTCGCTCGGCTTCGCCCGTCAGCATCACGACATCATTGAGCGCTTTGGCCGCTTCCCGCATCGCAACAAGGTGCTCGGGCGCGACACGACCCATGAGGAAGCTGAATTCCTCAAGGAGCATGCTGGCTTCTGATCTTCAGAGCAGCCGATACGGTAAAATCCCGCGGCGGTCGTGATCGACCGCCAATCGGCTTTTCAGCGGGGGAACCGCCCGCTGCACACATTCAGCACGCTCACAGATGCGGCATGAAACACCGATCGGATCGAAGGCAGAACGCACTGCTATGTCGAGCCCATCGGCATAGACAAAATCCTGCGCATAGGCCACCTCGCAGCCCAGGGCGATGGCATAGCGGCGCTGGGGAGCGTTGAAGCCCCCTTCGCTCTTTGTCAGTTCTGTCGCAATGCAAAGGTAACGCGCGCCATCCGGCGTTTCAGCCAGTTGGCGAATGATCCGGCCCGGCGTCTCGAATGCCTGATGCACATTCCACAAGGGACACGCAGCACCGTAACGGGCAAATTGTAGCTTGGCTGCGCTATGCCGCTTGGTGATGTTTCCTGCCCTGTCTATGCGGGCAAAAAACACAGGCACACCCCGCTGACCGGAGCGCTGCAAGGTACTCAGACGATGCGCGACCTGCTCAAGACTGGCCCCGAAGCGTGACGCCAGAAGTTCCAGATCGTGGCGCAGTTCTTTTGCTGCTGAAAGAAAGGTTTGATAGGGCAGCATGAGGGCCCCGGCAAAATAGTTGCGCAAGCCGATCTTGCAAATCTCGACTGCCTCGGCAGAGCGAAAATCCGCCCGCCTGGCAATCGCACTCACAAGCTCTTCCATCTCCAGTTCGGCAATCTGAAACGCGATCTGGAAATTACGGGTTGAAGCGGGCGAATAGGGATTGAGATAAAGCACCCGCGCCTGCGCATCGAACCGGCGCAGAACCGCTTCTTCCGGCGCAGCCCGCGCAATATGCACACGGTGACGCTCCCCCATATACTGCGGCAGGGCCACACCGATGTCGCGTCCCGGAATGCTCAACTCGCTCGCCAGCTTTTCTGCGGCAATATCGATCTCATGTACGTAATTGTCGATAAAATGGAAAAAGTCGCGCACTTCCTCATAAGGCGCAGGCTCGGCTGCCGACGGAGCGCGACCCAATTGATTATCCAAACTTGCAAGCTGTTCACTGTTGCGGCGATAGGCTTGGTGGCAGGCGATCAGCGCATGGGCCAGCCCCGGCGCATTTTGCGTAATAAGCTTCAGCTCCTGCAGGTTCGGCTTGTAATTGTCGAAGACCGGATCGGCCAGCGCTTCGGAAACCGCAGATAGCAAACGATCGTCGTCCCCCAGGGAAATAGCACCGATGTCGATCTGGTAGTTTTCGGCCAGTGCCAGCAGGACCGCCGCCGAGACAGGCCGCTGATTATTCTCGATCTGATTGAGATAACTCGTTGAAATTCCAAGCCGTTCGGCAAAGCCCGACTGGGTTGCTCGATGCTGCTCCCGGATTTCACGTATCTTTCTGCCGATATAAAGTTTTCTTGGCGCCATTTTGCAAATTCGCATTTCGCTATTTGCAAATTTATAACTTACACAATCGCACCTTTTCAAGCTTTTCCGGAGCGCCTTCGGATTTTAAGCAGGAAGGAGAAAAAGACTATCTTTTCAGTTTCATAACACGCCTTCCGAAGGCCGCCCAAAAGTGGGGACTTTATGCAGGAACTTCTCGAACAGCTTGAATCCCGTCGGGCGGAAGCCCGCCTCGGCGGCGGTCAGCGCCGCATCGACGCGCAACACGCAAAAGGCAAGCTCACTGCTCGCGAAAGGATCGAAGTGCTCCTCGATGATGGATCGTTCGAGGAGTTCGACATGTATGTCACCCATCGCTGCGTCGATTTCGGCATGGAAAAGCAGAAAGTCGCTGGCGACGGCGTGGTGACCGGCTGGGGCACGATCAATGGCCGTCAGGTCTATGTGTTCAGCCAGGATTTCACAGTTCTGGGCGGTTCCTTGTCCGAAACGCACGCGCAAAAGATCTGCAAGATCATGGATATGGCCATGAAGAATGGTGCGCCGGTCATCGGGCTCAACGATTCCGGCGGCGCGCGTATTCAAGAAGGCGTTGCATCGCTCGCAGGCTATGCCGACGTGTTCAAGCGCAACGTGGATGCTTCCGGCGTAGTTCCGCAGATTTCGGTCATCATGGGACCTTGCGCTGGTGGCGCGGTCTACTCGCCCGCCATGACCGACTTCATCTTCATGGTGCGGGATAGCTCCTATATGTTCGTGACGGGGCCCGACGTGGTCAAGACCGTCACAAATGAAATTGTCACAGCGGAAGAACTTGGCGGCGCCTCCACCCACACCCGAAAATCATCGGTGGCAGACGGCGCTTATGAAAACGATATCGAAGCGCTCGAACAGGTCCGCATTCTTTTCGATTTCCTGCCGCTCAACAATCGCGAAAAGCCGCCCGTGCGTCCGGTCTTCGATGACCCTGCGCGGCTCGAAATGCGGCTCGACACGCTGATCCCGGATAGCGCGACCAAGCCTTACGACATGAAAGAGCTTATCCACGCGCTGGCCGACGAAAGCGACTTCTTTGAAATTCAGGAAGCTTTTGCGAAGAACATCATCACCGGCTTCATCCGCATGGATGGGCAGACCATCGGTGTGGTTGCGAACCAGCCCATGGTTCTTGCCGGCTGCCTCGACATTGATTCATCGCGAAAGGCTGCTCGCTTCGTACGCTTTTGCGATGCCTTCAATATCCCGATCCTGACCCTTGTCGATGTACCAGGCTTCTTGCCGGGCACAGCCCAGGAATATGGCGGGGTCATCAAGCACGGCGCAAAGCTGCTTTTTGCCTACGCCCAGGCGACCGTTCCCATGGTTACGCTTATTACCCGCAAGGCCTATGGCGGTGCCTATGATGTGATGGCCTCGAAACATATCGGCGCCGACATCAATTATGCCTGGCCCACGGCAGAAATCGCTGTAATGGGCGCCAAAGGCGCGACGGAAATCCTCTATCGTTCAGAACTGGGCGACATTGAGAAAATCGCCGCGCGCACGAAGGAATATGAAGAGCGTTTCGCCAATCCGTTCGTGGCTGCTGAACGCGGCTTCATCGACGAAGTCATCATGCCGCATTCATCGCGTCGCCGCATTGCGCGGGCTTTTGCAAGCCTGCGCAACAAGAGCCAAAGCACGCCGTGGAAAAAGCACGACACCATTCCTCTTTGAGTAGATGCCCATGATCAAGAAAATTCTCATTGCCAATCGCGGCGAAATCGCATGCCGGGTCATCAAGACGGCAAAGAAGATGGGTATCGCAACGGTTGCCGTTTATTCCGACGCCGACCGCAATGCGCTCCATGTCAAAATGGCCGATGAAGCGGTCCATATCGGACCAGCGCCGTCCAATCAGTCCTATATCGTCATTGATAAAATTCTGGCCGCCATCAAGGAAACCGGGGCCGATGCCGTGCATCCGGGCTACGGTTTCCTGTCGGAAAACCCGCGTTTTGCCGAAGCACTGAAAGCCGCCAATGTCACCTTTATCGGCCCGCCGGTAAACGCGATTGATGCCATGGGCGACAAGATCACCTCGAAGAAACTTGCGGCCGAAGCCGGTGTTTCCACCGTGCCCGGGCATATGGGCTTGATCGAGGACGCAGACGAAGCCGTCAAAATCGCTGGCAGCATCGGCTATCCGGTGATGATCAAGGCTTCTGCTGGCGGTGGTGGCAAGGGCATGCGCATCGCATGGAACGATGATGAGGCTCGCGAAGGCTTCCAGCTTTCGCGCAATGAGGCGAAATCCTCCTTCGGCGACGACCGCATATTCATTGAAAAATTCGTCACCCAGCCACGCCATATCGAAATTCAGGTTCTGGGCGATCAGCACGGCAACGTCGTCTATCTGGGCGAACGTGAATGTTCGATTCAGCGCCGCAACCAGAAGGTCATCGAAGAAGCGCCCTCGCCATTCCTGGATGAAGCTACCCGTAAAGCCATGGGCGAGCAGGCTGTCGCTTTGGCAAAAGCCGTTGGATATTTTTCGGCAGGAACGGTGGAATTCATCGTCGATGGTAACCGGAACTTCTATTTCCTTGAAATGAATACGCGTTTGCAGGTCGAGCACCCGGTGACGGAGCTCATCACCGGCATTGATCTCGTGGAGGAAATGATCCGCGTAGCATCCGGTGAAAAGCTCCGCTTCAGCCAGAGCGACGTGAAGCTGAACGGCTGGGCGATGGAAAGCCGCCTCTATGCCGAAGATCCTTATCGCAACTTCCTGCCTTCAATCGGCAGGCTGACCCGTTATCGACCGCCGGTCGAAGGCCGCAACCCGGATGGCACAATCGTCCGTAACGATACCGGCGTATTCGAGGGCGGCGAAATCTCGATGTATTATGACCCGATGATCGCAAAGCTCTGCACGTGGGGGCCGGACCGCGCGAGCGCTGTCGACGCGATGGGAGATGCGCTGGACGCATTCGAGGTTGAAGGCATCGGCCATAATCTGCCCTTCCTGTCGGCTGTGATGGATCATCCACGCTTCCGCGAAGGTGCGCTCACCACCGCATTCATTGCCGAAGAATACCCGGACGGCTTTACTGGTGTGCCCGTTTCGGAAGACGACGCACGCATACTTGCTGCGGTAGCCGCACAGATCAATCTGGCGATAGAACAACGCAACGCGCAAATCTCCGGGCGGCTTTCCAGCGACCAGCAATCGGTGGCCACCGACTGGGTAGCGACGCTCGGCGGCTTCGCCTTGCCGGTGCGTATCGCAGAAGGCGAAGGCGGAACAACAATCAATTTCGTGGATGGCGGCAGCCTGCCTGTTGCCAGTGACTGGCATCCCGGCAGTCATCTGGGCTCATTCACCGTCGGCGGCAAGCCGATTGCCATCAAGGTTTCACGCTCCGGAACTGGCTGGCGGCTTCGCTGGCGCGGCATGGATGTTGTTGCCCACGTTCGCAAGCCGCGCATAGCCGAACTTGCAAAGCTCATGCCGGTGAAACTGCCCCCGGACACGTCAAAGATGCTGCTCTGCCCGATGCCGGGCGTCATCACATCCATCCTCATCGGGCAAGGCGATACGGTCGAAGCGGGGCAACCGCTCGCCACGGTAGAGGCCATGAAGATGGAAAACGTGCTGCGTGCCGAACGCCGTGCTACCGTAAAGCGCATTACAGCGGAAGCAGGTGCAAGCCTCGCTGTCGATGAGCTGATCATGGAATTCGAGTGAGGTTCGATATGAGCGAGCGCCCCATCACCCGCGCAGACTGGGAAACCTTGGCTGAAAAGGAATTGAAGCGGCCAGCAGACAGCTTGATCTGGCACACGCCGGAAGGGATTGACGTCAAACCGCTCTATACCGAAGACGACCTGAAAGGGATTGGTCATCTGGGCACCTTGCCTGGTTTCGAGCCTTTCGTTCGCGGCCCGCGTGCCACCATGTATGCGGGTCGTCCCTGGACAATCCGGCAATATGCGGGGTTCTCGACGGCGGAAGAATCCAATGCATTCTATCGCAAGGCTCTCGCCGCCGGTCAGCAGGGCGTTTCAGTCGCCTTCGATCTCGCCACCCATCGCGGCTACGACAGTGATCACCCACGCGTGGAAGGCGATGTCGGCAAGGCTGGCGTGGCGATCGATTCCGTCGAGGACATGAAGATCCTTTTCGACGGCATTCCGCTTGAAAAAATCTCTGTTTCGATGACGATGAATGGCGCGGTGATCCCGATCCTCGCCAATTTCATCGTCGCGGGTGAGGAACAGGGGGTTCCGCGTGCGCAACTTTCCGGTACGATCCAGAACGACATCCTCAAGGAGTTCATGGTTCGCAATACCTATATCTATCCGCCGGAACCATCCATGCGGATTATTGCGGATATTATCGCCTATACGGCAACCGAAATGCCGAAATTCAACTCGATTTCCATTTCTGGCTACCACATGCAAGAGGCAGGCGCGACGCTGGTTCAGGAACTGGCCTTCACGCTTGCCGATGGGCGCGAATATGTACGCGCTGCGCTCAATAAGGGCTTGAATGTCGATGAATTTGCAGGGCGTTTGTCCTTCTTTTTCGCCATTGGCATGAATTTCTTCATGGAAATTGCCAAGCTGCGCGCTGCGCGCCTGCTCTGGTCACGCATCATGAAGGAATTCCATCCGAAGAAGCCCGGCTCGCTGATGCTGCGCACACATTGCCAGACTTCCGGCGTTTCGCTTCAGGAACAGGACCCCTATAACAACATCGTCCGCACGGCCTTCGAAGCCATGTCGGCCGCATTGGGCGGAACGCAGTCGCTGCACACCAATTCCTTCGATGAAGCCATTGCTTTGCCAACGGAATTCTCCGCACGCATTGCCCGGAACACTCAGCTCATCCTCCAGAATGAAACCGGCGTGACCAAAGTGGTCGATCCGCTGGCGGGCTCCTATTACATCGAAAACCTCACCAATGAGCTTGCCGAAAAGGCTTGGGCCTTGATTGAGGAGGTCGAGAAACTCGGTGGCATGACCAAGGCCGTCGAAAGCGGACTGCCTAAACGTCTCATCGAGGAAGCGGCCACCAAACGGCAAGCGGCAGTCGATAAGGGCGAGGAAGTCATTGTCGGCGTCAACAAATTTCGGCTGGAGCAGGAAGACGAAATCGACATTCTGGAGATCGACAATTCGGCCGTTCGCCAGTCGCAGATTGCGCGTCTCAACCGCATCAAGGAGACGCGCAACAAGGCAAAGGTCGAAGCCGCACTAGCGGAACTGCAAAAGGTAGCGGAGACCGGCGAAGGCAACCTCCTCGCTGCCGCAGTCGAAGCCTCTCGTGCGCGCGCCAGCGTCGGCGAGATCTCCGATGCCATGCGCCGCGCATTTGGCGATCATGCTGCAGTTCCGAAGGTCGTCAACCGAGTTTACGGCTCAGCCTATGAGAACGAACCGGAATATCAAACGCTGGTTGACCGGCTAAGCGATTTTTCAAAACAGATCGGTGAAAAGCCAAAGGTGATGGTAGCCAAGCTCGGCCAGGATGGCCATGATCGTGGTGCCAAGATCATTGCCTCAGCATTCGGTGATATAGGCTTCGAGGTGTTGGCTGGTCCGCTGTTCCAGACGCCCGACGAAGCCGCTGACATGGCAATCGAGGCGAAGGTCCATGTTCTGGGAGTTTCGTCGCTCGCAGCCGGTCACAAGACACTTCTGCCCCAGCTTGTGGACACACTGCGCAAAAAAGGGGCGGAGAATATCATCGTGGTCTGCGGCGGTGTCGTTCCGCGTCAGGATTATCAGTATCTGTTCGATCATGGAGTAGCAGCGGTGTTTGGACCGGGCTCCAATGTGCTCGACTGCGCCCGTGCAGTGCTCGACCTGATGGAAGGTAAGCGCCGCAATCTTTGAGTATTATCAGTCAGATATATTGATTGCAGGACTCATTTTGTGAACTACTTCAGAAGCCGGGCAAACAGCCCGGCTTCTTGCTTGCAGCCATCTTTCAATCTTTCGGCCCGGTAAAACCTGCGATCGTTGAACCAGTTACGGAGACCGGATCGCTGGCGGGAAACGTGTCCTCCAAACCTTCATCGAGCTGGCGTTCGAGCTCTGCCCGATCACCGGCACGGCGGGCGCTTGGACGCGTCACAAAACTGCCCGGCTCGATACCGCATTCCGTACATGCAACCCCAAGAGCCTCACCCAGCTTCATGGCAGCGCGCCGCAGTACTTCATCGCGTGCCAATTCTGCGTCTGTCTCATTCTCCACCTTGACGGTGATCTTCTCTTCGCCCTCGGTGACGAATTCCACCATATAGAGCTTGAAGCCCCCCACCGAGCTGATGCGGGTTTCAACAATTACCATCGGCTAACCTCCGCGTTTTCTATGTAGGGGAAACGTTGAGCAGCGCGTGAAAGTTCCCTGCCTCATGCGATTGCGGAACCGCGCCCCTCCATTGAGCGTTTTATGTCAGCCATTTTGGAGGTTTAGATGTCACAGTTCTTCACAAAGCTCAGCGAAAAAGCTGCCGAACTTGCAGGTCATTACCTGGCGTTCGTTTTGGCGAGTTTGTTCATCATCATATGGGGCGTCACCGGCCCCCTGTTTAACTTCTCAGACACGTGGCAACTTGTGGTGAATACGTCGACCACTATAATCACCTTTCTGATGGTCTTTCTTATCCAGAATGCGCAGAATCGCGAAGCGAGTGCGACCCAGGCCAAACTTGATGAAATCCTGACTATCGTATCTACGACCAAGATCGAGACCATCGGTGCGGAACATCTGCCCCTCAATGAGTTGAAGCTGCTTTTACAACGGTTTGAAGAGCAAAGCGAAGCCGTCCACGTCGAGGAGCAGAAATGAGGAGCCTATCTTTCCATGCTGGCGGCCGCGCCTATATTCCACCGGAAAAATCCCATCGTTAGCAGAAAGGATGTCCCATGGCCGTCACCAGAAAGCAGGAAGCGCGTGCCCTCAATGCCGACGAAAAAGAACTGGTCGAAAAATCGCACCATCCTTTTTTGCAAAACGTTCCCGATGAAGAACTTGGCCATCTGGCGAAACTGATCCGCGAACGCCGCAAGAAGGCACGAGATCAGGCCCATCAGCGCAGGCGCGAAATGCGCGGAAAGGCAGCGGCTCGCGGAGCCACTCCTGCCAAAGCCGACGAAGGCTCGCATCTCAAAGTTTCCATTTTGGCCATGGCAGTGCGTCGTATCAACACGGAAGTTGAACGTCGGCGCCGCATGGCGGCGAGCGCCCAATTGATTGCAAATGCCCGTAAAGCGCTCGCGGTCAAGGAAGCAAACGAAAAGAAGGGCAAGGATTTCAACACGCGCCACGCACTGCAAGGCATGCGTAACATTCCGAACGAAAAATACGACAGCCTCGTCCGGCCGGCAGAACGTGGGCGGTTACGAAAGGCTGCAAGCGTAGCGCAGGCCAAGAAGGATGCCCGCCAGAAGGAAGCGGGTTAAGCACGTCCGCTCGTTACAGCATTTCCAGCGCCGTCTTTCGGGACGGCGGCGAGAAAGTCTGGTCCAGACGTTTCAACTGATCGTTGGAAAGCCGCAACTCAGCAGCTTTTCTGTTATCCTGGACATGATGCAGGTTGGACGACTTTGGAATTGCGATGACATTGCCGCCGCGCATCGTCCAGGCAAGCGCGACCGAAGCTGGCGTACCGCCTGTCTGACCCGCAATTTCGGTCAAGACGGGATCATCCAGCAATCGTCCCTGTTCAATTGGCGAATAAGCCATCAGCGGAATTTTTCGCTCTGCACACCACGGCATCAGGTCGAATTCGGGTCCACGCCGCGTCAAATTATAGAGTATCTGGTTCGTCGCGACATCCATGCCGCTCGCCACACTGGCAAGTTCTTTCATGTCGTCCGTGTCGAAATTGCTGACGCCCCAGCTCGCGATCTTGCCTGCATGTTTCAGCTGTTCGAAAGCCGCGACAGTCTCTTCCAGTGGATAGCGCCCACGCCAATGCAGAAGGTAGAGATCGATACGCTCGGTACGGAGCCGCTTCAGGCTTCGTTCACAGGCCTCGATGGTACCCTTCCGTGACGCGTTGAACGGCAGAACCTTGCTGACGAGGAATACATCGTCCCGCCGACCTGAGACCGCTTCCCCAACGACGTCCTCCGCCTCGCCGTCTGCATACATTTCCGCCGTATCGATCAGCGTCATTCCCAGATTGATACCACTCCTCAGCGCTTCGATTTCATAGCGGCGTTGTGCGCTGTCCTCGCCCATATACCAGGTGCCCTGCCCGAGCGCCGGAACCATCTGTCCCGATGGAAGAGTAATCCTTGGTATGGTTCCGGTCATGGCATTTCCCCTTGAAACGATCATGGCCATGATCGTCACCTGGCCGCAAAATTCAAGACCTTGGGGGAGAGATCAGGCGAAATGCAGACCGAAGCCCTGCATGAGCCTGCGAATGGCGTAATCCGGATTCTGCGAGGTCACCACCGCCAGATCGTTGTGATGATGCAGTTCCTCAACGGCTCGACGCGGTTTCAGCAAAGAAACGGTACGCCGGGCAATCGCTTCGGCCGGATCGAGCCAATCGACCGGCCATGGCGCCAGGCGCCGAAACACATTGGCAAGGAACGGATAATGCGTACAGGCCAGAACAACAATGTCGGTCCGGTTGCCATCCTGTTCAATGAAACAGGGGGCAATCTGTGCCACGACCAGCGCTTCGTCGATCTTCTCGCCACGAATATGAGCTTCCGCTACTGCCGCAAGCTGGTCAGCACCGACGAGACGAACATGGCACTGGGACGCAAAGGATTGAATGAGATCGCGCGTATAGGCCCGCCTGACGGTGCCGGGGGTGGCCAGCACGGAAACAAGGCCCGATGAGGTTCTTTCGGCCGCGGGCTTGATCGCCGGTACGGTTCCCACGAATGGCACCGCAGGATAGGCGTTCCGTAAGTCGTCCAACACCAGCGTGGAGGCGGTATTGCAGGCGATCACCGCAATTTCAGGATCATAGTCGGCAATGAGCTTGCCGAACAGTTGGACTATTCTCGCCCTCAACGCATCCTCTTCCCATCCGCCATAGGGAAATCCGGCATCGTCCGCGACATAGACGAAACGGCGATCCGGCATCAGCACCCGCGCTTCCCGCAAGACCGTCAGCCCTCCGATGCCGCTGTCGAAAACCAGAATCGGTCTTTCGGCGTCGGCGGAAGGCACGGCAGAGAAGCTCACAGCGAGTGCGTTTTTCATTCATCCTTGTCCTTTGTTGCCGGAGCCTCGGTCGCGGGCTTGCGCGCACGCCCATCCGGAGCACCAGAACCACGTGGCTTTTTCGGCGAGAACACATCGAGCGACGTGATGACGCCGCGCAGAAGTTTCAGCTCTGCTGATGCGAAACCGGCGCGGGTCAGCACTGCCCGCAGATTATTGACCATGATTTCCTTGCGGGCTTCCGGGCGGAAATAGCCGCGCACATCAAGGGCTTCTTCGAGATGGTTGAAGAGTCCCTGCAATTCCTGCTTCGGCGCCAGCTCAAGTTCCGGCCCACGGAATACCGTCTCCGTTTCGTTCTCAAGCCCCGATTTCATCCACTCATAGGACATGAGCAGGACAGCTTGCGCGATATTCAGCGATGCAAAGGCTGGGTTGACCGGGAATGTCACCAGTTCGTCCGCAAGTCCCACTTCCTCGTTGCTGAGGCCGAAGCGTTCGCGGCCAAACAGGATACCGGTCTTCTCCCCAGTTCTAAAACGACGGCGCAGCTCGCCACCGGCTTCCACGGCACTGCGAACCTGCTTGAAACCGTCGCGTTCGCGAGCCGTCGTTGCATAGACGAAATTGAGGTCAGCGATAGCGGAAGGCAGGTCGTCATAAACCACAGCATTGTCGATCACATGATCGGCCTTGCTCGCCGCGGCCCTCGCCTTCTCGCTCGGGAATTCCTCGCGGGGATTGACCAGACGTAGTTCTGCCAGTCCGAAATTGGCCATGGCGCGCGCCACCATGCCGATATTCTCCGGCAATTGCGGTTCTACCAGAACGATTGCTGGTCCTTCCGCGAGTATGGGGCGCTGTTTATCTGTTCCTGCCATGATGTTTTCCGCTGTGCTATAAAATCGTGGCGCTTCCCTGACATAATTGACGCTGAATCGCAAAGATTCCCCTTACAGGCCCGGGTGAAAAGCCTGTGTAGTAGCCCGATAACACCTATCTTCCGCCGATTTGTGCCAGGCTGTCGCCACCGGATACAGGATCAAGGGAGGAAACCATGTCGGGTAAGAAAATACTGATGCTTTGCGGCGACTTCGGTGAGGACTATGAAACGATGGTCCCGTTCCAGACGTTGCTGACTGTTGGCCATGCGGTTCATGCGGTCTGCCCCGGCAAGAAAGCCGGGGACCATATCGCGACAGCCATTCATGATTTTGAGGGCCACCAGACCTATACGGAAAAGCCGGGCCATAACTTCACCCTCAATGCAACCTTCTCCGACGTGAAACCGGAGAGCTATGACGCGCTTGTCATTCCCGGTGGCCGGGCGCCGGAATATCTGCGTCTCGACGACAAGGTTATCGCCGTGGTGAAACATTTCTTCGAGGCGAACAAGCCCGTTGCAGCGGTCTGCCACGGTGCACAACTGCTCGCCGCCGCGCGCGTTCTGGAAGGCCGCACCTGCTCGGCCTATCCGGCTTGCCGGCCTGAAGTCGAACTCGCCGGCGGCACCTATGCCGATATTCCGGTCGACCAGGCCGTTACGGAGGGCAATCTCGTCACCTCGCCTGCGTGGCCCGCCCATCCGGCCTGGCTGGCACAGTTCCTCACAGTCCTCGGCACCAGGATCACCCACAGCTGATCGCGCTCTCCCCGCCCGTACCCGACACGGTTGCAGGCGGGGCAAAACTGCGCGACAGTAAGTCTGGGAGAATGATCCGGAGGAAACCATGTGCAGGCTGTTCATCGGCGCCAATCCTGAACTCTGGCTGAGCGTGACGCGATCGCTGCGCATAGACGGCGTTGTAACAAGCGTTCGCCTTGAAAATTTCTTTTGGTGGGCTTTGGAAGATATTGCGGCGCGCGATGATCTCACTGTCAGTCGCCTCATTGGCAAACTTTATGATGAATCCCGGAATGAAGGCCACGACCTCGATAATTTCGCCTCATTCCTGCGGGTCTGCTGCGGTCGATATCTTTCGCTGCAGCTGAATGGTCTCGTACCCACAGACAGGGCGACTGCCATCTCCACGCTGGATGCAGACGCCATTCTGGCAAGTGAAGAGAAAAACTATCGCCAGCGGCAATCATCTTGGGAGAAGTCTCGCGATAACGACAGGTCGGCCCACCGCGCTGCATGATCGGGTTTGCCCGAAAGACGTTTCGCGCATTTCGCAAAATCTCTCCCGAATTTTTGACCATTCAGATGGTCTATAGGCCAAAGAATAAGCCTCTTACGCTTTGCCTTATTCGCCGTGAGTGCTATACGGGCGCGACGCATTGAAAAAGAGGCTTCATCCATGGCAAAAATCAAGGTTGCGAACCCGGTCGTCGAACTCGACGGCGACGAGATGACCCGCATTATCTGGCAGTTCATCAAGGACAAGCTTATCCATCCTTACCTCGACATCGATCTGAAATATTACGATCTGTCGGTTGAGAACCGCGATGCGACCAACGATCAGGTCACCATCGATGCAGCCAATGCCATCAAGGAACATGGCGTCGGCGTGAAGTGCGCAACCATCACGCCTGACGAAGCGCGCGTTGAGGAATTCAAGCTCAAGAAAATGTGGAAGTCGCCAAACGGCACCATCCGCAACATTCTGGGCGGCGTGATCTTCCGCGAGCCGATCATCTGCAAGAACGTGCCGCGTCTGGTGCCGGGTTGGACCCAGCCGATCATCGTTGGCCGCCACGCATTCGGCGACCAGTACCGCGCGACGGATTTCAAGTTCCCCGGCAAGGGCACGCTGACGATTAAGTTCGTTGGTGAAGATGGTGAAACCATCGAACACGAAGTCTATCAGGCTCCTTCGGCTGGCGTGGCTCTTGCCATGTACAACCTTGACGAATCGATCCGCGAGTTCGCCCGCGCTTCGTTCAACTATGGCCTGCAGCGCGGCTATCCGGTCTATCTCTCCACGAAGAACACCATCCTGAAAGCCTATGACGGCCGGTTCAAGGATATCTTCCAGGAAGTCTTCGACGCAGAATTCAAATCGAAGTTCGAAGAAAAGAAGATCTGGTACGAACACCGCCTCATCGACGACATGGTCGCTTCGGCACTCAAGTGGTCGGGCGGCTACGTCTGGGCATGTAAGAACTATGATGGCGACGTTCAGTCGGACATCGTGGCACAGGGCTTCGGCTCGCTCGGCCTGATGACCTCCGTTCTGATGACGCCGGATGGCAAGACCGTTGAAGCTGAAGCTGCCCACGGCACCGTGACCCGTCACTACCGCCAGCATCAGAAGGGCGAGGAAACCTCGACCAACTCGATCGCTTCGATCTTCGCATGGACCCGCGGTCTTGCCCACCGTGCCAAGCTTGACGACAATGCCGAGCTGAAGCGTTTTGCCGACACGTTGGAAAAGGTCTGCGTGGACACTGTTGAAAGCGGCTTCATGACCAAGGATCTGGCGCTGCTCATCGGTCCGGATCAGCCTTGGCTTTCCACCACGGGTTTCCTCGACAAGATCGATGAAAACCTCAAGAAGGCCATGGCCGCCTGATCGGCTATTCGACCCCTTCTCGATATGCAGAACCCGGCAGCATTGCTGCCGGGTTTTTTCATTTCCTTTTCAAGGGAAAAAGCGCATCCTGCCACCTCTTACAGGGAGGATGAAATGGCTGAGTTGAAGCTCTATACCAACCCGATGTCGCGCGGACGTATCGCGCGCTGGATGCTGGAGGAGATCGGCAAACCCTACGATGTGGAAATACTGGATTTCGGCCCGCCGATGAAAGGCCCCGACTACTGCACGATCAACCCCATGGGTAAAGTGCCGGCCCTGCGTCACGGCGATGCGGTGGTGACGGAAGTGGCGGCGATCTGCGCTTATCTCGCAACGACATTTCCCGAAGCCGGTCTGGCGCCGCATCCGAATGAGCGTGCAAATTTCTTCCGCTGGCTGTTCTTTACGTCCGGCCCCGTCGAAGCTGCACTTTCCAACCATGCGCTCGGCGTTGAAATCCCCGCCGACAAGCAGGGAATGGTCGGCTACGGCAATTACGACACAGTGGTCAACACTTTGGAAAAAGCCGTCTCACAGCATCCATATATCACCGGCGACCGTTTCACCGCAGCTGACGTTTACGTCGGTTCACACGTAGGATGGGGCCTGCGCTTCGGCACGCTGCCGGCCCGGGGAGCATTTGTGGCCTATTGGGACCGGTTGAAGGATCGCCCCGCGATGAAACGAGCCACTGAACTGGACGAAGCAGCCGCTGCCGCAACACAACATTCATACTGAACGCTGGCTGTTCAGGTCACGTGATCTGGCCAGCCAGTTCAAATGTCCGCGAAAATGCCTGTGATCCTTTGGGCGAAAAAGCGATGACCCGGCCCGCTTCCCGGCGTGCCCACCCTTGCGAAATAAAATGGTTCAGGAGCGCCGCACCCAGTGCTCCGCCAAGATGGTTGCGGCGTTCGCTCCAGTCGAGGCAGTGCCGGCAGACCGGCCGCTTGCCCTGCTCCAGGGTAGTGACATTCACACCAAGACAGTTGAAAAACGATTTGCCCTTCTCGGTCAGCATCGGCTCGCCATCGTCGGCAATGAGACCAAGTCTATACGACGCATCAAGCAACTCGACGCCCCGTTCACCCGCCAGATGATCGTAGCAGATGCGCGCCTTGCGTAGCGCCTGGTCTTTCGGGCCCGTCCTCACCCGCACGGCGCCGGTGCGTTGCGCGAGTCCCATTAGTCCTTCCAGAACCTGCGCAACATCCGTTCCTGAAAGACGGAAATAGCGATGCCGTCCCTGCTTCTCCGCAACCAGCAGATTAGCAGCATCAAGTTTTGCAAGGTGCCCGCTGGCCGTTTGCAATGTCACACCTGCCGCAGACGCAAGCTCACTGACCGTCAGTGCGCGGCCGTCCATCAGCGCCGTGAGCATGTTTGCACGCGCAGGGTCCCCAAGGAGCGCGGCAACGGAAGCTATGATCGGGCCATCTTTCATACTTCGATGCTAACCGAACTATAGAGATAATTCAATTGCTACATTGTCAGCATCGAACACAGGCATTTGAAGGAGACATGCATGATTACCTGTTTCATCCGCTATCAGATCGACCCGTTCAAGGCGGATGCCTTTGCTGAATATGCACGCAACTGGGGACAGGCCATTCCGCGATGCGGCGCCGATCTCATTGGTTATTTCGGACCACATGAGGGTTCGTCAACGACAGCATATGGCGTCTATTCAATCGAAAATCTTGCCGCTTACGAAGCCTATCGCGCTCGGCTTGCCTCCGATCCACTGGGACGCGAGAATTATGAATTTGCGCGCCGGGAGCAATTCATCCGGTCCGAAGACCGAATCTTCCTGAAACTTCAATCCGCACCGCATGGGGAGTTCATCAAGCCATGATTGCAGTCATATTCGAAGTCTGGCCGGCTGATGACGACAGGCGCGGCCAATATCTCGATATTGCAACTAGCCTGCGCGACGATCTTTCCAGAATCGACGGCTTCCTGTCGATAGAGCGCTTTCAAAGCCTTGCCGATCCCGATAAGTTGCTCTCGCTTTCGTTCTGGCGCGACGAAGAAGCCGTGCGCGAATGGCGCAACTTGCCGTCCCACCGACTGGCACAGGGACAGGGCCGCAAGGGCGTTTTCGAGAATTATCGCTTACGTGTGGCCAGCGTCATGCGCGATTATGGCCTCGATGATCGTTTTGAGGCTCCCGAAGACAGCCGTTCAGCGCACGCTGCATAATGAAAAGCCGGGCAATCGCCCGGCTTTTCTATTTCTGTTTTCGGCCTTAACCGATCAGCGCCTTGACCGCGGCGATTGCATCAGCCGCTTTTGCACCATCCGGGCCACCGGCCTGGGCCATATCTGGCCGACCGCCGCCGCCTGCACCGCCAAGGGCTGCGGAAGCGGCCCGAACCAGATCAACCGCGCTGAACCGACCAAGCAGATCTTCCGTGACCGCCGCTACTGCGCTGGCCTTGTCGTCTTCGCCGACACCAATAAACAGCACGACGCCGGAACCGACCTGCTTCTTGCCTTCATCAGCAAGCGGCTTCAGATCACGCGGAGAAACGCCGGTAACAATCTTGCCGAGGAAATTGACGCCATTCACGGCTTCAACTGCACTGCCCCCGTCCGCCGAGCCGCCGCCAAGTGCAAGCTTCTTGCGGGCATCAGCAAGTTCACGCTCCAGCTTCTTGCGTTCATCGAGCAGTGCATTGACGCGTTCCAGCGCCTCGGCCGGCGTCGTCTTCAATGCTCCGGCGATGGCCTTTACGCGTTCGTCCTGCTCTTCGAGATAGAGGCGTGCAGCCTCACCCGTCAGCGCTTCCATGCGGCGAACGCCAGCGGCGACCGCGCCTTCGGAAACGATACGCACGAGGCCTATATCGCCGGTCTGGCGCACATGCGTGCCGCCGCAAAGCTCAACAGAATAGGCTTTGCCTTCCTTCGAGCCGTGTTTGGCGGTGCCCATGGAAACAACGCGCACTTCGTCGCCATATTTTTCACCGAACAGCGCCATGGCGCCTTCGGCAATGGCATCGTCAACGGCCATCAGACGCGTGCTAACAGGAGCGTTCTGCAAAATGATCTCGTTGGCAAGGTTTTCAACCTTCGCCAGTTCTTCGGCAGAAATCGGCTTGGGATGTGAGAAATCGAAGCGCAAGCGATCCGGCGCGACGAGCGAACCCTTCTGGGCAACATGGCTGCCGAGCGTTTCCCGCAGGGCCTCATGCAGAAGATGCGTTGCCGAATGGTTGGAACGGATACGAGTGCGGCGCGCCGAATCCACTTTCAGCTCAACCGCATCGCCGGTCTTGACCGTGCCCTTGGCAACTTCGCCGATGTGAACGAAAACGCCCTCGCCCTTCTTCTGCGTATCCTTGATAGCGATGACAAAACCTTCACCGGAAATCGTGCCGGTATCGCCCTGCTGGCCACCGGATTCTCCGTAGAACGGTGTCTGGTTGACCACCACCGAAACAACCTCGCCTTCAGAAGCCGACTGCACTTCAGCACCGTCGCGCACCAGGGCAGCCACAACACCTTCCGCGCTTTCAGTTTCATAACCGAGGAATTCAGTCGCACCGACCTTATCCTTGATACCGAACCAGATCGTTTCGGTTGCGGCTTCACCGGAACCAGCCCAATTGGCCCGTGCCTCGGCCTTCTGGCGCTCCATGGCCGCGCTGAAACCGTCCGTATCCACGGCAATGCCACGCTGGCGCAGCGCATCCTGCGTCAGATCAAGCGGGAAGCCATAGGTGTCGTAAAGCTTGAAAGCAGTTTCACCGTCGAGGCGATCGCCTTCGACAAGGTTTTCAGTTGCGTCCGACAGAAGTCCAAGCCCGCGATCCAGCGTCTTGCGAAAGCGGGTCTCTTCAAGCTTGAGCGTTTCCGAGATAAGAGCCTCAGCGCGGATCAATTCCGGATAAGCCTGTCCCATTTCACGGATCAGGGTTGGCAGAAGACGCCACATCAGTGGCTCTTTCGCGCCCAGAAGCTGGGCATGGCGCATCGCGCGGCGCATGATGCGACGCAGCACATAACCACGGCCTTCATTGGATGGCAGAACGCCATCGGCGATCAGGAAGCTCGACGCGCGCAGATGGTCGGCGATCACCCGGTGGCTGGCACGGAGTTCGCCGTCAGCCTTCACGCCGGTAGCCTCTTCCGAAGCGCGGATCAATGCCTTGAAGAGATCGATATCGTAATTGTCATGCACGCCCTGCAGAACCGCTGCAACCCGCTCAAGTCCCATGCCGGTATCGATGGACGGACGCGGCAGGTCGATACGCTGTTCAGGCGTGATTTGCTCGAACTGCATGAAAACGAGGTTCCATATCTCAATGAAACGATCGCCGTCTTCGTCAGCCGATCCGGGAGGTCCACCCCAGATATGGTCGCCATGGTCGAAGAAGATTTCCGAACATGGACCGCAGGGCCCGGTGTCCCCCATGGCCCAGAAATTATCGCTGGTGGCGATGCGGATAATACGGTCGTCGGAAAGACCGGCGATCTTCTTCCAGTAATTCGCTGCGTCGTCGTCCGTATGATAAACGGTGACGAGGAGCTTGTCCTTCGGAAGACCGAATTCCTTGGTGATCAGGTTCCAGGCGAAGCTGATGGCTTCGTCTTTGAAATAGTCGCCGAACGAGAAATTGCCCAGCATTTCAAAGAAAGTATGGTGACGCGCCGTATAGCCGACATTGTCCAGATCGTTGTGCTTCCCGCCGGCGCGAACGCATTTCTGAGAGGTCGTGGCGCGATTATATGAACGATGTTCGAGGCCGGTGAAGACATTCTTGAACTGCACCATGCCCGCATTGGTGAACATCAGCGTCGGATCGTTACGCGGAACGAGCGGGCTCGATGGAACGACCTCATGCCCGTTCTTGCGGAAATAATCGAGGAATGTGGACCTAATCTCGTTGACGCCAGCCATAAGTCACCTTTGGGCTTTACTGCCCTGCACGGACACAGCTTTGCAGAAAGCTGCATCAATTATCCTGTTCAAACTCCCACAGCCGCCAACCGTCATCGAAGGCCCGAGGCTCTCTCGCGCTGCTAGGACGTGAAGTGGAGTTTTCGGTTGACCGCTTTTAACGGTGCCTTGCTTTTCTGTCCAGATAAGTACGCTGCGCCATAAAAGCAATTCTGCTGAAAGACGTTAAAGCAGGCGCTTTTCATATCGCAAGAATCTATCGCCCAAAAACAAAGCCCCGTGCGCATGCACGGGGCTTTGATAATTCAACCCAGACTGGCGATCCTACATTTCTGCGGCGTCGCCAGCGTCTTCTTCGGGTCCGCCATCTTCGAGGAATTGCTCGGCAATCAGCCCGGCATTCTGACGAAGCGTGGTTTCGATCTCGCGGGCCACTTCCGGGTTGTCCTTGAGATACTGCTTGGCATTTTCACGGCCCTGCCCGAGCCGTTGGGAATTATAGGAGAACCACGCACCCGACTTTTCGACAACACCAGCCTTCACGCCAAGATCGACCAACTCACCGGTCTTGGAAACGCCAGCACCATACATGATGTCGAATTCGACCTGCTTGAAGGGCGGAGCAAGCTTGTTCTTGACGACCTTGACACGGGTCTGGTTGCCTACGACTTCATCACGTTCCTTGATCGAGCCGATACGGCGAATATCGAGACGAACCGAAGCATAAAACTTGAGAGCGTTACCGCCAGTCGTCGTTTCCGGCGAACCGAACATCACACCGATCTTCATGCGGATCTGGTTGATGAAGATCACCATGCAGTTGGAACGAGAGATAGACGCGGTAAGCTTGCGGAGCGCCTGGCTCATGAGACGTGCCTGAAGACCAGGCAGGGAGTCACCCATTTCACCTTCGATTTCGGCGCGAGGCGTCAAGGCTGCGACCGAGTCGACGACGAGAACGTCGATAGCGCCCGAACGCACGAGCGTATCGGTGATCTCAAGCGCCTGCTCGCCCGGTATCCGGCTGCGAAATCAGCAGGTTTTCAAGATCGACGCCCAGCTTGCGGGCATAGACCGGATCGAGCGCATGTTCCGCATCGACGAATGCACAGATACCGCCCTTCTTCTGTGCCTCCGCGATCGTGTGCAGCGCCAGTGTCGTCTTACCGGAGCTTTCCGGGCCGTAAATCTCGACAATACGTCCTTTAGGCAAGCCACCAACGCCGAGCGCGATGTCCAGCGAGAGCGATCCGGTCGATACTGTTTCGATCTCTACGACCTGATCGTTCTGGCCAAGGCGCATGATCGAGCCCTTGCCGAACGCCCTTTCAATCTGCGACAATGCCGCATCGAGAGCCTTAGTCTTGTCCACTGAATTTTCCTCAACAAGTCGCAATGAATTCTGAGACATCTTACACCATCCTCTTGTCTCGCTAGAAGCCCGGCAGGCTCGTTGCCACGATCTATTTGTATCTGTTTTGTTCTCATTTTGCAATGCCGTTAACTCATTGATTATAAACAATTCTGAAATTTTGTTCTTTAATCGTTCTCTAACATCAGTAATTACGAAAATAATAAAGCCATCCACCAATTAACTTATTTCAAACCAAACCGTGAGCCCGACGATTCGCGAGAACAAACAAAAACGCAGCCCTTCTGGCGAAGGACTGCGTGATTGCGGTGACTGGTTTTGCGAAACGGAATCAGCTGGCAGCGCGGAGCGGCGAAATCTGGATTTCCACGCGGCGGTTCTGCGCGCGTCCTTCCGGCGTCGCATTGGTGGCAACCGGCTGGCTGGCCCCATAGCCGATGACGGCAAAACGACGTGGGTCGATGCCCTGCGAACCGAGATAGCTTGCAACCGAGGCGGCGCGGCGCTGCGACAAAGCCTGATTATGGCTGACGCTGCCCGTCGAATCGGTGTGGCCGTAGACATCCACGAGCGTCTGATTGAACTTGCGCAGCACGATCGCGACCGAATTAAGCGTCGGATAGAACTGGCTTTTCACCTGATCCTGATCGGTATCGAAGGTGATACTCGAAGGCATGTTCAGGATGATCTGGTCGCCATTACGGGTCACGGAAACGCCCGTGCCCTGCAACTGCGCGCGGAGCTCGTTTTCCTGACGATCCATGTAATTGCCGATTGCACCGCCACCGAGCGCACCGATACCGGCGCCGATCAGCACGGCATTGCGCTGCGCACGGCTCGAACCGCCGACCATCAGGCCGCCGAGAGCACCCACAGCCGCGCCGATCGCAGCACCACCGGCAGTGTTCGACATCTTCTGTTCCCCGGTATAAGGATCAGTGGTGCAGCCTGCGAGAAATGTGGCGGCGAAAAGGGCAATACCGGTCTTTTTCAGCATGAAATGGTCATCCTCGATTAGCGAATCCGCTCGCATGATAGTAGCGATTAAGGCCGGATGGTGTTTTGGATACGAGATTGAATCCAGCCAGTCGCTTTTTAACTGAAGCCTCCGCAATTGCGCAACTGCGCGGCGTAACGATTGGCCATTGATTGGGCGCGTTTTGCGCCATTGAGTGCCGTTGCATTCCCCCGCCAGGCGCCGCGTGCATAACCGCCATGGCCGGAATAGTAGGCGAGATACAGGCTGTAGGCATCGCCACGATTGATCCCGTTCTTCAGATAGCTCTGGTAGTGATACCATCCGATGAAGTGAACCGCGTCCGCAAAATTGGTGCGCGATGCCGTCCAGCGACCCGTTTCGCGCTTGTAGCGGTCCCAGGTGCCATTCAGCGCCTGCGAATAGCCGTAGGCGCTGGAAGCCCGCTTCCACGGGATGATCCAGAGAATCTTGGTGCGCGGCGGGCGCGCATAGGGCTGAAAGCCGGATTCCGTATAGATCGTCGCCATCAGAACCGGAACCGGAACGCCGAACTCGCGCGAAACCCGTGTGGCAGCCGTCTGCCAGTTATTGAACCAACCGTCGCGTTGATCGAAGACCGCGCATACATTGTTGACCTGCCGTGGGGCGGTCGCGCAGCCTCCAAGGATCACGAGCGCGACGAGAAACAAAACGCGCATCATGGAAAACCTCGTCTCTTTGCAAAGATTGATAAAATGTAAAGATTAAGAAGACCTTTCTAACGAGAGGTCATCCCCTCTCCACCACTTCAAACCCCTGTGAAGAAACTAAGCAAAAGCCGCATCCAATGCGGACGCGGCTCAAGCTGTGGATGAATGTGGATAACTATGGGGATAGTTCATTTTCAAAAGAATAGAACGGTTCCGCTGAAACCGGTCTTCACCGGCGTCCCTGACGCTCCTGCCGCAACCGTGCCCAATATTCCAGACGCTTGCGAATATCCCGTTCGAAGCCGCGCTCCGGCGGATCGTAGAATTTCTGCCTTCCCATGCTTTCCGGAAAATAATCCTGCCCCGAAAAAGCATCGGGCTGATCATGGTCATAGGCGTAGCCCTCGCCATAGCCCTCGTTCTTCATCAGCTTGGTTGGCGCATTGAGAATATGCTTGGGCGGCAGAAGCGAACCATTCTCCTTGGCCGCACGCATAGAGGCTTTATAGGCCATATAAACCGCATTCGATTTCGGGGCGGTCGCAAGGTAAACGCAGGCCTGCGCCAGCGCCAGTTCGCCTTCCGGTGACCCCAGATAGTCATAGGCATCCTTGGCGGCATTGCAGATGACCAAGGCTTGCGGATCGGCAAGGCCTATGTCTTCCACCGCCATACGCACAAGCCGGCGGCCGAGATAGAGCGGATCCTCGCCCGCATCGAACATACGCGAAAGATAATAGAGCGCCGCGTCGGGGTCCGATCCGCGAACGGATTTATGCAGTGCCGAAATCAGATTGTAATGCCCGTCCTGCCCCTTGTCGTAAACCGGAGCACGGCGCTGCACGACATCCTGTAATTTTTCTGCTGTAAACACTTCATCCGGACGGGCAGCGCGCCAGACTTCCTCGCCAAGCGTCAGCGCAGCGCGCCCATCCCCATCGGCCATTCGAATAAGACTGGCCCGTGCTTCTTCGTCCAGCGGCAGCGGACGCTCTTCCTGCTCCTCGGCGCGGGTTAGAAGGGTTGCGATGCTCTCGCCGTCATGCGGATGGAAGGTCAGTACCCTCGCCCGGGACAAAAGAGCGGCATTGAGCTCAAAAGACGGGTTCTCTGTCGTCGCGCCGATCAGGATTACGGTGCCGTCTTCCATGACCGGCAGAAAACTATCCTGCTGTGCGCGATTGAAGCGATGAATTTCGTCCACGAAAAGCAACGTTTGACGCCCGGACATACGACGTGCGCGCGCAGCTTCAAAAACCTTTTTGAGATCGGCAACGCCGGAAAAGATTGCCGAAATCTGTTCGAACGCCAGATCAGTCTCTCCGGCAAGCAGGCGGGCAACCGTCGTCTTGCCGGTTCCCGGTGGTCCCCAGAAGATCATGGAGCCGAGCGACCCGGATGCGATCATGCGCGTCAGCACACCTTCAGGCCCTGTCAGATGTTCCTGACCGGTCACTTCCGACAGATGTCTAGGACGCAGACGGTCAGCAAGCGGACGGTTGCGGTCCGCGTTTGGGTCTGCCGCTGCTGAGAAAAGATCGCTCATTCAATTGCTCTATCAAAAGACCATACCGCTTCAGGCATAATGCGGCCCGAAGCGGCATGCAACTTTTAGCAATCCGTCGGTATCGGTTTAACGCACAAACTGGCGCAACAGCATTCCGTTACGCTCCACCTCAAGCCGCCAGGCGAGACCACGCCCCGCTTCCAGAATCGCGGTCAGATCTCCCACCGTCCGGATGGAGTTTCCGTTGATGCTCCGAACAATATCACCGGGACGCAAGCCGAGCCTTGCCGCCGGAGAACCGGAATAGACCTCAACGACCGCCACGCCCTGGCTGTCGCGCCTGAGGCGCAATTTTGCAGCGGTCGAAGGCGTGAGTTCAAGCACCGATGCACCAGCAAAGGGATTGTCGCCCTCGATAACCTGCGGTGCGGTTTCCTTGACCGCTGGCGCTTTGGAGAGCTTCACCGGGATGGTCTGGTTTTTTCCGTTCCTCATGATTTCGATCGACACGGTGTTACCAATACCGGCCGTCGAAAGACGATAACCAAGAACGTCCTGGTTATCGACGCGGACGCCCTGGACGGACAAAACCACATCGCCGATTTTCAGCCCGGCCGCTTCAGCCGGTCCGCCTTTTGCGACGGCAGTGATCAAGGCCCCGTATGGCTTCTCCATGCCGAGGCCTTCGGCCAGATCGGCCGTCACGCCCTGGAAAGTCGCGCCGATATAGGGGCGCTCGAAACTCGTGCTGCCATTCTGCGCGGCCTCGACAACGGCGCGAACCATGTTCGACGGAATCGCGAAGCCGATCCCAACCGAGCCGCCGGAACGCGAATAGATCGCGGTGTTGATACCGATCAGGCGCCCGCGCATGTCGATCAGCGCACCGCCCGAATTGCCGGGATTGATGGCAGCATCGGTCTGGATGAAGAAATCGAAATCGGAAATCCCAACCTGAGTGCGCGATTGCGCGGAAACGATACCGCTCGTCACCGTCTGGCCCACGCCGAAGGGATTGCCAATCGCAAGCACCAGATCGCCGACTTCCACGTCATCAGAGTTACCGAGGCCGAGAACTGGAAACTTGTCCTTGGCTTCGATTTTCAGAACGGCGAGATCAGTGGTTTCGTCACGCAGAAGCAGCTTGCTTTCAAACTCGCGCCCATCCGACAGGGCGACTTTGATTTCATCCGCATCCTTGATGACGTGGTTGTTCGTCACCACGATGCCCGAACTCTCGACGATCACCCCGGAACCGAGCGATTGCTGGATGCGCGGCTTGCTTTCGCCAAACTGCCGTCCGAAAAACTGCTCAAAAAAAGGATCGCCCGCAAAGGGCGAACGCGCCTGCACCTGACGAGCGGCATAGACGTTCACAACGGCGGGCGTCGTTTCCTTCACAAGCGGAGCGAAGGACAACTGCATGTCGGCCCGGTTGAGCGGTATCTGTTTCTGTGGCGCCGCGGGAGCGTCCTGCGCCATGGCTGAAGGAACAGCCAGTCCGACCGATGCCAGCACGAGACCCAATATGCTTAAACGTCGCCAATTCATGCACATACTCCGCACTTATCAAGGTCTGCCGCTTCCACAAAGGAAGCAAGACTCGGGTGTTGAATGTAGTCAACTGAACGCAAGGATAAAGGGCCACATTGTGACCTGGGGCCATAAACCGTCTGTTTTTGGCGCATGCTGCCCCGCAAAAAACATAAACGGCCAAGAACGCAAACAAAAAGGGCCGCACACGGCGGCCCTTTGATTGATCAGAAATCAGCGCAGATTATGCTGCGTCTGCTTCCGCAGCCTGTTCGGCTTCGACGCGGGCGCGGTCAGCCTTGCCCTTTGCATCGACGTCGCGTTCCACGAATTCGACAACTGCCAGAGGCGCGTTGTCGCCAGCGCGGAAGCCAGCCTTCATGATACGGATGTATCCACCGTTGCGGGTCGCATAGCGAGCAGCCAGCGTATCGAACAGCTTTGCGACGAGCTTGACGTCGCGAATAGCCGAGATAGCCTGACGGCGGGCATGCAGATCGCCGCGCTTGCCGAGCGTGACAAGCTTTTCAACGATCGGGCGAATTTCCTTAGCTTTTGGAAGCGTCGTCACAATCTGCTCGTGTTCGATAAGCGAAGCAGCCATGTTGGCGAACATCGCCTTGCGGTGCGAGGCAGTGCGGTTCAGCTTACGGTATCCGTTACCGTGACGCATGAGCCTTCTCCTTAATTAGTTCTAGCCGGATAGCCGGTCTTAATATTGGTCTTCGTAGCGCTTTGCGAGATCTTCGATATTTTCCGGCGGCCAGGACGGGATTTCCATACCGAGATGGAGACCCATCGATGCCAGAACTTCCTTGATCTCGTTGAGCGACTTGCGGCCGAAATTCGGAGTCCGCAGCATCTCGGCTTCCGTCTTCTGGATCAGATCGCCGATGTAGACGATGTTGTCGTTCTTCAGGCAGTTTGCCGAACGGACGGACAGTTCGAGTTCGTCCACCTTCTTGAGCAGAGCCGGGTTGAAAGCCAGTTCCGCAACCTGTTCCTGCGGAGCCTCCTTCTGCGGCTCTTCGAAGTTGACGAAGATCGCCAGCTGGTCCTGGAGAATACGAGCAGCGTATGCCACTGCGTCTTCACCGCTGACCGAGCCGTTTGTCTCGATGTTCAGCGTCAGCTTGTCATAATCGAGAACCTGACCTTCACGGGTGTTCTCGATCTTGTACGACACCTTGCGAACCGGCGAATACAGGCTGTCGACCGGGATAAGCCCGATCGGAGCGTCTTCCGCGCGGTTGCGGTCGGCAGGCACATAGCCCTTGCCGGTGTTGACGGTGAATTCCATGCGGATTTCAGCGCCTTCGTCCAGCGTGCAGATGACGTGATCCGGGTTGAGGATCTCGACATCGCCGACAGTCTGAATGTCGCCAGCCGTAACGACGCCTGGGCCTTCCTTGCGGACGACCATGCGCTTCGGGCCCTCGCCTTCCATGCGGATGGCGATTTCCTTGACGTTCAGAACGATATCCGTAACGTCTTCGCGGACGCCCGGGATCGAAGAGAATTCATGCAGAACGCCATCGATCTGAATGGCGGTCACGGCAGCGCCGCGAAGCGACGACAGAAGCACGCGACGCAGGGCATTACCGAGCGTCAGACCGAAGCCGCGTTCCAGCGGTTCAGCAACGACGGTTGCATGCGTGCGGGAGCCGTTGGTGATGAAATCCACCTTGTTCGGCTTGATAAGTTCCTGCCAGTTCTTCTGGATCATGTAAGTATCCCTCTATCAATCGTCGCTACCATCCTATCGTAGCGATCAAGTGTAGAAACCGCAGAGGAGCCCCGAACTTGAAAAGCCCGAGGCTCATACGGCATGTGAATGAGGATTAGACCCGGCGCTTCTTGCGCGGACGGCAACCGTTGTGCGGGATCGGCGTAACATCGCGGATCGACGTGATCACAAAGCCGGCAGCCTGAAGGGCGCGCAGCGCGGATTCACGGCCAGAGCCCGGTCCGCAAACCTCGACTTCGAGGGAGCGCATGCCATGTTCCTGTGCCTTCTTGGCGCAGTCTTCGGCAGCGATCTGAGCGGCAAACGGGGTCGACTTGCGCGAACCCTTGAAACCCTGAGCACCGGCAGACGACCAGGCAATCGCATTGCCCTGAGCATCCGTAATGGTGATCATGGTGTTGTTGAACGTCGAATTTACGTGGGCAACGCCCGACGAGATGTTTTTACGCTCGCGACGGCGAACGCGCGTGGCTTCCTTGGCCATGACAGTCCTTTCAATCGATCTCTACACCGCCGTAATTCCAGCGGCTACACCGGTCCTCAAGAAAGGACCAGCATCAAACCCAACCGGCGCACCGGAAGGGCTCGACGGAACATGCGTCCCGTCGAAATTACTTCTTCTTGCCTGCGATTGCCTTCGCCGGACCCTTGCGGGTGCGTGCGTTGGTGTGCGTGCGCTGGCCGCGAACCGGCAGCGAACGACGATGACGCAGACCGCGGTAGCAGCCCAGGTCCATCAGGCGCTTGATATTCATCGAAACTTCACGACGCAGGTCACCTTCGACCTGGTAATCAGCATCGATTGCTTCGCGGATCTGAAGGACTTCAGCATCCGACAGCTGGTTAACGCGACGATCGTCAGCAATGCCGACCTTCGTTACGATTTCCCGAGCAAATTTCGGTCCGATCCCATGGATGTACTGAAGCGCAATAACAACGCGCTTGTTCGTCGGGATGTTGACGCCAGCGATACGTGCCACGTCTGTTCTCCTTGAGTTATAGAAATTTCCATCTGGCAGATGCGATCAACCAGACAGCATTAAATGACCGGTACCGGCCTCTTTCGATTTCCGCCGATACCCGCCATTCAAAACCAGTTGAAGTGGCGCAGTCTTTGACGGAATCGCCCGAAAAAGTCAACTCTTAACTGTCCGTAAAGCCATCAAACCGGCCTGACAGACAATTCGAGCAACTTCTGGAAGCAATAAACGGGCAGAAAACGCTTCACGCATTCCCTGCCCGTATTGGAACAAGGCTTCTTCAAGCCTCATCAATTTTTACGCCGGAACGAGAATTCTCTCGATTTCGGCGGTAACTTCTTCAACCGGCGCCATGCCATTGATGACGCGCAGTTCACCGGTTCCCGCATAATAGCTCGAAAGCGGCGCTGTCTTTTCGCGGTATTCCACGAGACGCTTGCGGAAAGCTTCGGGATTGTCGTCCGAACGGACCTGACCACCCTTGGCGATCGTCTCGTTCACACGGCTCTCCATCCGCTTGACCAGGGCATTCTCGTCAACCTTCAGCTCGATCACTGCATCGAGCTTGAGGCCCTTGCCCGCCAACATGGTTCCCAGAGCCTGGGCTTGCGGCACAGTGCGAGGGTAACCGTCAAGGATGAACCCGTTCGCGCAATCCGGAGCATCTATGCGCTCCGATACGATCTGGTTCACGATCTCGTCGGAAACCAGTTGCCCGGCGTCCATCACGGCCTTGGCGCGCTTCCCGATCTCGCTCTGCTGGGCGACTGCTGCACGCAGCATGTCGCCGGTCGAGAGCTGAGGAATTCCATGCTTCTTGGTAAGAAGTCCAGCCTGCGTCCCCTTACCTGCTCCGGGCGGCCCAAGAAGTATCAGTCTCATTTATTGCGTTTCCCACCTCTGAGTTTGGACTTCTTGATCAACCCTTCATACTGATGGGCGATCAGATGCCCCTGAATTTGCGCAACCGTGTCGAGCGTCACGCTCACAACGATCAGCAGCGAGGTGCCACCAAGATAGAAGGGCACACCGGTTGCGGAAATCAGGAATTCCGGCAGGAGACAGACAAGCACGATATAGATGGCGCCGACAACAGTGATGCGTGTCAGCACATAGTCTATGTATTCGGCGGTACGCTCACCCGGACGAATGCCCGGAATAAAGCCGGAATGCTTCTTGAGCTGGTCAGCGGTGTCCTTGGGATTGAACACAATGGCCGTGTAGAAGAAGCAGAAGAATGCCATCAATGCAGCATAGAACAGCATGTAGAGCGGCTGTCCGTGGCCAAGCGCATTGAGAATGGTCGTCGCCCAGGCAGGCATTTCCGTCGTGTTGGCGAAGCCGGCAACAGTCGCAGGCAAAAGCAGCAGCGACGAAGCGAAAATCGGAGGAATAACGCCTGCAGTATTGAGCTTCAGCGGGAGATGCGAGGTGTCGCCCTGGAACATGCGATTGCCGACCTGACGCTTCGGATACTGGATCAGAAGACGACGCTGCGCACGTTCGACGAAAACGATGACCGCAATCAGCACGATAGCAAGAATGATGACACCCAGAATGAGGCCCGTCGACAGCGCGCCGGTACGGCCGAGTTCCAGTGTGCCGGAAATTGCGTGCGGCAGGTTTGCGACGATACCAGAGAAGATGATCAGCGAAATACCGTTGCCGATACCGCGCGCAGTGATCTGCTCGCCGAGCCACATCAGGAACATCGTGCCACCCACAAGGGTAATCACTGACGAGACCATGAAGAAAGGTCCGGGGCTGGTAACGATGCCGTTACCGGACTGCAAACCGACCGAAATCGCGTAGGCCTGAACAAGCGCCAGAAGCACCGTGCCGTAACGCGTGTACTGATTGATGATCTTGCGACCCGCCTCGCCTTCCTTCTTCAGCGCTTCAAGCGACGGCACAACGGACGTCATGAGCTGCACGATAATGGAGGCAGAGATATAAGGCATGATGCCGAGCGCAAAAATGGCCATACGGCCCACGGCGCCACCGGCAAACATGTTAAAGAGCCCGAGCACACCCTGGCTATGCTGCTGGAAAGCCTGCGCAAGCGCGTCAGGATTGATGCCGGGAAGCGGAATATAGGTGCCGAACCGGTATACGAGCAAAGCACCCAGCGTGAACCAGATGCGCTTCTTGAGTTCTTCTGCCTTCGAGAAAGCCGAAAAATTGAGATTGGAAACTAGCTGTTCAGCAGCCGATGCCATTAAATTTCTCCGGTGAAAAGTCTCCGGTCCTCCGCCCCCGTCAGCGCAATCTATAGCGGTCGCGCCTCGAGACTAAAAAGACCCTACCCAGATATGCGCATTGGCATAAATGTGCAAGCGGCGGCACTAAGGCCGCCGCTTTTTATTTTTGTATCGAAGCCTTATTCGGCAGCGGCTTCAGGGAGCTTGAAGCTACCGCCAGCCTTTTCGATCTTTTCGACCGCAGCCTTGGAAGCACCGGCTACTTCGAAGGCAACCTTTGCCTTCAGTTCGCCGTCCGAAAGGATGCGAACGCCGTCCTTGGCGCGACGAATCACACCAGCAGCCTTCAGCGAATCGAGGTTCACAACAGCCTTGGCGTCGAGCTTGCCTGCATCGATAGCGGCCTGAATACGGCCGAGCGACACAACGTTGAAGCTCTTTGCAAAGATGTTGGTGAAGCCGCGCTTCGGCAGACGGCGGTAGATTGGCATCTGGCCGCCTTCGAAGCCATTGATCGAAACGCCCGAACGGGACTTCTGACCCTTGACGCCGCGACCACCGGTCTTGCCGGTGCCCGAACCGATACCGCGACCAACGCGCTTGCGCGCCTTGACCGAACCTGGCTTGTCACGCAGATCGTTGAGTTTCATATCTCTATCTCCCTGCGCTATCACGCCTCGTCCACAACGCGAACGAGGTGCGGAAGCTTGGCGATCATGCCACGGACTGCCGGAGTATCTTCCAGCGTGCTGCGGCGGTGCATTTTATTAAGACCCAGACCGATCAGCGTTGCGCGCTGCTCGGCTGGACGACGGATTGGGCTTCCGATCTGCTCGACCGTAACCGTCTTGCCCTTCTTCTCAGCCATCACTCAAATCCCTTGTCTATGGCGTATCCGGTGGCCTGAGCGGCCCCGGACGAACACAAACTATCGGCTATTCTTCCGAACCGACCACATCATGGCGACGAGCCTGAAGGGTCGAGTACTTGATGCCGCGCTGTGCAGCGATGTCCTTCGGATGCATCTGATGCTTCAGAGCATCGAACGTCGCACGAACCATGTTGTAAGGGTTCGACGAACCGAGCGACTTGGCGACAACGTCCTGAACGCCGAGCGTTTCGAACACTGCACGCATCGGACCACCGGCGATGATACCCTTACCAGCAGGAGCTGCGCGAAGCAGAACCTTACCGGCGCCGTGACGGCCTTCAACATCGTGATGCAGCGTACGGCCCGAACGCAGCGGTACGAAGATCATATCGCGCTTGGCAGCTTCGGTAGCCTTGCGGATAGCTTCCGGCACTTCACGTGCCTTGCCATGACCGAAGCCTACGCGGCCCTTCTGATCGCCAACAACGACGAGCGCAGCAAAACCGAAGCGACGGCCGCCCTTGACGACCTTGGCAACACGGTTGATGTGAACGAGCTTATCGACGAATTCGCTGTCGCGCTCCTCACGGCCGCGATCTTCGCGGTTACGTTCTCTCTGTGCCATATCCTGATTTCCTTTTTCTTTTCCGGAAGCACAAATGCTAATTAGAAGCTGAGGCCGCTTTCGCGAGCAGCTTCGGCGAGAGCCTTCACACGGCCGTGGTAAATGAATGCACCACGGTCGAACACTACGTCCTTGACGCCAGCCTTGACGGCACGCTCAGCAACCAGCTTGCCAACGGCAGCGGCTGCTGCGGAGTCGGCACCGGTCTTGAGCTTGCCCTTGAGGTCGCCATCGAGGGTCGAAGCGGCCGCAAGCGTAACGCCGCGGACGTCGTCGATGATCTGGGCGTAGATGTTCTTGGAAGAACGGTGCACGCTGAGACGCGGACGGCCATTGGCGACAGCCTTGACCTGGCGGCGTACACGAGCAGCGCGACGCTGCAAAGTTTCTTTTGGCGATGCCATGACGCGCTTCCCTTACTTCTTCTTGCCTTCTTTGCGGACGATCTTCTCGCCAGCATACTTGACGCCCTTGCCCTTGTAAGGCTCGGGGCCGCGATATTCGCGGATCTCAGCCGCGACCTGACCGACCTGCTGCTTGTCGATACCCGAAACGACGATTTCCGTCGGCTTCGGAACAGCAACAGTAATGCCAGCAGGCACGTCGTAGACCACTTCGTGGCTGAAGCCGAGCGAAAGCTGCAGGTTCTTGCCCTGCATGGCAGCGCGGTAACCGACGCCGCTGATTTCGAGCTTCTTTTCAAAGCCGTCCTTCACGCCAACAAAAATGTTGGAGATCATCGTGCGGGACATGCCCCACTTCGAACGAGCTTCCTTCGACTGGTCGCGTGGATCGACGCTAACAGCGCCGTCTTCCATCTTGACCAGAACTTCATCGTGCACGACGAAGGAGAGTTCACCCTTCGCGCCCTTTGCCTTGACGATCTGCCCATCAACACTGGCGGTCACGCCTGCCGGGACCGGCACGGGTTTTTTACCGATACGAGACATTTTGATACCTGTCTTTTATCTGTTCGCTGTCAACCGCATCAGAAGATGCGGCAGAGCAGCTCACCACCAACGTTTTGTTCACGGGCTTCATGATCCGCCATCACGCCCTTCGGCGTGGAGAGGATCGAGATGCCGAGGCCGTTCGCGACCTGCGGGATCGACTTGACCGACACGTAAACGCGACGGCCAGGCTTCGATACGCGGCTGATCTCACGGATAACCGGAACACCTTCGTAGTACTTCAGTTCGATTTCGATCTCGGCCTTGCCGTTCACGAATTCACTCTGCGTGTATCCGCGGATGTAGCCTTCAGACTGAAGGACATCCAGAACGCGAGCGCGCAACTTGGAAGCCGGGGTCGTAACCTTGGTCTTCTTGCGGCCTACTGCGTTGCGAATACGGGTCAGCATATCGCCGATAGGATCTGACACAGACATATGCTACTCCTTACCAGCTCGACTTGACGATGCCCGGTACCTGACCGAGCGAACCCAACTGACGGAGCGCGATACGCGACATCTTCAGTTTACGGTAGTAACCACGCGGACGGCCCGAAACTTCGCAACGATTGCGAATACGAACCTTCGATGAATTGCGCGGCAGTTCGGCAAGCCGGATGGTGGCGCGGAAGCGCTCTTCCAGCGGAAGGCCCTGATCCATTACGATCGCCTTCAGACGTGCACGCTTGCCAGCGTGACGCTTAACCAACTTTTCGCGGCGCTTGTTTTTTTCGACTGCGCTAGTCTTGGCCATATTAATATACCTCGCTACGCTTGCCGTTACTGCCGGAAGGGGAAGTTGAATGCACGCAGAAGAGCGCGCGCTTCATCATCCGTCTTGGCGGTCGTGCAAACGATGATGTCCATGCCCCAGATCTGATCAACCTTATCGTAGTTGATTTCCGGAAACACGATGTGCTCCTTGATGCCCATGGCATAGTTGCCGCGGCCGTCAAAGCTCTTCGGGTTCAGGCCGCGGAAGTCGCGGACGCGAGGAAGAGCGATCGTGACAAGACGATCAAGGAATTCGTACATGCGGTCCTGGCGAAGGGTAACCTTCGTGCCGATCGGCATGCCCTCACGCAACTTGAACGTTGCGATCGAGTTACGGGCGCGGGTCACGACGGCCTTCTGGCCGGCGATCTGGCTGAGGTCTTCAGCAGCAACCGCAGGCTTCTTGGAATCGCCAGTGGCTTCGCCAACGCCCATGTTGAGGACAACCTTGGTGATGCGCGGAATCTGCATCTCGTTGTCGTATTTGAATTCTTCAAGCAGAGCCTTACGAATGTTTTCGTTGTAAAGCTTCTTGAAGCGGGGAAGTGCCTTAGCTTCAGCCATCGATCAGCGCTCCAGAACGTTTTGCGACACGAACCTTCTTGCCGTCCTCGACGCGGAAACCGACGCGAGTCGGCTTGCCGTCCTTGGGGTCAGCAATTGCCAGGTTGGACAGGTGGATCGGCGCTTCCTTGGAGATAATGCCGGCTTCCTGGGTCTGGGTCTGACGCTGATGGCGCTTTACAATGTTGATACCGCGAACGAGCGCCTGCTCATCCTTCGGCATAACCTTGAGAACTTCGCCCTTACGGCCCTTGTCCTTACCGGACAGCACGACAACGCTGTCGCCTTTGCGAATCTTCTGCATCGTCTTGCTTCCTTACAGAACTTCCGGAGCCAGCGAGATGATCTTCATGTGGTTCTTTGCGCGGAGTTCGCGCGGAACCGGTCCGAAGATACGCGTGCCGATTGGCTCTTTCTTGTTATCGATGAGAACGGCTGCATTGTTATCGAAACGAATAACGCTGCCGTCCGGACGACGGATGTCCTTGGCGGTGCGTACAACAACCGCCTTCATCACGTCACCCTTTTTGACGCGGCCGCGCGGAATAGCTTCCTTGATCGACACCACAATGATGTCGCCAACGGAAGCGTAACGCCGCTTCGAGCCGCCCAGCACCTTGATGCACATGACACGACGTGCGCCGGAATTATCCGCCACGTCGAGGTTTGTTTGCATCTGAATCATGACTGGCCGCCTTCTTTCCTCTCAGCTGGTTAAGGGCTCCTGCCCTACCTAAGCTGCGTGTTTATAATTTAGCCTGCTGCTTCGTTCGTCAGAACGACCCAGCGTTTGTCCTTCGAGATCGGAGCCGATTCCTGGATGGAAACGAAATCGCCGACCTTGAACTGGTTGTTTTCGTCATGCGCCTTGTACTTCTTAGACTGACGCACGGTCTTCTGGAGGAGCGGATGCGAATAGCGGCGCTCAACCTTGACCACAACAGTCTTGTCATTCTTGTCGCTGACGACAACGCCCTGCAGAACGCGTTTAGGCATTATATTCTTCCTTATGCCTTGCTTGCGGCCGCCTTCTGGCGGGCAATAGTCTTGATACGCGCGATGTCGCGGCGAACCTGCTTCACGCGCGCGGTTTTTTCGAGCTGGCCGGTAGCCTTCTGAAAGCGCAGGTTGAACTGCTCTTTCTTCAGGGTGCCCAGCTCGTCATTCAGTTGATCGAGGCTCTTCGCCCGAACGTCTGCGGCTTTCATAGTTGCCTCTCTCTTATTCAGCAATGCGCTGGATAAAGCGCGTCTTGATCGGCAACTTTGCGGCGCCGAGTCTGAGGGCTTCGCGTGCCACATCTTCGGGTACGCCGTCAAGCTCAAACATCACGCGACCTGGTGCCACACGGCATGCCCAGTAGTCAACCGAACCCTTACCTTTACCCATACGGACTTCAGTAGGCTTCGAAGTTACCGGCAGGTCAGGGAAGATGCGGATCCACACGCGACCGGCACGCTTCATGTGACGGGTGATCGCGCGGCGGGCCGCTTCGATCTGACGTGCAGTGACGCGTTCCGGCTCAACCGCCTTCAAACCGAATGCACCGAAATTCAGATCCGTGCCGCCTTTCGAGTTGCCGTGAATACGGCCCTTGAACTGCTTGCGGAACTTGGTGCGCTTAGGCTGCATCATTGTTCTCTACTCCAAATTTCTCGCCCGCGGCCCGCTTTTTAAGCGTTTTCGCGGCGGCGGTTCGACGAGGAACCCTGATTGTCACCCTCGACCGCACGACGCTCGGAAGCCATCGGATCGTGTTCAAGGATTTCGCCCTTGAAGACCCAGACCTTCACGCCGCAGATACCATAAGCGGTCTTCGCTTCTGCCGTGCCGTAGTCAATATCGGCGCGCAGCGTATGAAGCGGAACGCGACCTTCACGGTACCATTCCATGCGAGCGATTTCCGCGCCACCCAGACGACCCGAGCAGTTGATACGGATACCTTCGGCTCCAAGACGCATTGCCGACTGAACGGCACGCTTCATGGCGCGACGGAATGCCACACGGCGTTCGAGCTGCTGAGCGATCGACTGGGCGATCAGCGTAGCGTCGATTTCCGGCTTGCGAACTTCAACGATGTTGAGCGACGTATCGGCATTGGTCATCTCGGAAAGCTTCTTGCGGAGCTTCTCGATGTCTGCACCCTTCTTGCCGATGATGATGCCCGGACGAGCCGAATGGATCGTCACGCGGCACTTCTTGTGCGGACGCTCGATAACGATCTTGGAGATCGCGGCCTGCTTGAGTTCCTCGGTGAGGAATTCGCGGATCTTGACATCTTCATGCAGCAGCTTGCCGTACTCACCGGTATTCGCGTACCAACGCGAATCCCAGGTGCGGTTGATGCCGAGACGAAGACCGATCGGATTAATCTTCTGACCCATTATGCGGCCTCCCCTTTTTCCGCGACTTCGCGGACAACAATGGTGAGATGCGAAAACGGCTTCTCGATCCGGCTTGCACGGCCACGTCCGCGGACGTGGAAGCGCTTCATGACGATCGACTTGCCGACATAAGCTTCGGCGACGATCAGAGCATCGACGTCGAGGTCATGGTTGTTTTCAGCGTTCGCAATTGCGGACTGAAGCGTCTTCTTGACCGTATCGGCGATCCGCTTGCGCGAGAACGTCAGATCGGCAAGTGCCGCATTCACCTTCTTGCCGCGGATCATGCTCGCAACAAGGTTCAGCTTCTGCGGGCTGACGCGCAGCGTGCGGGCAACAGCTTGCGCTTCGTTGTCCTTGAGCTGACGGGGAGCTTTAGCCTTGCCCATCGTTACTTCCTCTTCGACTTCTTGTCCGCGCCGTGACCGTAATAGGTACGCGTAGGCGCGAATTCACCGAACTTGTGTCCGACCATTTCTTCCGAAACCGACACCGGCACATGCTTGTTGCCGTTGTAGACGCCGAAAGTCAGGCCGACAAACTGCGGCAGGATGGTGGAGCGGCGGCTCCACATCTTGATAACTTCATTACGACCGCCTTCGCGTACCTTCTCAGCCTTCTTGAGAAGATAGCCGTCGACAAACGGACCTTTCCAAACTGAACGAGCCACTTCAGACTACCTCTCTTACTTCTTGCGCTGATGGCGCGAACGCATGATGAACTTGTCGGTCGCCTTGTTCGAGCGCGTCTTCTTGCCCTTCGTAGGCTTGCCCCACGGAGTGACAGGGTGACGGCCACCCGAGGTACGACCTTCACCACCACCATGCGGGTGATCGACCGGGTTCATTGCAACGCCGCGAACGTGCGGACGCTTGCCACGCCATACCGAACGACCGGCCTTACCGTCGTTGATGTTGCCGTGGTCCGGGTTGGATACTGCACCGACCGAAGCAAAGCAGGCACCTGGAACCAGGCGCTGTTCACCGGAATTGAGGCGCAGAATGGCCATGCCCTGATCGCGACCGACGAGCTGTGCGTAGGTGCCAGCCGAACGAGCGATCTGACCGCCCTTGCCCGGCTTCAGCTCGACGTTGTGGATGATCGTGCCAACCGGCATGGAAGCGAGCGGCATTGCGTTGCCCGGCTTCACGTCGACGGAGTTGCCGGCAATAACCTTGTCGCCAACAGCAAGACGCTGCGGAGCCAGGATGTATGCCAGTTCACCGTCTTCATAACGGATCAGCGCGATGAACGCGGTGCGGTTCGGATCGTATTCCAGGCGTTCTACGGTGCCGACAACGTCAAGCTTGCGGCGCTTGAAGTCGATGAAACGGTACGAACGCTTGTGACCGCCGCCCTGAAAGCGGACAGTGATACGACCGGTGTTGTTGCGGCCACCCTTCTTGGACAGACCTTCGGTCAGGGACTTGACCGGCTTGCCCTTGTAGAGTTCCGAACGGTCCACGATGACCAGCTGACGCTGGCCTGGCGTGATCGGATTAAAATGCTTGAGTGCCATTGTCTCTTACTCCATGGCCTCTCAGAGACCGGTCGAAACGTCGATGCTCTGGCCTTCGGCCAAAGTAACGATCGCTTTCTTGACGTCGCTCTGGCGCCCGATAAGGCCGCGGAAACGCTTGACCTTACCCTTGCGCACTGCAGTGTTGACTGCGGTAACCTTGACGCCGAACAGCGCTTCGACTGCAGCCTTGATTTCCGGCTTCGTTGCCTTGCGGGCTACGTTGAAGACAACCTGGTTGTGTTCGGAAACCATGGTGGACTTCTCGGTGATAACCGGGCTGACGATCACGTCGTAATGGCGAAGATCAGTCATTTGAAACGCTCCTCGAGGGCTTCGACAGCCGCCTTGGAAAGAACGAGCTTGCCACGGCGAAGGATGTCGTAAACATTGATGCCCTGCACTGGCAGAACGTCGATGTTCGGGATGTTCGAAGCCGCGCGCTGGAAGTTCGCATCGATCTCTGCACCGCCGATGAGGAGTGCGTTTTCGAGACCGAGCTTGGCGAACTGCGAAACAAGCTGCTTCGTCTTGGCTTCCGTTGCAGCCAGATCATCGATAATGATCAGGTCAGATGCCTTTGCCTTTGCAGACAGGGCATGGCGCAGGCCAAGAGCGCGAACCTTCTTCGGCAGATCGTGATCGTGCGAACGGACAACCGGTCCGTGAGCCTGACCACCGCCGCGGAACTGCGGTGCGCGAGCCGAATGGTGACGAGCGCGGCCCGTACCCTTCTGCTTGTACATCTTGGCGCCGGTGCGGCTTACGTCGCCACGGCCCTGAGCCTTATGGGAGCCCTGCTGGCGGCGAGCCAGCTGCCAGCGCACGACGCGCTGAAGAATGTCGTCACGCGGGTCGAGGCCGAAGATTTCTTCGTTCAGCTTGACCTTGCCGGCATCCTTGCCTTCAAGAGTGGTAATCGTGAGATCCATTATTCGGCTCCCTCAGTCGCGACAGCTTCAGCCTTCGCGGCACCTGCACGCAGAGCGGCCGGCTTTGGCGCGTTCTCAGGCAGCGAGACCTTTACCGCGTCGCGCACGATGATCCAGGCACCCTTGGAGCCCGGAACCGCACCGCGAACCAGGATCAGGCCGCGATCGCTGTCCGTCGAGACAACTTCAATATTCTGCGTGGTTACGCGGGTCTGGCCCATATGACCAGCCATCTTCTTGCCCTTGAACACCTTACCCGGGTCCTGACGCTGACCGGTCGAGCCGTGAGCGCGGTGGGTAATGGAGTTACCGTGCGAAGCACGATGGCCACCGAAGTTATGACGCTTCATAACACCGGCAAAGCCCTTACCGATCGAAGTACCCGTCACGTCGACCTTCTGGCCGGCGACGAAGTGTTCGGCGGTGATTTCAGCGCCGACTTCGAGGAGGTTATCCGGCGAAACGCGGAATTCCGCGACCTTCGCCTTAGGCTCGACCTCGGCCTTCGCGAAATGACCGCGCATAGCCTTGGACGTGTTCTTTACCTTGGCGATACCAACGCCAAGCTGAACAGCCGTGTAACCGTTCTTTTCAACTGTACGCTGAGCTACCACGTGGCAGTTCTCCATGCGGAGAACCGTCACCGGCACATGCTCGCCGGCGTCGTTATAGACGCGGGTCATGCCCAGCTTCTGTGCAATAACACCTGAACGCATCGGGTTCGTTCCTTCCGTCCTCAAGCCGATTAAAGCTTGATCTCGACATCGACACCGGCGGACAGATCGAGCTTCATCAGCGCGTCCACCGTCTGCGGGGTCGGGTCAACGATATCGAGAAGACGCTTGTGCGTGCGCATCTCGAACTGCTCGCGGCTCTTCTTGTCGATGTGCGGCGACCGGTTAACCGTGAACTTCTCGATCCGTGTTGGAAGCGGGATCGGTCCGCGCACATTTGCACCGGTACGCTTGGCAGTCGACACGATTTCCCGCGTCGAAGCGTCAAGGATCCGATGATCAAACGCCTTCAGGCGAATGCGGATGTTTTGACCGTTCATTTCATCTGTTCCTTGTTACGCGGAAACGCCCGCTCTTGAGCGAGCGTTCCTGCACAAACCTTCATTACTCGATGATCGAGGAGACGATGCCTGCACCGACGGTGCGGCCGCCTTCACGGATAGCGAAGCGGAGCTTCTCTTCCATGGCGATCGGCACGATCAGCTGCACGTCCATGGCGACGTTATCGCCAGGCATGACCATTTCCGTGCCGGCCGGCAGCGTGACAACGCCCGTCACGTCCGTCGTGCGGAAGTAGAACTGCGGACGGTAGTTCGTGAAAAACGGCGTATGACGGCCACCCTCGTCCTTGGTCAGAATGTAGGCTTCTGCCTTGAACTTGGTGTGCGGCTTCACAGAACCCGGCTTGCAGAGAACCTGGCCGCGTTCAACGTCTTCACGGCCAACGCCGCGGATCAGCGCGCCGATGTTGTCGCCAGCCTGGCCCTGATCGAGCAGCTTGCGGAACATTTCAACGCCGGTAACCGTCGTCTTCGCCGTCGCCTTGATGCCGACGATTTCAACTTCTTCACCAACCTTGACGATACCGCGCTCAACGCGACCCGTCACAACCGTGCCACGGCCCGAGATCGAGAACACGTCTTCGATCGGCATCAGGAACGGCTGGTCGATCGGACGTTCCGGGGTCGGAATGTAGTCGTCAACAGCAGCCATCAGCGAACGAACGGCGTCTTCGCCCAGTTCCTTCGAGGAATCTTCCAGAGCAGCAAGAGCCGAGCCCTTGATGATCGGGATTTCGTCGCCAGGGAATTCGTACTTCGACAGAAGTTCGCGAACTTCCAGTTCAACCAGTTCGAGCAGTTCTGCGTCGTCAACCTGGTCGCACTTGTTGAGGAACACCACGATTGCCGGAACGCCAACCTGACGGGCGAGCAGGATGTGCTCGCGGGTCTGCGGCATCGGGCCGTCAGCAGCCGAAACCACCAGGATCGCGCCGTCCATCTGGGCAGCGCCGGTGATCATGTTCTTCACATAGTCGGCGTGGCCGGGGCAGTCGACGTGTGCGTAGTGACGGTTTGCGGTTTCGTACTCGACGTGGGCCGTCGAGATCGTGATGCCGCGGGCGCGCTCTTCAGGAGCGGCGTCGATCTGGTCATACGCCTTGAACTCACCAAAGAACTTGGTGATCGCTGCAGTCAGCGACGTCTTGCCATGGTCAACGTGACCAATCGTGCCGATGTTAACGTGGGGCTTCGTACGTTCAAACTTACTCTTTGCCATTTGAGCTCTCCGTAAATTTAGCCTGCTCAGGCATTCTTTTAATTGGGAGCGTGACCCTTAGATCACGCAAACTTCTTCTGGATTTCCTGTGCGACCGCCGTCGGAACCGGCTCATAATGGTCGAACTGCATCGTGTACTGTGCACGGCCCTGGGACATCGAACGCAGCGAGTTCACGTAACCAAACATGTTGGCCAGCGGAACATTTGCATTGACGACCGTGGCGATGCCGCGGGCTTCGGTGCCGGAAATCTGACCGCGACGCGAGTTCAGATCGCCGATAACGTCACCAACGTAATCTTCCGGCGTGACAACCTCGACCTTCATGATCGGTTCGAGGAGCTGCGCGCCAGCCTTCTGCGCACCTTCACGGAACGCTGCACGGGACGCGATTTCGAAGGCGAGAACAGACGAGTCAACGTCATGGTACGCACCGTCGATCAGGGTGGCCTTCACGCCGAGCATCGGGAAGCCAGCCAGCGGGCCTGCACCCATGACGCTTTCGATACCCTTCTGGACACCCGGAATGTATTCCTTCGGAACCGAGCCGCCGACGATCTTCGATTCGAAGATGAAATCGTCGCCGTCATGCGGTTCGAAGATGATCTTGACGCGAGCGAACTGACCCGAACCGCCCGACTGCTTCTTGTGGGTGTAATCGATTTCAGCCTGACGGGTGATCGATTCACGGTAAGCAACCTGCGGAGCGCCGACGTTGGCTTCAACCTTGAATTCGCGCTTCATGCGATCGACGAGAATGTCGAGGTGAAGTTCGCCCATGCCGGCGATGATGGTCTGACCGGATTCTTCATCCGACTTGACGCGGAAAGAAGGATCTTCGGCAGCCAGACGATTGAGCGCGATGCCCATCTTTTCCTGGTCGGCCTTGGTCTTCGGTTCGATAGCGATTTCGATAACCGGATCCGGGAATTCCATGCGCTCGAGGATAACCGGCTTCAGCGGATCGCAGAGCGTATCGCCAGTGGTGGTTTCCTTGAGGCCAGCCAGAGCAACGATGTCGCCAGCAAAGGCTTCTTCGATGTCTTCACGGCTGTTAGAGTGCATCTGCAACATACGGCCGATACGCTCACGCTTGCCCTTGACGGTGTTTTCGAGCGAAATGCCCTTGGTCAGCTTGCCCGAGTAGATACGAGCGAAGGTCAGCGAACCAACGAACGGGTCGTTCATGATCTTGAATGCGAGCATCGAAAGCGGTGCTTCATCCGAAGATTCACGGGTGGTTTCGCTTTCCGTCTTGACGTCGATGCCCTTGATGGCAGGAACATCGGTCGGAGCCGGAAGGAATTCCACAACAGCGTCGAGAAGCGGCTGAATGCCACGGTTCTTGAACGCGGTGCCGCAAAGAACTGGATGGAACTTGACGTCGATGGTGCCCTTACGGATCAGAGCGCGCAGCTCGTCATTCGTAGGCATGGTGCCTTCGAGATAGGCTTCCATTGCAGCTTCGTCGATTTCCACGGCCAGCTCGATGAGCTTCTCGCGGTATTCTTCAGCCTTGTCCTTCAGATGGGCAGGAATTTCACCAACCGTCGCAGCTGCGCCGATGGTGCCATCCCAGGTCAGGGCCTTCATTTCGATCAGGTCGATGACGCCTTCGAACTCGTTTTCAGCGCCGATCGGCAGCTGAACCGGGAGTGCTACTGCGCCAAGACGCGAACCGACCATTTCTACGCAACGGTAGAAATCGGCACCGATCTTGTCCATCTTGTTGACGAAGACCATACGCGGGACGTGGTACTTTTCAGCCTGACGCCACACGGTTTCGGTCTGGGGCTCAACGCCAGCGTTGGCGTCGAGCAGCGCGATTGCGCCGTCGAGAACACGCAGGCTGCGCTCAACTTCAATCGTGAAGTCAACGTGACCAGGCGTGTCGATGATGTTGAAACGGCGCTTCTTACCATCACGGCCCTGCCAGAACGTGGTCGTAGCAGCGGAAGTGATCGTGATACCGCGTTCCTGTTCCTGCTCCATCCAGTCCATGGTCGACGCACCATCGTGGGTTTCGCCGATCTTGTGGTTCTTACCGGTATAGAACAGAATGCGCTCGGTCATCGTCGTCTTACCGGCGTCGATGTGAGCCATGATACCGAAATTGCGGTAGTCTTCGATTTTATATTCGCGGGCCATGATAGTCGCTCTTTGAATAGGTTTCGACGATTACCAGCGGTAATGCGAGAAGGCGCGGTTGGCTTCAGCCATGCGGTGCGTGTCTTCACGCTTCTTCACAGCAGAACCACGGTTGTTGGCAGCGTCAAGCAGCTCACCGGAAAGACGATCGATCATCGTCGTCTCGTTACGGCCACGAGCAGCATTGATGAGCCAACGGATGGCAAGTGCCTGGCGGCGTTCTGGACGCACATCAACCGGAACCTGATAGGTTGCACCACCAACGCGGCGCGAACGGACTTCGATGTGCGGAGCTACGTTGTCGAGCGCCTGATGGAACAGCGCGACCGGCTCGGACTTTGCCTTGGCTTCGATTGCATCGAGCGCACCGTAAACGATGCTTTCAGCAACCGACTTCTTGCCATGAAGCATGACTGCATTCATGAACTTCGTGATAACGAGATCGCCGAACTTCGGATCCGGATTGATCTCACGCTTCTCAGCCTTATGGCGTCTGGACATTTCGTCTCTTCTTTCAATTACATCGGGCTCAGCTCGCCTTCTGGCGGCCGGTATCCCCGGAAAATCTTACTTCGGACGCTTTGCACCGTACTTCGAACGGCGCTGCTTGCGGTTCTTGACGCCCTGGGTGTCGAGAACGCCGCGGATGATGTGGTAACGCACACCCGGCAAGTCCTTTACACGACCGCCGCGGATCATGACGACGGAGTGCTCCTGCAGGTTATGCCCTTCACCAGGGATATAACCGATAACTTCGAAGCCGTTCGTCAGACGAACCTTGGCAACCTTACGCAGAGCCGAGTTCGGCTTCTTCGGGGTCGTCGTGTAAACGCGGGTGCAAACGCCGCGCTTCTGAGGGTTTGCCTGCAGTGCAGGAACCTTATTACGCTTTACCGGCGCAATGCGCGGCTTGCGGATAAGCTGGTTTACGGTTGGCATACAACCTTCCTCTTTAAAAAATCTCGTATCCACGCCCCAAGGGGCCGTTTCACCGGCATGCTCATGCACAAATTCGGAGTCAGCCCTCGTCAACCGGTGGCCACCCCGAACAAAAGCAGAGGAAGCTGACGCTTCATGCGAACGGCAAGTTGCATTTCGATCGTAAAACGAACCCTGTTTGAGACGAACTTCAGGACGCGTCGTCCCGAAAAAGCCTGTCTCACATCGGCTCAGATGGGCTGCTGATACGTCTTTAGCGACGTTTCGTCAAGGGCAGCGGCTCAAGTTTCTTTAATGAAAGCCCTGAAACCGGCGTTTTGATCCCGCCCGGACAGGTTATTGCGCCGCATTTGACGACTATTCGCTAATATTACGCGATCAAAACCGTCATTTTCCTATGCAAGCATGGCGCAGTCACTCAGGTCAGGCTATTGAAGCACATCCGAGTCGAAACGCAACCGAATATTAAGGGTTTCTCAATGTCTTCCACATCCACAAATGATTCCACTCCGGCGGGCGACGATTCGCCAACCGTCCATCTCGTCATCGCTGATGTCTGGAACGAAGGCGAAGAATCCCCGGTCGAAGTACACCTGCTTTTGAAATCGGACGAGAACGAAGATCTCGTTCAGACTGTCCTCAGCATTCTTGCCGAAGAAGGCTACCATGAAGCCGAGCTTCTGGAGATGGGCACACTGACCGAAGAGCCGGAAGAAGAACCGCACAAGAGCGCCTGGGCCACCGCCCTTAGCGGTGAAGTCGCGCTGATCGAATTCGACGGCGACGACGAAGAAGAATAAGCATCATGGAGAGCGCCGGTTTCAACCGGCCTTTTTTTCTTCTGCTGATGCGGGCTCTCCCGTTATCCCGAAATACAAAAAGGCCGCCCTGAAAGGCGGCCTTTTTCAGTTTCGTATCCGCCGATCTTATTCGGCGGCGTTGTTGGTCATGTCCACCAGCATCGCATTGGCTTCCGCGGAACCGGAAGACTTGCGGCGCTCGTCGATGATCAGATCGTCGCGAGCGGTTGCGATGCGACGGATCTGGTTGGTCATGCCACCAGTACCGGCCGGGATGAGACGGCCAACGATGACGTTTTCCTTGAGACCCTGCAGCGTGTCCATCTTGCCGGCCACCGCAGCCTCGGTGAGAACGCGGGTGGTTTCCTGGAACGACGCAGCCGAGATGAACGAAGGCGTCTGCAGCGAAGCCTTGGTGATACCAAGCAGAACAGGATTGCCGGAGCCCGGCTTCTTGCCCTCTTCGATAAGACGCTCGTTGATCTCTTCCAGCTCGATGCGGTCGACGTGGTCGCCCGGAATGTAGCCGGTATCGCCGGATTCCGTGATTTCCACCTTCTGCAGCATCTGCCGGACAATCACTTCGATGTGCTTGTCGTTGATCAAAACGCCCTGCAGACGATAGACTTCCTGGATTTCGTTCACGAGGTACGAAGCCAGAGCTTCGACGCCCTTGATCGCCAAAATGTCATGCGGTGCCGGGTTGCCGTCGAGGATGTACTCACCCTTTTCGATGACGTCGCCGTCCTGAAGATGGAACGGCTTGCCCTTCGGAATGAGGTACTCGACCGGCTCGATCGTGTCGTCGTTCGGCTCGATGATGATGCGACGCTTGTTCTTGTAGTCGCGACCGAAGCGGACGGTACCATCGATCTCGGCGATGATGGCATGGTCCTTCGGACGACGTGCTTCGAACAGTTCGGCCACACGCGGCAGACCGCCGGTGATGTCCTTGGTCTTGGCGCTTTCCATCGGCAGACGGGCGATAACGTCACCAGCCTTCACATGCGCGCCGGGCTCGACCGAAAGGATCGATTCCACGGAGAGCAGGAAGCGGGCATCGCCACCCTTCGACAGCTTCAGGATCTTGCCGGCCTTGTCCTTGATGACCATGGCAGGCTTGAGGTCCGAACCGCGAGGCGTCGAACGCCAGTCGATGACGACGCGCTTCGTGATACCGGTCGACTCGTCAGCCGTTTCCGAAACCGAGAGACCATCGACGAGATCTTCGAACTCAACGTAGCCTTCAACTTCGGTCATGATCGGACGGGTATACGGGTCCCACTCGGCAATACGCTGGCCGCGCTTAACCGTATCGCCCTCGTCCACGAACAGGCGCGAACCATAGGTCACGCGGTGGACCGCACGTTCCTTGCCCGTTGCGTCGAGGATCAGTACAGCCATGTTACGGCCCATCACCACGAGGTTTCCATCGGAGTTGCGAACCACATTGCGGTTACGCAGCTTGACGGTGCCTTCGTACGAAGCTTCGAGATACGAGCTGTCAACCACCTGTGCAGTACCGCCCAAGTGGAAGGTACGCATGGTGAGCTGGGTGCCCGGCTCGCCGATCGACTGGGCAGCGATAACGCCGACCGCTTCACCCTGGTTGACCGGAGTACCGCGTGCAAGGTCGCGACCATAGCACTTGGCGCAGACGCCGTTGCGGGTTTCGCAGGTCAAGGCCGAACGGATGCGGATCGACTGGATACCAGCCTTCTCGATGATCTCGACGTCCTTTTCCTCGATCATGCGGCCAGCTTCGACGATGACTTCGCCGGTTGCCGGATGCAGGATCGGATCGAGAGCCGTACGGCCCAGAACGCGCTGGCCGATCGAGGCAACAATCTGACCAGCATCGACGATCGGCTGCATGGTGAGACCGATTTCGGCGCCGCAATCGACTTCCGAAATGATCGCATCCTGTGCAACGTCAACGAGACGGCGGGTCAGGTAGCCCGAGTTAGCCGTCTTCAAGGCGGTGTCTGCCAGACCCTTACGGGCACCGTGGGTCGAGTTGAAGTACTCGTTAACGGTCAGGCCTTCCTTGAAGTTCGAGATGATCGGAGTTTCGATGATTTCACCCGACGGCTTGGCCATCAGGCCACGCATGCCGCCAAGCTGACGCATCTGGTTGACCGAACCACGGGCACCCGAATGCGACATCATGTAGACCGAGTTCATCTGCTTCTGGCGACCGGTCACCGGATCGAATTCGACGGCCTTCAGGCGCGCCATCATCTCTTCGGTGATCTTATCGGTAGCCTTGCCCCAGGCGTCAACGACCTTGTTGTATTTTTCGCCCTGAGTGATCAGGCCGTCATTGTACTGCTGTTCGTATTCGGTCGTGAGCGCTTCGGTGTCGGCGACGATCTTCGCCTTCGTGTCCGGGATAACCATGTCATCCTTGCCGAAGGAGATGCCTGCACGGCAGGCGTGAGCGAAGCCGAGCTGCATGATGCGATCGCAGAAGATGACCGTCTCTTTCTGACCGCAATGGCGGTAGACGTGGTCGATCATCTTGGAGATGTTCTTCTTGGTCATCTCCTGATTGCAGATGTCGAACGGCACCATGACGTTCTTCGGCAGAAGCTCGCCAATGATCATGCGGCCAGGCGTCGTGTCGTAAATCTTCGACACTGGCTTGCCTTCGGCGTCGACCGTCTTGAAGCGGCCCTTGATCTTGGTGTGCAGCGTGACGACCTTGTTTTCAAGCGCATGCTGCAGTTCGCCCATATCGGCGAACATCATGCCCTCGCCCGGCTCCTTCTCCGCCACGATGGACAGATAATAAAGGCCGAGAACCATGTCCTGCGAAGGAACGATGATCGGTGCGCCGTTAGCCGGATGCAGGATGTTGTTGGTCGACATCATCAGCACGCGGGCTTCAAGCTGAGCTTCAAGCGACAGCGGAACGTGAACAGCCATCTGGTCACCGTCGAAGTCGGCGTTGAACGCCGTACAGACGAGCGGATGCAGCTGGATGGCCTTGCCTTCGATCAGGGTAGGCTCGAATGCCTGAATACCGAGACGGTGCAGCGTCGGGGCGCGGTTCAGGAGAACCGGATGCTCACGGATCACTTCGTCAAGAATATCCCAGACTTCCGGACGTTCCTTTTCAACCAGTTTTTTCGCCTGCTTGACGGTCGAGGAATAACCCTTGGCGTCGAGACGTGCGTAGATGAATGGCTTGAACAGTTCGAGCGCCATCTTCTTCGGCAGGCCGCACTGGTGCAGCTTCAGTTCCGGACCGGTCACGATGACCGAACGACCGGAATAGTCGACGCGCTTGCCGAGCAGGTTCTGACGGAAACGGCCCTGCTTGCCCTTGAGCATGTCGGACAGCGACTTCAGCGGGCGCTTGTTGGCACCGGTGATGACGCGGCCACGACGACCGTTGTCGAACAGCGCGTCCACAGCTTCCTGCAGCATGCGCTTTTCGTTGCGGATGATGATGCCCGGTGCGCGCAGTTCGATCAGGCGCTTCAGACGGTTGTTACGGTTAATGACGCGGCGATAGAGATCGTTCAGATCCGACGTCGCGAAACGACCGCCGTCCAGCGGCACGAGCGGACGCAGGTCCGGCGGAATGACCGGAACGATCTTCATGATCATCCATTCCGGGCGGTTTCCCGACTCCAGGAAGTTTTCGACGATCTTCAGACGCTTCATCAGCTTCTTCTGCTTTAGGTCCGAAGTGGTCTCGGCAAGCTCGACGCGCAGATCGGCGGCGATCTTTTCGAGTTCCATCGAAGCCAGAAGCTCGTAGATAGCTTCAGCACCAATGAGGGCCGTGAACTGATCTTCGCCGAATTCATCGACGGCAATCATATATTCCTCTTCCGACAGAAGCTGGTGCTCCTTCAGCGAGGTCAGGCCCGGTTCGGTAACGATGTAGTTCTCGAAGTACAGGACGCGCTCGATATCCTTGAGCGTCATGTCCAGCAGCGTGCCGATACGGCTCGGCAGCGACTTCAGGAACCAGATATGGGCAACCGGGGCCGCGAGTTCGATGTGGCCCATGCGCTCGCGACGAACGCGCGAGAGCGTGACTTCCACGCCGCACTTTTCGCAGATGATGCCCTTGTATTTCATACGCTTGTACTTGCCGCACAAGCATTCATAGTCCTTGATCGGGCCGAAGATGCGCGCGCAGAAGAGACCATCGCGTTCAGGCTTGAACGTACGGTAGTTGATCGTCTCCGGCTTCTTGATCTCGCCGTATGACCAGGACAGAATCTTCTCAGGGCTGGCAATCGAGATTCTGATGGAATCGAACGTCTGTGCCGGAGCCTGAGGATTGAAAAGATTCATGACCTCTTGGTTCATGCCGTTCTCCTTGAGGGCGATCCGTCGCCCTGTGTCGTCGATGACAAGCTGAAAATCCTTGCCATCCTGAAAAGAAATCGCGGTGCTACGCAGTTATGAACTGGCTTGCCGTAGTCTCGCTTCCTCTTGCGGGGAAAAACCGCCGTCATCGAAAACGAGTTTACCGGCGCGCCACGGCGATACCATGGCGCGCCTTGAAGTTTATTCCGCCGCGTCCGGCAGGGCCGGCTGTTCAGCGTCACGCGTGTCGTCGAGTTCGACATTGAGGCCGAGCGAGCGCATTTCCTTGACGAGAACGTTGAAGCTCTCCGGAATGCCCGCTTCAAACGTGTCGTCGCCGCGCACGATCGCTTCGTAGACCTTGGTACGGCCTGCCACGTCGTCCGACTTGACGGTAAGCATTTCCTGCAGCGTGTAGGCCGCACCGTATGCTTCCAGAGCCCAGACCTCCATTTCGCCGAAGCGCTGGCCGCCGAACTGGGCCTTGCCGCCCAGAGGCTGCTGCGTAACGAGCGAGTAAGGTCCGATCGAACGAGCGTGGATCTTGTCGTCGACCAGGTGGTGGAGCTTCAGCATATAGATGTAGCCCATGGTCACCTGACGGTCGAACGGCTCACCCGTACGCCCATCGTAAAGCGTCGACTGACCAGACGTTGCAAGTCCGGCATCCGTCAGCATCGCGTTGATGTCGGCTTCAACCGCACCGTCGAAGACCGGCGTTGCGATCGACACGCCGCGCTTCACCTGGTTGGCCAGCATGAGGACGGAATCGTCATCATAAGACCGGACCGGTTCATTGCGGTCGTTGTCCGGATAGATGTGCTCCAGCGTCTGGCGCAGCGGCTCGATATTGGCCGTTTTGCGATAAACATCGATGAGCTCACCGATCTTCTTGCCCATGCCTGCGCAAGCCCAGCCGAGGTGGGTTTCCAGAATCTGGCCCACGTTCATTCGGCTCGGAACGCCAAGCGGGTTCAACACGATGTCGGCATGCGTACCATCTTCCAGGAACGGCATGTCCTCGACCGGCAGAATGCGCGAAACCACACCCTTGTTGCCGTGACGGCCAGCCATCTTGTCGCCTGGCTGAATCTTGCGCTTCACAGCGACGAAGACCTTGACCATTTTCATGACGCCCGGAGGCATCTCGTCGCCGCGCTGTACCTTTTCGACCTTGTCCATGAAACGTGCTTCAAGCAGCTTCTTGGAGTCGTCGTACTGGCTGCGCAGAGCTTCCAGTTCGCCCTGAAGCTTCTCGTCTTCAACGGCAAACTGCCACCACTGCGACCGCGGATACTCCGTCATGAGATCGCGGCTGATCGTCGTGCCCTTCTTGAAGCCCTTCGGGCCGGCAGCGGCAACCTTGCCATCGATCATGTCGGCGAGACGGCCATAGACGTTGCGGTCCAGGATCGCCTGTTCGTCGTCACGGTCCTTGGCGAGACGCTCGATTTCCTCGCGCTCGATAGCCATGGCGCGTTCGTCCTTTTCAACGCCGTGGCGATTGAAAACGCGAACTTCCACAACCGTACCGTAGGTTCCGGGCGGCATGCGCATGGAGGTGTCACGGACGTCCGATGCCTTCTCACCGAAGATGGCGCGCAGAAGCTTTTCTTCCGGCGTCATCGGGCTTTCACCCTTCGGCGTGATCTTGCCGACAAGAATGTCGCCAGGATGCACTTCGGCACCGATATAGACGATACCGGCTTCGTCGAGGTTCTTCAGCGCTTCTTCCGAAACGTTCGGAATATCGCGGGTGATTTCCTCAGGTCCAAGCTTGGTGTCGCGGGCAGCAACTTCGAATTCCTCGATATGAATCGAGGTGAACACGTCTTCCGAAACGATCTTCTCGGAAAGCAGGATCGAGTCTTCGTAGTTGTAGCCGTTCCACGGCATGAACGCGACGAGCACGTTGCGGCCGAGAGCCAGATCGCCCAGATCCGTGGACGGACCGTCAGCGATGATGTCGCCCTTGCCGATCGGGTCGCCGACGCGAACGAGCGGACGCTGGTTGATGCAGGTCGACTGGTTCGAGCGCTGGAACTTCTGCAGACGATAGATATCGACGCCCGACTTGGACGGATCGAGATCTTCCGTTGCACGGATAACGATACGGGTCGCATCCACCTGGTCGACGATACCGCCGCGACGCGCCGCAATAGCTGCACCGGAGTCGCGAGCGACAATCGGTTCCATGCCGGTGCCGACGAACGGCGCTTCAGCGCGAACGAGCGGAACGGCCTGACGCTGCATGTTCGAGCCCATGAGAGCGCGGTTGGCGTCGTCGTTTTCAAGGAACGGAATCAAAGCCGCAGCAACCGAAACAAGCTGCTTCGGCGAAACGTCCATCAGGTCCACGTTTTCACGCGGAGCCATCATCACTTCGCCTGCATGACGGCAGATGACGAACTCGTCAACGAAACCGCCCTGCTCGTCCAGTTCGACGTTGGCCTGGGCAACCGAGTGCTTGGCTTCTTCCATGGCCGACAGATAGACAACGTCGTTCGTCACCTTGCCGTCGACAACCTTGCGGTACGGGCTTTCGATGAAGCCATACTTGTTGACGCGGGCAAAGGTTGCGAGCGAGTTGATCAAACCGATATTCGGGCCTTCCGGCGTTTCAATCGGGCAGATACGGCCATAGTGGGTCGGATGCACGTCGCGGACTTCGAAGCCGGCGCGCTCGCGGGTCAGACCACCCGGTCCAAGTGCCGACAGACGGCGCTTGTGGGTGATTTCCGAAAGCGGGTTGGTCTGGTCCATGAACTGCGACAGCTGCGAGGAACCGAAGAACTCGCGCACGGCTGCAGCAGCCGGCTTCGCGTTGATCAGGTCCTGCGGCATGACAGTGTCGATTTCGATCGAGGACATGCGTTCCTTGATCGCGCGCTCCATGCGGAGCAGACCGACGCGGTACTGATTTTCCATCAGTTCGCCGACCGAACGCACGCGGCGGTTGCCGAGATTGTCGATATCGTCGATTTCGCCGCGACCATCGCGCAATTCCACAAGCATCTTGACCACGGCCAGGATGTCTTCCTTGCGCAGAACGCGCACGGTGTCTTCCGCATCGAGGTCCAGACGCATGTTCATCTTCACGCGACCGACGGCCGAAAGGTCGTAACGCTCGGCATCGAAGAACAGCGAGCTGAACATCGCTTCGGCCGAATCCATCGTAGGAGGCTCGCCCCGGACGCATGACGCGATAGATGTCGAACAGGGCTTCCCTGACGGCTTTCGTTCTTGTCGACAGCCAGCGTGTTGCGGATATACGCGCCGATATTGACATGGTCGATATCGAGAACGTTGATTTCCGTCTCGCCGGTGTCGAGCAGGGTCTTGAGGACCTTCTCGTCGATTTCGTCACCGGCTTCCAGATAAATCTCACCGGTTGCGTAATTGACGACATCTTCCGCAAGATAAGAACCGAACAGATCGTCTTCCGTCGCCTTGATGGCCTTGAGGCCCTTTTCGGCAAGCTGCTTGGCCGAACGGGCGGTCAGCTTCTTGCCGGCTTCCAGAACAACTTCGCCGGTGTCCGCGTCGATAAGATCGGAGATGATCTTCATGCCCTTGAAGCGGTCAGCCGAATACGGAATGCGCCAATTGTCGCCGTCACGCGTATAGGTGACGGTCTTGTAGAACGTCGACAGAATTTCTTCGCCGTCCATGCCGAGCGCCATCAGCAGCGTGGTGGCCGGCAGCTTGCGGCGACGGTCGATACGTGCGTAGACGATGTCCTTGGAATCGAATTCGATATCGAGCCAGGAACCGCGATAAGGAATGACGCGAGCCGCGAACAGGAGCTTGCCCGACGAATGGGTCTTGCCCTTGTCATGATCGAAGAAGACGCCCGGCGAACGGTGCATCTGTGAAACGATCACGCGCTCGGTGCCATTGACGATGAACGTGCCGTTGTCGGTCATGAGCGGCATATCGCCCATGTAGACATCCTGTTCCTTGATGTCCTTGATCGACTTCGCGCCGGTATCTTCGTCAATATCGAACACGATGAGACGCAGCGTCACCTTGAGTGGCGCCGAATACGTCAGATCGCGCTGACGGCATTCGTCAACGTCGAATTTTGGTGCGTCGAACTCGTAGCGAACGAATTCGAGCATTGAAGCGCCGGAGAAATCCTGAATTGGGAAAACAGACTTGAAAACCGCCTGCAAACCCTCGTCAGGACGCCCACCGGATGGTTCTTCAACCATAAGGAACTGGTCGTAAGATGCCTTTTGAACCTCGATAAGGTTCGGCATCTCGGCGACCTCTGGGATCTTGCCGAAAAATTTGCGTACGCGCTTGCGACCATTGAAAGAATGGGTCTGAGCCATCGTCGCTCCTCGTTCTATAGCCTTGCGGCTTGCTCACGCCTTGCGGCCTTTATCATGCGCCGCCCTTCGGCGGTCCTTCGAGCACATGAACCTTCTGATCGGCCCCTTTCAGATCGGATGGATCGAAAGGATCATATGCAAACTTTCCAGAGCGGCCTTCAGCATCGTTGCCGACACGCGGCGCTCTTAACGGGCTAAAACCCGTTTCCTGAAAGCCGTTCCGGCACTCAGGAAAAGGGTTCCAGTCATCCGACCCACCGGGAAAGTCCGGCGGGAACTGGCGGATGGAAAACCATCCGCCAGAATAGTCCGAACTTACTTGAGTTCGACCTTGGCGCCAGCAGCTTCGAGCTGTGCCTTGATCTTCTCAGCTTCGTCCTTCGAAGCGCCTTCCTTGACAGCCTTCGGAGCGCCTTCGACCAGGTCCTTGGCTTCCTTGAGGCCGAGACCGGTGATTGCGCGCACTTCCTTGATCACGTTGATCTTGTTAGCGCCGCCGTCAGCGAGAACGACGTCGAATTCGGTCTTTTCCTCTGCAGCAGCAGCAGGGGCAGCGCCACCAGCAGCAGCAACAGCGACCGGAGCAGCAGCCGAAACGCCCCACTTCTCTTCGAGAAGCTTGGACAGCTCAGCGGCTTCCAGAACGGTCAGGGCCGAAAGGTCTTCAACGATCTTTGCGAGATCAGCCATTTTTGTACTTCCTATTATAAAGGTTTGAACTGTTGACAGCGAGAAACGGCCTTAAGCCGCCTCGTTCTTCCGGGCGTGCGCGCCGATAACGCGGGCGATCTGGCCCGCCGGAGCGCTGGTAAGTACTGCAAGACGCTGAGCCGGGGTCTGGATCATTCCAACCAGCTTTGCGCGCAGTTCGTCGAGCGACGGGAGCGAAGCAAGCGACTTGACGCCATCGGCGTTAAGCGTCGTTGCACCCATTGCACCGCCGAGGATAACGAGCTTGTCGTTAGTCTTGGCGAATTCGACGGCTACTTTCGGAGCGGCGATCGGATCGTTTGCGTAAGCAACGACCGTCTGACCCGTAAACAGGTCAGCAATACCTTCCGATTCCGTGCCCTGAAGAGCGATTTTGGCAAGGCGGTTTTTCGCGACTTTAACGGACCCACCTGCATCACGCATCTTCGAGCGAAGATCGCTCATTTGCGAAACGGTGAGACCGGTATAGTGGGCCACGACGACCGAACCGGACTCTTTGAAAGCGCCGTTCAGCCACGCGACAAATTCGCGCTTTTCCGCTCTATCCACTGTCTCTCTCCAGTTGACAGGACCACATGGCCCTGCCGGGTTGCCTTTGCCGGACGAACTTCACAGTCAGTCCGACGTTCGAGGATCCTGTCCCCTTCAGCTCCACCTGCAAGCAGGCTTCACCCAAAGGCAACTACGGTTCAAACCTTGCATGCACATTCGTGCGAAACAGGGTTATTCCACGTCTCATGCAGGCTTTGCGTTTAAGGAAAACCACCCGAAGATGATGATCCGCCTGCAATCTCGGACAGGATAACCGGATTTTCATCCGGCTATCCGGGTCTTGCGACCCGGAATTCTTGCCGTTCGTCCTGTTGTTCCAGAACTGGCTGGCAGCCATCCCTTCCCAATCGGAAAGGCTTGGGCCCCGGCGAACCGGAGCCCTGAAACTTAGGCGACGACCTTGACGGTTGCCGGGTCGACCTTGACGCCAACGCCCATGGTCGAGGAAATCGACACGCGCTTGACGTATTCACCCTTGGCAGCCGATGGCTTTGCCTTGATGACGGCGTCAGCGAAAGCCTTGATGTTTTCTTCGAGCTTGGCATTGTCGAAGGAAACCTTGCCGATACCGGCATGGATGATACCGGCCTTCTCGACGCGGAATTCGACTGCGCCGCCCTTGGAAGCAGCAACAGCAGCTGCAACGTCGGTGGTGACGGTACCAACCTTCGGGTTCGGCATCATGCCGCGAGGGCCGAGCACCTTACCGAGACGGCCAACGAGCGGCATCATGTCCGGGGTTGCAATGCAGCGATCGAATTCGATCTTGCCGCCATTGACGATTTCGAACAGTTCTTCCGCACCAACGATGTCGGCGCCAGCCTTCTTGGCTTCTTCAGCCTTGTCGCCGCGAGCGAAAACAGCAACGCGAACCGTACGGCCCGTGCCATTCGGCAGGTTGACGACGCCGCGGACCATCTGGTCGGCGTGGCGCGGATCGACGCCGAGGTTCATCGCGATTTCGATGGTTTCATCGAACTTGGCGACAGCACGTTCCTTGACGAGGCCGATAGCAGCCGACAGATCGTACAGCTTGTTGCGATCGACGCCTTCACGGATCTTGTTAATGCGCTTGGAAATCTTCGCCATCGTCTCAGCCCACCACTTCCAGGCCCATCGAACGGGCAGAACCTTCGATCATGCGCATCGCTGCTTCAATGTCAGCGGCGTTCAGATCCTTCATCTTCGCTTCAGCGATCGTACGAACCTTGTCGCGGGTGATCGTGCCGGCGCTTGCCTTGCCCGGGGTCTTCGAACCGGACTTGAGGTTAGCGGCCTTCTTGAGGAAGTAGGTTACCGGAGGCGTCTTCATCACAAAAGTGAAAGACTTGTCCTGGTAATAGGTGATCACGACTGGAATCGGCGAACCCTTTTCCATTTCCTGCGAGGCAGCGTTGAACGCCTTGCAGAATTCCATGATGTTGATGCCGCGCTGACCCAGGGCCGGACCGATCGGGGGCGACGGATTGGCCGCACCTGCCGCTACCTGGAGCTTCAGCTGGCCTGCAATTTTCTTAGCCATTGCTTTCTGCCTTTTTTACTTTGCCGGAAATCCGGCTTTCTCGATTAATGCCGGAAAATCCGGCTCTCGACTGACGCCAGTTCGACTGGCGGGCAGTTCGGTGGTCCGGAGATCGGCGACCGGCTAAGCCGCCTTCCCTTCCACCATTTCCGCTCCAGCCGAAATTCGCCTGGAGTGGAGCCCTTCACGGGCAAACGATCACAGCTTGTCGACCTGACCGTATTCCAGATCCACGGGCGTTGCGCGCCCGAAGATGGAAACCTCAACCTTGAGACGCGCGCGCTCTTCGTCGACTTCCTGAACGATCCCGTTGAAGGAAGCGAACGGACCGTCGGAAACGCGAACGTTTTCGCCAATCTCGAAGGATACCGAAGTCTTCGGGCGCTCGACGCCATCCTGAACCTGGTTCAGAATCTGGTCGACTTCCTTCTGGGAAACCGGCACCGGCTTGGAATCGCCAAGGAAGCCAGTGACCTTCGGAGTATTCTTGATCAGCGAGAAGACGGCATCCGTAAGGGTTGCACGCACCAGCACATAACCCGGGAAGAACTTGCGCTCTGCGTCAACCTTGCGGCCGCGGCGCACTTCAACGATCTTCTCGGTCGGCACAACGATCTGCTCGATAAGCTCGGACAGACCCTTCTGCTTTGCCTTGGCCTCGATGTCCTCGGCGACCTTCTTTTCGAAATTGGAATAGGCGTGAACGATGTACCAGCGCGCCGTCATCTAAAAACTCCCCAATCCTAACTTATCGACCAAGGCCGAGAATAAATTCTACGCCATAGGCCATAAGCTGGTCGGCAAGAAAAAAGAACGCGGCAGCCAGAAACGCCATGATCACCACCATAATGGTGGAGATGACCGTTTCACGCCGTGTAGGCCAGGTCACCTTCGCCGTTTCGGCGCGAACCTGCTGAAAAAAGGTGATCGGATTCGTCTTGGATGCCATCTGCCGCTCTGTCATTGATCCGGCGCTATCCCCAAACTCTAGCTCGCAAAAACGAATCAAAAGCCTGAAGTCACGCGTATACGGCACGCAAAGCTGAAAATTCAGCCCCACGCGCCGCGTGTCTGTTGACGCTACATAGAATCGATTCCCGAAAAAAACAAGCCCAAAGGTTAAAAGAATACCATACAGGCTTATCGGAGATCCAATCCTTGCGAATATCACTCGGCGCACCATCCAATCGTGCGACGGCGATCCTCCCCTGCCCGGCCAACAAATCCCGCAGGGAATTATCATTTTCCACGACGTCGCCCTGCCGAAGCCTGCGCCATCATCGAAAAGGTAAGGCGGCATAGATTGCCGCCCAAACTATCATATAGAAAACGGGCGCCCATAGTCAAGCCATGAGCACCCGTTCTGAAATGGCAGGGGCAGCAGGGTTCGAACCCGCGACCTACGGTTTTGGAGACCGTCGCTCTACCAACTGAGCTATACCCCTATGCGGCATTTAGAATGCCAGACTGGCGGCGTAACCGCCAGTCAAATTCATTACTCGATGATCGAGGAGACGATGCCTGCACCGACGGTGCGGCCGCCTTCACGGATAGCGAAGCGGAGCTTCTCTTCCATGGCGATCGGCACGATCAGCTGCACGTCCATGGCGACGTTATCGCCAGGCATGACCATTTCCGTGCCGGCCGGCAGCGTGACAACGCCCGTCACGTCCGTCGTGCGGAAGTAGAACTGCGGACGGTAGTTCGTGAAAAACGGCGTATGACGGCCACCCTCGTCCTTGGTCAGAATGTAGGCTTCTGCCTTGAACTTGGTGTGCGGCTTCACAGAACCCGGCTTGCAGAGAACCTGGCCGCGTTCAACGTCTTCACGGCCAACGCCGCGGATCAGCGCGCCGATGTTGTCGCCAGCCTGGCCCTGATCGAGCAGCTTGCGGAACATTTCAACGCCGGTAACCGTCGTCTTCGCCGTCGCCTTGATGCCGACGATTTCAACTTCTTCACCAACCTTGACGATACCGCGCTCAACGCGACCCGTCACAACCGTGCCACGGCCCGAGATCGAGAACACGTCTTCGATCGGCATCAGGAACGGCTGGTCGATCGGACGTTCCGGGGTCGGAATGTAGTCGTCAACAGCAGCCATCAGCGAACGAACGGCGTCTTCGCCCAGTTCCTTCGAGGAATCTTCCAGAGCAGCAAGAGCCGAGCCCTTGATGATCGGGATTTCGTCGCCAGGGAATTCGTACTTCGACAGAAGTTCGCGAACTTCCAGTTCAACCAGTTCGAGCAGTTCTGCGTCGTCAACCTGGTCGCACTTGTTGAGGAACACCACGATTGCCGGAACGCCAACCTGACGGGCGAGCAGGATGTGCTCGCGGGTCTGCGGCATCGGGCCGTCAGCAGCCGAAACCACCAGGATCGCGCCGTCCATCTGGGCAGCGCCGGTGATCATGTTCTTCACATAGTCGGCGTGGCCGGGGCAGTCGACGTGTGCGTAGTGACGGTTTGCGGTTTCGTACTCGACGTGGGCCGTCGAGATCGTGATGCCGCGGGCGCGCTCTTCAGGAGCGGCGTCGATCTGGTCATACGCCTTGAACTCACCAAAGAACTTGGTGATCGCTGCAGTCAGCGACGTCTTGCCATGGTCAACGTGACCAATCGTGCCGATGTTAACGTGGGGCTTCGTACGTTCGAATTTGCTCTTTGCCATCGCCGTTGTTCTCTTTGTTCTAGAACCGCTCAAGCGCCAGCACAAAAGCCTCTTGGCTTCCGGGCCAGCATTTATGCCAAAACGGAACGGCGAACCGCCCGTCGATGATTCCTTACACGCCAAACCGCTCGGAAAAATTTGGAGCGGGTAGCGGGAATCGAACCCGCGTATTCAGCTTGGAAGGCTGCTGCTCTACCATTGAGCTATACCCGCGCACTCTTAACTCTGATCCGACAGTGGTGGAGGGAGTTGGATTTGAACCAACGTAGGCATAGCCAACGGATTTACAGTCCGTCCCCTTTAACCACTCGGGCATCCCTCCAGATATCACTATCAGCAGAGTCGAGCGACTAGGCATTTCCGCGGGGCTTCTGGCTGACTGTTGGGCCAGCCGTCGATCCGCGAGGGGCCTTATGACGATAAGCTTATCCCCTGTCAACAGGGTAAAAGCGAAAAGAATGCATGTCTGTTCACAACGGCGTGGAAACATTGCCTTCTCTCGCCCGTTCATGCGGGAAGAAAGGCCCGGTTTCGCGGGCTTTGCAGATTATTCTGCAATCAGAACAGCCTGATAGCATTTGCAGGGCTGGCCGCTATCTTCCGCACTGCTAAAGAGCTATAAGCACGCCATGACCGATCAAAATTCACCCCGCACACCAAAAGATTCTCATTATGCGCGCCTGCGCCGCCAGCATCGCGACCAGAAGGCCGGAACGGAAGGCAAATCACCGCGCAAGCCGCAGCGTCCTTCCATATCGGCAAGTGCCGTGACCGAAGGAACGGTTCGTCTGTATGGACTGCATACGGTCCGCGCCGCCGTGGAAAACCCGGAACGCAGGATACTGCGCATGCTGGCGACACGAAACGGATTCGCACGGCTGGAAATCGGAGAGGCCGAATCTCTCCCCTTCCCTGTCGAAATCGTCGAGCCGCGCGATATAGACAAGGAAACCGGTTCGGAAGCCGTCCATCAGGGCGTCATGATCGAGGCCGAGCCGTTGCGCGCCAGAAAGCTGTCCGAACTGAAGGACAGTCCGCTGCTGCTCGTGCTCGATCAGGTGACCGATCCGCATAATGTCGGCGCCATCATGCGTTCAGCGGTAGCCTTCGGTGCCGGTGCGCTGATTACGACAAGCCGCCACAGCCCGCAGGAAACCGGCGTCCTCGCCAAAGCAGCCTCGGGAGCCCTCGAACTGATCTCTCATATCGAAGTGCGCAATCTGGCCGAAGCGATTGAGGAACTTCATAGCCTCGGATTCCAGACCATCGGGCTTGATTCGGAGGGGCCGCTGGAAATGGAAGCCACCTTGTCCGGCGGACGAATCGCTCTCGTGCTTGGTGCGGAAGGCAAAGGCCTGCGTCAAAAGACACGCGAAACGGTCACCGCGCTTGCCCGCCTCGACATGCCGGGCGAAATCAAGTCGCTCAACGTATCGAATGCGGCTGCGATCTCGCTTTACGCTGCCGAGAGATATCTCCGCGCACGTTGAGTTGATTCCCCTGTAAAAACTCTCCCGGTTGGCCTTTCCATCCGGGAGAATGGCCAGACGTCGAGTCGCTCAGGCCGTAGCGATATAAGTGCGGATATCTTCCGCCTCGCGTTCGACATCTTCGATGCGCCGTTTCACCACGTCACCGATTGAAACGATTCCCACGAGCTTGCCGCCTTCTTCCACCGGCATATGGCGGAATCGGCTCCGCGTCATGATTTCCATCACCTGATTGATCGTATGATGTTCGCGGCAGACCTGCACCTTTGCCGTCATGACTTCGGCGACGGGCATGCTCATGGCCTTGGTCTCCTGCGCAGCAACGGCGCGGACGACATCGCGTTCAGACAGAATTCCCTTGATTCGACCGGCCTCGTCGCACACCACCAACGCGCCGATCTTGTGTTTGTTCAGCATGGCGACAGCGTGGGACAGCGTATCGGCAGGCGCGATAACCACCACATCCCTGCCCTTTGTCTCGAGAATCGATCTTACGGTCATGCCAAAGTCCCTCCAAGATTAAAGCATTTCCAGCAAAAGCGCGAAGCGGTTTTGCGTCGGATAATGCTTAAAACAAAGAGCTAGAGCGGTTCGACTGTTCTCTAATAAGGGAACAACTCTAGCACTCGCTGCTTCGGACGTTTCAGCGCCATATGAAGCAGAACGCAGCTCCTCCCACCACGTTCCATGATGGTGCGCTTTGAACGTCGGATTAGCAAGTGGCATCAAATGGGGAAGAAGGCTTTCTGAGCCAGAATCCTAGCGCCTCAGAACCGCATCGTAACCGCGCGGGCGGTCCATCAGTGAAATGCCGAAAAAACCGGCGATGAAGCCGCCTATATGCGCTTCCCAGGCGATGCTGGAAAGGTCTGCACCGCCAGTCGAGTAGAGACCGGTAATGATGTTGATCAGGAACCAGACCCCGACAAAGGTCAACACAGGCTTCAGCGTCAGGGTGAGCCCCACCGGAAGTACGGGCCCTGCAAATTCTGATTTGCGTCCGTGGCCGATGCGCCGGAAGCCGTAGCGCGCCGCAGCACCCATCATGCCCGAAATCGCTCCCGAAGCCCCCACCAGCGGTGAAATGCTGTCCGGATAGATCGCATAATGGGTCAGACCGGCGATAACCGACGTGAATATCCAGAAAACTATCATCCGTCCGGTACCGATGCGGCCCGCAAGCGGAGAACCGAAGGCGGCGAGCCAGATCATGTTGACGACCAGGTGCGCAATGCCGCCATGCATGAAGGAATAGCTGATGAGCGTGAAGAGCGCGGTCGGATCGGTAAAGCCACCCGCAAGCGAGAATCGCGCCGGAATGAGCGCGAAGTTCAGCATGAAGCTGTAGTTCTGCTGCTCGCTGATGAGATAGTTCTGATAGACATACACCGCCGCGCATAGGCCGATAAGCGCAAGAACGACGCCGGGTATATTGAAGATCGGCTCGCTGCCGCCTGACCGGCGGTTACTGCCGTCTGTTTCCGGCTGGGGAACGCTCATGAACTGCTGCTTTCTCATCCTTGCACGCCGACAACCGGGCCAGGTCGGTCCCTTGCATCGGGTGGAAGCATCTAGATAGGGCAAAATCTGTTAAAAATAAAGGCCGACGGAGATACCCGATCGGCCTGCCCGCGAACAGAATATTTCGCGAAATTAAATCTGGAGCTCAGAAAAACGCCAACCAAGTCAAAGGCTTCGTCTGATGGCTTATCAAAGCGCGTCTTTTAAAGCAGTGCAACCATTACTTTATTGTTAACCTTAACGGACGAGCCCGGTGGATGAACAAAGGGTTAAACTGGCATCCTCCCCGTTAATACTATTTTAATGCGTCCACCAGCGGAGGCGGCCTCCGCGTGCAATGGACAAACCAACGGCGCATGATGAAACACCGCAGTACGATCGCGATTTTCAGCGAATGGCAGCGACTGGCCCGCACGGAACGCGGCACCTTTCGCGCGCCGATGCGCGAGCGGATCGAGCCGCGCAAGCTGGGGCGTCATCTGTCCGACCTCTTCTTTCTCGAGGCTGGAGAGCATGGGGACCTGTCGTTCCGTCTGGCTGGAACGCGCATCTGCACCCTTTTTGGACGCGAACTGAAGAACACGCGGTTCCTCTCGCTCTGGTCCGAACGCGACCGTGCCGCACTTCGTGAAACCTCGCAAAACGTCAGCGGGCTCGAAATCCCTGCCCTCGTCTCGCATGTTGGAATCAGCATGTCGGGACGCAGCCTGGGGCTGGAAATGTTCCTCGCCCCGCTCGAAGCGGCGGACGGCCAGATCAGCATTCTCGGCAGCATCGCTGTGCTTGATTCTGTCACGTGGGTCGGCGCCGACCCAATCGTGCTCGGCCATTTGAATTCCATCGAGCCGGTGGCGCCCGATCTGATTCTCGCGGACGACGTGCGGCAATCGGCAGCCGTAACGGTAAACGCAGCTGGGACAGGCCGGGAGTGGACAAATATTCGCCTGACGGAACTGCATGCAGCGCCGAAATTGCGCGTCATCAATGGCGGCAAAGCCTGAAACAGGTCGCAATCGCGATTTCTCTTTATCAGCCCGTGCTGTAGTGTGCCTGACAGTGAGCGGACAAAATTCGAAATGGATCGGCTTTGATGAACAGATTTGCTGCGGCCCCCACTGCCAGCAATGTGCGGCAGGAAAACTTCAACGCCGTGAATGTCGATCTCAACGGTCGCTACATGCTGGAAAATCGCAGCGAATTTCCGTGTGTTATCAAGCGCATGTCGCCCGGCACGGCCCTGATGAGCGGCATAGCGACGCCGCGCAACGGTGAGCGGATTATCGCCTATATCGACCATGTGGGGCGGATCGAGGGAATTGCCCATGAGGTGACATCCGAGGGCTTCCATATTCTTCTGGCCACGTCCGAACAGAAGAAGGACAAGCTTTCGGCACAGCTGACCTGGCTTGCCAACAAGCACGAGCTTGCCCTGCCCGAAGACCGCCGTCACGAACGCGTCGTGCCGCACAAGAACCGGCAGAACATCACTTTTGCCGACGGCACACAAAGGCTGTGCCGTATCGCCGACCTTTCGCTTTCAGGTGCGGCAATCGAAAGCGAGTTCAAGCCCGCGATCAAAAGCAGTGTCATGCTCGGGCCGATCCGGGGAACCGTCGTGCGTCATTTCCAGGATGGTTTCGCAATCGAATTCGCCACTATCCAGACCAGCGCGACACTGGACAATCTTTTCGGCTGAAAGCATCGGTCCAAAAGATGAATGCGCGTCAAGGTTACGGAATGGCAAACCGCGAAACGACCGAAATCACAAAAAAGCCACAAAAATAGCCCGATTTGCCCTGAATTTGTCCGTCCGTTGACAAAAAGTTTCAGCGTTATTTGCACTTTTAATCGAATTTAACTCGCATTTTCGCGCTTAAATTTGCGTGCCTTCAAATTGTCTAAGTCATCTTGGTCTCCAACAGGGAGACAAAAGAATGACGAAGCAGACCATCATCGCAGCCATCCTGATGCTGCTCGGAATCGGACTGGCCGAGGCTGCAAGTCCCGCCGCCAATTCCCCATGGATGACGACGGGCGAGCGCACATCGCAGCCGATCGGCCATTATGAATTCTGCGACCGCTACAAGTCTGAATGCAATATCACCAGCCGCAACAGCAACATGCTGAAGCTGACCCCGGAAATCTGGAAGCAGATCATCACGGTCAATGCGAGCGTCAACGAAAAGATCGCGCCGATGACCGACATGGAAGCCTGGGGCCGCGAGGAATATTGGGAATATCCGACAACGGTCGGCGACTGCGACGACTACATGCTTTTGAAGCGCCGCGAACTGATGGCGCTCGGCATTCCGGCAAACACCCTGCTTTTCACGGTGGTCCGCCAGCCAAATGGCGAAGGCCACGCGGTCCTGACCGTCCGCACCGACCGCGGCGACTTCATTCTCGACAATCTCGATACCCGCGTTCTCGCCTGGAACAAGACCGACTACACCTACCTGAAGCGCCAGTCGACCACGAACACCGGCAGCTGGGTCTCGATCAAGGGCGACCGTGAGCTGCTCGTCGGCAGCATCAAGAACTGATCAAAAAGAAAAATTGAAGAAGGACGGGCCGCCAGTCTCCCTCTGGTCCCGTCCTTTTTCATTTCACACAGGTTCCAGGCCGCGCATGAAGGACCGTGCCTTCTCGACATAATGCTCTGCCGAAGCCTTCAGCTTTTCAACCGCCGCCTCGTCCAGTTCCCGAAGAACCATTGCAGGAGAACCGACGACCAGCGAGTTATCCGGTATTACCTTGCCCTCGGTGACTAGCGCCCCTGCCCCGATCAGGCAGTTCTTTCCGATTCTCGCACCATTGAGAACAATGGCGCCCATGCCGATCAGTGTGTTTTCACCCACCGTGCAGCCATGGAGTATGGCTCGATGCCCGATGGTGCACCCCGCCCCGACCGTCAGCGGAAAGCCGATATCGGTATGCATGATGGTGTGTTCCTGAACATTGGTATCGTCGCCGATGGTGATAGGCTCATTATCGCCCCGCAAAACGGCGCCGAACCAGAATCCGGCATTTTCACCCACGACGATCTTGCCGATCAGGGTCGCATCGGGCGCGATCCAGTTGCTGCTGCGATCCACGAATTGCGGCTTGTGCCCGTTATAAGCATAGATCGGCATGTGCTTTCCTCCATCAGCAAACTCGATATTGAATCGCTAAGCTGTTTCAGGTCGCCAGACAAGCACGGTTTCACGCTCTGTTAACCATAGAAGACAGATATTCGAGCCAAATGGAAACAGCACCCGATTACACCGCCTCGAAAATGGGCAACCGCCTCTTCGGCTGGCTGCTGTTGGCCGTTGTCGCGCTGGTCCTCCTTTCGATCGCCGTGAATATCGGAGGGCGTCTGCTCGGTCCGCTGATTGCCCGGGGCGGTCATTCCGACAGCACGCAGGCTTATGAGATCATCATCGGCAACAATGTCCTCTCGATTCCCGCCAATATGATCCGCTTTTCGAATCAGCGGCGCGACGGAGTGACGGGCCGCCTCGATCTTTACGCCCGCTGGCCGGGCCTTACCGGCTATACGGAACGCGACCGCGCCATCTTCAACCTTCTTACCCCGAAACGGCACCTGATTTTCATGTCCATCGAGCAGCGCACCATGTCCCGCGACATGAGCGGACGTTACCTCCCGATCTACGCTGAACTGATAGAGTCCGACGGAAAAGCCGCTCCCGGAAACCTGACGGTACACCGGTTTCTGGAAAACAGCGGCTACAAGGGCGAGGAGCTGGTGCTCTCCGACACCAGCAACGGCAAGCCGGAATTTGTCACGCGATGCCTTGCCGACAACGCAGCAGAAAGCTTCAATTCGTGCGAACGCGACGTCCAGTTCGGGCGCGACTTGCAGATCCTCTATCGATTCCCCCGATCCATGTTGGGCGACTGGAAGTCACTGGACAAGGCGGTCGTCGATTTCGCCAATACTCATCTTCTTGATGGCAAACGCGCCAACTGATTCCGGACGAGCGTGATTGAGTGCCGAAGGCCCGGAGAGCCTGTTCAATCGTGGCTTACTGGAGCGGCATCAGCTGTCTCGAGCGCTCCTGTTCGCCCATCAATTCCTGAAATGCTCGTTGTCCCTCTCCGCCGAACTTGACCTGGTTCAACGGAACCCCGCTCATGACATGCTCCTCGGTGGCGCTTAGAACGATTTCCAGCTTCATCATTTCTGCCGATCCGAGCAGCTTCCAGCATCCTTTTCCAACGGGCAGGGAAAAGTTGCTTTCCTTGACGTAGACTGCGACGGCGTGAGCGCCATCGCATTTAGCGACACTTGGAGGTTCATCCAGAATCTCGATCACCGACAGGGAGCCGTCGTCCTGCTCGGTTTCGATGGTGCCTAGAACTTCTGCCCGCGCCGGAAACGACAGGCCGATCAGGAGGACGGTGAGTGAAAAGCGGAATTTCATGAAGTCGCACCGAAATCAGTCGCAGATTTCATAACTGCTCAGTTCAGCATGCCGGACAAGGTCAGAGCGGCGGCAATGATCTTCATGCATCCTCGCAAGCGTGTTTCAACAACAAAACGCCCTCTCCATGGGAAAGGGCGTCAAGAGCATTCCTGCATGGGCATCGGCGTCGTCTGCGACGCGCTTGCCGCTGCGATCAAAGATCGACGTCGAGAATTGCCATCGAGAAATTGTAGGAGAGTTCGCCTTCGTCCTCATCCTTGTAGATCAGGCCCAGGAATTCGTCCTCGAGATAAAGCTCGGCGGAGTCGTTCTTGCGCGGGCGTGCCTTGACCTGCAGGCCGGGATTGTTGAAGGTCCGTTTGAAATAGGCATCCAGTTTTTTGAGTTCTTCGGGTTTCAACCGGCTTCTCCTGATATTGAATTGAGCCGGTTTATTGCACCCGGCATTTTCTTATGTAAACCCCTGACATCGACTATCCCAAGGGGCGTGGCCAGCTAATCGCCGCTTGCATCACAATATAGGCCGCCTGCGGGAGAAAACCAGCAAGCGGCCCGATTTCCTTGACATCGGTTGCCCTCAGTGATGGAAAATGGATCTAGATTCCGTCGCCCAGCATCTGGTCCATGACACGGGAAGGTTCCGCGCAGCCCGTGTCGCCCATGATCCGGGCAGGCACACCAGCGACGGTGACATTGTTGGGAACGGGTTTCAAAACCACCGATCCGGCTGCGATTTTCGAACAATGGCCGACTTCGATATTGCCGAGAATTTTCGCCCCCGCGCCGATCAGCACGCCATGGCGGATTTTCGGATGACGGTCCCCGCTCGATTTGCCCGTACCGCCCAGCGTAACCCCGTGGAGGATCGACACATTGTCTTCGATCAGGGCCGTCTCGCCCACGACAAGGCCGGTCGCATGATCGAGGAAGAGTCCGCTGCCGAGCCGCGCCGCCGGATGAATATCGGTCTGGAAGATCGATGAGGAACGGCTTTGCAGGTAATAGGCGAAATCCTTGCGGCCTTCATGGTAAAGCCAGTGCGCTAGGCGGTGGGTCTGTATCGCATGGAAACCCTTCAGATAAAGGATCGGGTCCATGAAGCGGCTATAGGCCGGATCGCGATCATAAACCGCCTGAATATCGACGCGGACAATCTGCGACCAATCTGGATTGGCATCCAGCATGGCATCAAAGGTCTGGCGTAGAATATCGGCGCTCAGGTCGGCATGGCCGAGACGCTCGGAAATGCGATGCATGACCGCATCTTCCAGGCTAGGCTGGTTGAGGATCGTGGCATAGAGGAACGTGCCCAGAACGGGATCATTCTTGGCCGCCTCCTCCGCTTCGGCACGGATGGAATGCCAGATAGGATCGACCTGACCCAGACCGGGGGTCGCTTTCGCTGATGTGCGAACGGACATATGCATACTCCAGTTTTGCACCGCGCGAGGGAAGAAACAGCCGTGCTTTCGCTCTGTCCCCGCACCGCAATACGAGTTCGGCGCGCAGCATACAGCATTTCCAGCAAAAGTGTGAAACGGTTTTGCGTTCGGAAATGCGTACTTGCAAATAGCAATCCCCGGTTGTCCGGAGGATTGGCTTAAAATGCCTTGCCTTCACACCGCCGAGTTTGGCGCAACTCCAAGGCGGACGCTTTGCTAAGGATCAAACTTCCGTCAGAGCGGGTTTTCTTTCAAAAACCCAAGCACTGCCTGCTTGTAGACCTTGTCGCCAACGGCCAGCATGTGGTCGCGGCCCGGAATGTCAACCGCCTGTCCATTCGGCAGAAGATCGGCGAGTTCCTGTGCGCTGCCGGCAATATCGTCGGTCGTGCCGACTGCAACGAGAATAGGCTGCATGATGCGCGCAATCGCGGCAGCCGGAACAAGTTCCTTGGAGGTGATCACGCAGGCTGCAAGGGCGATACGGTCGCTCCTGGTCTGGTCGGCGAATTTGCGGAACATCTGGCCACGCGGATGCATGATCGTCGTCGGGTCTTCGGCAAGCAGCGCCTCTCCAATCGGCTCCCAGTCGCCCGCGCCCGTGACCATGCCGATGCCAAGGCCACCGAAAACGGCACTGTGAACGCGCTCGGGATGTTCCAGCGCCAGAAATGCCGAGATGCGCGCGCCCATGGAATAGCCCATGACATGCGCCTTTTCGATGCCGAGATGATCGAGAAGCGCTGCCGCATCCGCCGCCATCTTGGTCGGCGTGTATTCGTCCGCATCATGGGGCTTCGCTGAAAGCCCGTGCCCGCGATTATCGATGGCAATCACGCGATATCCGGCTTCGGTCAGCGTTCGGAACCAGCCGGGCGAAACCCAGTTGACCAGACTTGACGACGCAAAGCCGTGAATGAGCAGGATCGGATCGCCTTCACCGTCCTGACGATAGGCCAGGCGCAGGCCGTCATGTTCGAAATATTCGATATCGAGGGCACTCAATTCCTTATTCCTCTTGGAGCATTTCCGAGCCAAGGTGCGAAGCCTTTGCATCAGGAAAATGCGTAAAACAGATAGACAGAGCGGTTCCGTTTTAGCTGGAAACACCTGACAGCGATCAGGACCGGCAAGCACCGCAAATTACGCGGTGGGTGGCCCTGTCGCCGAGCTTTATGCCGGTTTGCTTGACCGTGCCGGCCAGAAGTTCCACGACATACGCCGCCGGAACCTCGGATGAAATGATATTTTCGGAGAATGGCACCGCATTTTCGTGAATGGCCGATACGCGTCCCTTGTCATCAAGGAAGACCATATCGAGCGGCGACGGCGTATTCTGCATCCACATCATGACGCGGCGCATCTCGCCAAACACGAAGATCATCGCCCGGTCCCGGGGAAAGTCCGTGCGCCACATCAGGCCGCGAACGCGAGCGTCGTCAGTATCCGCCACTTCAAGCGCAAAATTCACCTTGTTGCCGTTGGCGGTGACGAATGTCAGCGGCTCCTTGTCGACCGGCAGCCTCATCGGTTGTGCTTCATCAGCCTGAGCGGTGAATGCGAGAAAAACAAATGCAAAAGCAAGAAAAATGCGGCCCATGACCTGCCTATTCAAAGAAAGAAACCAGGCCGGAACCTATCAACGGGATGGGATGATCACAAGACCGCGTGAAGAGCCGCGCCGCGCCCTCACCTGCTTGTTACAGCGATCGGGTAAAGCCGGCGCACTTTGAACAGCCGCACTCCAGAAAGCGCTTCGATCTGACGGGATCAGATGGACGCTCTGCCTTCTTCTATATCAAGCATAAACTTGAACGCCTTCGTTTCACTCCGGCCGGATTATGCTCTAATGAGAAACAGGAATTGCCGTTCCGATATCCGGATGGATCTCAGCAGCCATCAGGCCCTTGTCGCCCTCACCGAAGCGGATCAGCACCACCTGACCGGGACGCAGTTCCATCATGCCGAAACGACGCAGCGTTTCCATATGGATGAAAATATCTTCCGTGCCTTCGCCGCGCGTCAGGAAACCGAACCCCTTGGTGCGGTTGAACCACTTCACGATCACGCGCTCAAGTCCGCTCGACGGCGTGACGGTGACATGGGTGCGCTGCGGCGGCATCTGCGCGGGATGAACGGCGGTCGAGGTATCCATCGACAGCACGCGGAAACATTGCAGGCCGCGCTCGCCCTGCCGGACTTCACAAACGATGCGCGCACCCTCCAGAGCGGTCTGGAAGCCATCGCGACGCAGTGAAGTCACATGAAGAAGAATGTCATTAAGGCCCGGCTGGTCCGGAACAATGAAGCCGTAGCCCTTGGCTACGTCGAACCATTTGATATGGCCCGAAATTTCGATGATATCGCCCAGCTCTTCCGAGGCGTGCTGGCTGCGAAACTGGTCATTTGACACAGACTTGTCCGCCATGCGTTCGCCCCTCCTCTGTTCTTCCATTGCGATTCCGACCTGATTCTTGTCTAAAGAATAACACTTCCTTAACCGGAGGCGGCAAGTCCAAACTTGTGTCAGTCCCCATGAAGACCACACACTTCACAACTTCATGGTTACTTTTCCCGCGCGGCAGCCCTCGCAACCGGCCAACCACTTCAAATATGGCCGGTCGCCGATTTGGCAATGAGGGTCCGGGGACATTTCCGGTCACATCTGCGGCTCAAAATTCTTGAACCCTGTTCTGTGGGTGATAGCTTGACGTTCGGTCTCCGACATCGGATTCGATATCCCCGCCGAACCAATCGGCATTCCATGCGTTTTCCGAGCGTCAGCCCATGAATTACAACAGCCGAGGAAAAGACTATGCGCTATCTGCACACGATGGTCCGAATTCGCGACATCGATGAATCTCTCGATTTTTATGTAAAGAAACTCGGCCTTGAAGAAATCCGCCGTACTGAAAATGAGAAGGGCCGCTTCACGCTGATCTTTCTCGCCGCGCCTTCCGATACGGACCGGGCAAAGGCGGAACGCGCGCCGGAACTGGAACTGACCTACAACTGGGACCCGGAAACCTATACGGGCGGCCGCAATTTCGGCCATCTGGCCTATATGGTCGACGACATCTACGCCACCTGCCAGAAGCTGCAGGATGCAGGCGTCACCATCAACCGTCCGCCGCGCGACGGTCATATGGCCTTCATCAAGTCGCCCGACGGCATTTCCATCGAACTGATCCAGAAGGGCGAACGTCTGGCGCCACAGGAGCCTTGGGCTTCCGCCGAAAATATCGGCAGCTGGTAACATAAAACAAAAAGCCCGGTCGCGAGACCGGGCTTTTTTTCGATCCTGAACGGTTATTCCGTTCCCTGAATGGCAGCAAGTTGCCATTCGCCGCTATCCTGGCGGGTGAAGGTCCAAAGTTCGACGCTTTCCACCGGCTCGTTCGGATTGCCTTCGACGACGGTGCCGGTATTGCGATCCAGCATGACGTCGATTGCAGAATAGCGGATCGCAACGGTTGCGTATTCGGCGTTGCCTTCGCGCCAGGCTTCGGAAACATCGCCCTGCAGAAGCTTGACGTCCTTCACTTCGTTGCGCATGCCGCTGGAAGCGATCTCGCCCAGCTCTTCAGCCAGATAGGACATGGCTTCCGGGGTCGTGAGCTTGCGCAGCGCCGCATAGTCCTCACGGCCATAGGCTGTCTGGACTTCAGAAAGCATCTGCTCGAACCGGTCCAGATCTTCCTGACCGACATCCATCGGCTCGTCCTCAACAGCCGGGGCAGCCGGAGCAGCTTCCTGCTTCGTCTCGAAAGGGTTTACCGATGGGGTGCGACCACCAAAACCCGCCAGCGGCCCGGCCTGGGGAGCGGCGGATTTTGGCGCGCCAAAGGGCTGCGCGCCTGCATTACCAGCACCTGCCGCTGCCGGCTGGCGGCGGTTCGCGAACATGCGCATGACAAACATGGCAATGAGCGCGATCACGGCAACCTGCAGGATCAGGCCGAACATGCCGGCAAGACCGCCAAGGCCGTTGCCGAGCAGCATGCCGATAAGGCCGCCGACGAGAAGACCGCCGAGCATGGAACGACCGAAATTGCCGAATATGCCGCCGGAACGCTGCGCCTGAGCAGCATTCTGCGTTGCGCCCGCCGCCGGGCGGCTGGTTTGTGTAGCGCCGGTATTGGGCGTCATGGAACGTTCGATGGGAGCTGCGTTATTAGGCGCGGTGCGGGTTGGCGCGGGTGCCGAATAGGTGCGCGCACCACGGCTGCCGAAACCGCCACCGCCCGCGCGGCGAGCCTCGGCGAAATCGACCGCAGCAAAGGAGGCAATCAACCCCAGCACCATTGCAGCTGTCAGTTTGGTCAGGCGGTTTCCGGAACCCGGCATCGGTTTCTCCCACTTAGAGTCATGTCTGAATGTTTAAGTGCTCATATGGGAATTCGCCCCCGCCCCTCACAAGAGCGTGAAGACAAAAAACTGAAGAATTTCAAATGGCCCGGAAACGCTCTAGATTGGCAAAGCCGCGTCCAGAATCTGGATCTGGGGAGTGACCGAGCCATTCCAATGGTTTAGCGACAGATTGCCTGCGACATGGACACTCTGGCCGATATTGTTGAACAGGAACCGTCCGAGATCGCCTTCCGCCGCCCGGAAGGCTATGGCGTTGACGCGCTTTCCATCCGCGCCGCGCAGTGTAACGCGCACATGATCGCGCCCGACGCCCCGCACATCGGCCAGTATGTGATGCGGCAGCGCCAATATGGGCTGCGGATGCGCCGAACCATAGGGCCCAGCCTTCTGCAAGGCTTCATAAAGCGATACGGTGGCGCCCGATGCGGCCAGCGCGCCATCGATGGAAAGGCTCTGATTTTCCCGCAGGCGCGAGACGATATGCGCCGATTCTTCCTCAAGATAGGCCCGCAACGCGCCAAGATTGCCGCGCTCGATGGTGATACCGGCGGCCATGGCGTGGCCGCCGCCCTTGACGAGCAGCCCACGATCCATCGCCCCGCGAACCAGTTTGCCAAGATCAAGCCCCATGATGGAGCGACCGGAGCCCGACCCAACGCCATTGGCGTTGAAGGCGATGGCAAAGGCCGGCCGCCGCGCCTTTTCCTTCAGCCGCGAGGCGAGCAGCCCCACAATGCCGGGATGCCAGCGGTCGCTTGCCGTCACGATGACCGATGCGCCCGCACCACCGGAGATTTCCAGCGAGGCTTCCGCTTCCGCCTCCATGAGCATTTCCGCTTCCATGGCCTGCCGCTCCTGGTTGAGCCGGTCAAGCTCCACAGCGATGCGATCTGCCGTGGCGGGATCGTCCAATGTCAGTAGTCGCGCGCCAAGTCCGGCGTCGCCGATGCGCCCGCCCGCATTGATGCGCGGCCCGATCAGGTAACCCAGATGGAAGACATTGAGAGGCTCTCCAATGCGCGAGACGCGGGCAAGCGCCGCAAGGCCGACATTGCTCTGTGACCGCGCAACGAGCAGCCCCTTCACGACAAAAGCGCGATTGACGCCAGTCAGCGGCACCACGTCGCAGACCGTGGCGAGCGCCACGAGATCGAGCAGGGAAAGCAGATCCGGGCCCGGCCCCTTGCCGCGCTCCCGCAATATCTTGGTCACCTGCACCAGCGTAAGAAAGACCACGCCTGCAGCGCAGAGATGGCCTTGCAAGGAAATATCGTCTTCTCGGTTCGGGTTGACGATAGCCACCGCATCTTCCGGCAGATCACCACCGACCTGATGGTGATCGAGCACGACGACATCGGCGCCTGCCTGCTTCGCGGCTGTAATGGATGGCGCGCTGTTGGTGCCGCAATCGACTGTGACGATCAGGGTTGCGCCCTTGGCGACCAGATCGCGCATGGCATCGGGATTTGGGCCGTAACCTTCGAAAATCCGGTCGGGAATATAGATGGAATGCTGAATGCCGTAATGTTTGAGAAAACGCGACATCAGGGCGGAGGAACAGGCCCCATCCACATCGTAGTCGCCGAAAATGGCAACGGTCTCGCGGCGCAGAATGGCATCGGCAATGCGCCCTGCCGCATTGTCCATATCGGTGAGCGTCGCCGGATCGGGCATGAGATTGCGCAACGTCGGATCGACAAATTCAGGCGCGCCTTCCACCGACACACCCCGCCCAGCCAGCACGCGCGCGACGAGATCGGTAATGCCGTGATGCTGCGCAATGGCAAGGGCCGTGTTGGCCTCACGCAGGCCAAGCCGGTCCACCCATTTCTGCCCGGTTGCGGATTGTTTTATTCCGAGGAAAAAGCGCTCTGTCGTCATGAGATTCTAAAGACACAAAAGGCGGCAGACGGTCAAGCCGGACGATTTTTATCTCGCCAGTCGGCAGGACTGAGCGACGTCACCCGCCGGAACTCGCGATTGAAGTTCGATTTGGGTCTGAAACCCGGATTCAAACATGACGGTCGTTATCGAAATGTCGTCCTTCTCAAGCCGCCGGCAAGCTTCGGCAATTCGATAATCGTTGATGAAACGGGAAACATTCTGGCCTGTCAGCCGGTTGATGGCGCCCGATATCTGGCGCGCCGGAATGGAGGCCCGTCGAGCCAGCCGCGACAGCGTCAGATTTTCATCGAGAAAGAGCTTTTGCTCAGTCAAAAGCGCTTCGACCTTATCCAGAACATTGCGATCTATTTCGGCATCCGGCGCCGGTGGCGTCGTTTCAAAATCCGGTTCTGGCGCAGCTTTGGCGCGAGCTGCCGTCAGCGCGGTCAAGCCGATAAGGAACAGACCGAGCAGATTGGCATTGCCGATGATCGCAGCTGTGTAATCTCCTTTCCGCCATTCGAAATCCAGCACCACCAACAGATCGAACAAGGCAGAAAAGCACAAGGATGCAGCGGCAATGACAAGCGCCCGATGAGCTGCCACCGCACTATCGAGGCGCGCCGCATCCAGGGCGTCGGGACCGGAGCGCCCTAGCAACAGCAGGGCAAGCGCATAGCCAACGTAAAGCCCAATCAGCGCCGCATCGATCAAACCCGGCGCGAAGTAGACCATTGCGGCAATGACGAATGGCGGCAACGCGTGAAACCAGACCAGAACGGTATCGTCTGCTTTCGCCTGATGGATGAGGCTTCTGAAACTCATCAGCGTCAGTCCCGGCAGGCAACTGGCTACAACAGGCAGAACAAAGCGCAGTTCTGTAATCCCGTAGCCCCAGCGCAAACCGACAATGAGCGACTGCAACGCGCACAATCCCAACACGAGCAGGAAGGGCCGGTTCGCTCCGCGCCAGCCGAACCGATGCAGCAGAACGGCCATCAGCAGAAGCATCAAAAGTGAGGAAACGAAAGGCAAGGGAATGAAAATCATAAAACACACACGAGTGAAACGCAGACAGCCGATCATGGCCCAAATCGTGATCCGAAACGACCTGAATCATGATCAAGGACGCCGTTCGTGTGAAAACAGGTGACGGTCTCCCTGTTCCATCAATCAGCGGAGACCGTCATGTTCCCCTATCATACCGTCATATTCCTTCTTGCCCTTTTCGTCGCCGCCCCCAGTCAGGCTCATGAGGTCGGCCAGCGGGAGATCAACTTCACCAATGCGGAAACAGGCCGCACGCTTAAAGTCGGCATATGGTATCCAGCCGCGGCCGGTGGCAAAGCTACTTTGATCGGCGACAATATTATTTTCAAAGGTGCTCCGGCTGTGATCAATGCCACACCGGAAACAGGCAGCTTTCCGCTGATCCTCATGTCGCACGGTTCGGGCGGTCGCTTCGAGAGCATGACCTGGCTGGCGACAGAGCTGGCCAAGGCCGGATTTGTCGCCGTGGCCCCCAACCACCCCGGTACAACCAGTGGCGATTCCACACCGCAGGACACTCCGAAAATCTGGGAGCGCACGGGAGACCTGTCGGCGGTGATCGATACGATGACAACGGACCCGACGTGGCGCGCAATAATCGACAAGGACAGGATCAGCGTTCTCGGCTTCTCGCTCGGCGGTGCCGCCGCCATGGAAATTGCAGGCGCAAGAGCCAATCTCGAAGCTTATGCCCGCTATTGCGATACTTACAGCAAATGGGATTGCGCATGGTACGCCGGCGGCGTTGGCTATCGAAATGGCGGGCAGATCAAGGTCGACAAGGTTGATTTGCGCTCAATCGACAGGAACCGCTTCGAGCAATCCAATCTCGACCGCCGCATTACATCAGCTGTCATCGTTGATCCTGGTCTTGCGCAAGCCTACGATGAACAGAGCCTTGCATCGATTTCAATTCCCATGACCTTCATCAATCTGGGCGAAACCCAGACCGTTCCTCCGGGAGTGGTGGCCGACAAGCTGGCATCGATCACGCCCAAAGGAACTTATGCGGCTGTCGCTGGCGCCACGCATTTCAGCTTTCTGCCCGAATGCAAGGAAGGCGCCGCAGAACATCTGAAAGCAGCGGGAGAAATAGACCCCATTTGCAGTGATGGTGCCACTCGTCCGCGTGCCGACATTCATGCTGATGTCGCACGACTTGTATTGAAGGCGTTGCAGCCTCAGCCAAAAACCTGAACCGGAACAGACAAAGGCGGCATTCTGCAATGCCGCCTTTGAGAAACTTACGCTGATCCAGCTGAACTAAACGAAGGACCGACAGGTCCTAGAACTTCGACAGATCCTGATGGCGCGCCTTGATCTCACGGACAGTCTGCGACGAAGAACGCATCACGATAGTATGCGTCTGGATATAATCGCGGGCAAACTTGACGCCCGAGAGCATGTTGCCGTCCGTCACGCCGGTCGCGGCGAAGAGCACGTCGCCCTTGGCCATTTCTTCCATCGTATAGACCTTCTTTGGGTCTGCGATGCCCATCTTGGCGGCGCGGGCGATCTTTTCGTCGGTATTGAGCTGGAGACGGCCCTGCATCTGGCCGCCGATGCAGCGCAGGGCTGCCGCTGCCAGAACGCCTTCTGGCGCGCCGCCAATGCCGATATAGATGTCGATGCCCGTCTCGTCGGGATTGGTTGTGTGCATCACACCGGCCACGTCACCGTCGCCGATAAGGCGGATTGCGGCACCCGTCGCGCGCACTTCCTCGATCAGACGCGCATGGCGAGGGCGATCCATGATGCAGGCGGTGATTTCATTCGGCTTCACGCCCTTCGCCTTGGCGACCGACATGATGTTGTCCGTCGGGCTGGCATCGAGATCGACGACGCCCTTCGAGTAACCCGGACCGACGGCGATCTTTTCCATATAGACGTCAGGCGCGTAAAGCAGGTTGCCCTTCTCGGCAATCGCGATCACCGCAAGCGAGTTTGGCAGGTTCTTGGCGCAGATCGTCGTGCCTTCCAGCGGATCGAGCGCGATATCGACGTCCGGCCCCTGTTTGGTACCAACTTCTTCGCCGATGTAGAGCATCGGCGCTTCGTCACGCTCGCCCTCGCCGATAACCACCGTTCCGGCAATCGGAAGGCGGTTCAGTTCCTGGCGCATTGCATCGACGGCCGCCTGATCGGCAGCCATTTCGTCGCCGCGGCCCCGCAGCCTCGCCGCCGCCACTGCTGCACGCTCGGCCACGCGGACCAGTTCGAGTGTGAGAATGCGATCGAGTCCGTGGGGTTGCTGCTCTGCGGTCTTGGCCATTTGAACAAAGTCCTGAATTCGAATTGCGTGGATGGGGCGCATGACGCCCGCGACTGCCGCCTCTTATAGCGACACTGTGCAAACCTTTTGTCAAAGTCCCCCGCCCCCTGCAAGGGCGGGAAAGCCAAAAACATTGTACGCTCAAACTCTTAATCGATTTAAGCAATACACGGTTCGTTTCACCTCCCGGCCGGATGTGAACACTCACACCCGGCCAGAAGTTATTAAACAACCGAAAGATGTTGAACTATTCAGCTTCCGATAGCATCAAAGAAAAACTCCGGACTTTCCACCTCGACCAGCTTTTTTCTTTCGATCATCCAGAACCGGTTGCCGACATTGCGAACAAAACTGCGGTCGTGCGAGACGATAAGGCTTGCAGCCTCATTGCGCAGCAGTTCCACCTCCAGCGCTTCCTGACCTTCGATATCAAGATGGTTCGTCGGTTCATCGAGGATATAGAAGTTTGGATTGGTCAGCCGCAGAACCAGCATGGCCAGCCGTGCCTTCTGCCCGCCGGACAGGCGTTCAAGCGGCTTTGCCTGCATCTCGAGCGTCATGCCCGCACCTGCCAGAAGGGACCGCGTCCGCTGGTCGCCAATGTCGAAACGTTTCGCAATCGTCTCGAATGGAGTCCATTCCGGACGCAGTTCCGACAAGGCCTGATCGCTATATCCGAGCACCAGCGAAGGCGTCGCCTTGATACCGGCCTGTGCGCGGTCCGGCGCAAGGATGGCCTCCCGCACCAGCGTCAGCAAACGGGTCTTGCCCATGCCATTGGCACCCAGCAGGACGATACGGTCGCCCGGATTGATCCAGAGCTGCCCCGTCTTGAAGAGCAGCCTGCCGTCGGGTGTTGTAATTTCGGCCCGATCGAGAACAACCAACGCCTTGGCGTGGCTGCCGAGGCTGTTCAGTATGATCTTGCCGGCAGAGCGTTCCACATGGGCTGCCTTGGCGCTTTCCTCGATCTTGTCGGCGCGTGCTTTCAACTGCTTGGTCTTGATCACGAGCAGATCGCTGCCGGAATTGATGCCGATATTGTTGAGCTTCGCGGCCTGCCTGCGCAGTTGCTGGACTGTCTTCATGTCCTTTTCGAACTGCCGGGCATCCGCCGCGTCGATTTCATCAAGAGCAACTCGCGCCTGACTGTATGGCAAGGCGAAAATCGGTGATTTTTCCGCCCGCAGGAACAGCGTCCGCTTCGTCACCCCATCCAGAAAGGCGCGGTCGTGACTGCTGACCACGACCGCGACCGAACGCGGCAGCGCATTCAGCCAGTCTTCCAGCAGCCGCACTTTTTCGAGATCCAGATGGTTGGTCGGCTCGTCGAGCAGGAGAACGTCGGGCTCCGACACCCATGCGCGGGCGAGAAGCGCGAGCCGCTGCCAGCCCCCGCTGAGTTGGCGCACCGGGAGCTGTCGCAATTCCTCGGCAACACGCATGTCGTCCAGAACGATGTCGGCGCGCCAGCTTTCATAATCGCGGGCCTCTTCGTCGAGACCATCCAGCACGAGATCATAGAATGTCCGGTCAAACAGTTGTTCCGGCACATACTGGCTGACATAGCCGATCTTCAATCCACGCGACCGCGTGATCGTGCCGAGCGTCGGCTCGCCCTCCCCGACAAGGAGACGCAGGAGACTGGTCTTGCCGCGCCCGTTGGCAGCAACGAGACCAAGGCGCTCGCCCTCGCCTATGACGAGATCGAGATTGGCAAAAAGTGGCTCATGAAGGGTAAGCGAAAGATTCTGGATAGAAACAAGAGACATGGCAATCTGCTCAATTCTGCCACGCACCAATGCCCGGTTTCCAAACCGCGATATGCATCAATGTGCTGGCGAATGTCCGGCAGCGATCGATGACCGCGCCTTCAGGAAAAGGCAGAATAAGACAGTGTGCTCGTCTTTTTCCGCCCTGCACAAGTTACTTATGCAGGGCAAAACCGGGGCCGTGCTGACGGTGATGATCATGACGCGTCACATACATCATACAGCCCTCCTTTTCCTGTTCATGTCTCTTCAAATGAATCAAAGCCGGATCGATTCCGACCCGGCTTTCATAACAAAGGTGAATTGAACCTGCAAGAGTGGCAGGCCTTCCAGAAAACGCGCTAAAAGTGCAGCGCGTTCTGGTTTTTGTCTAACGCATGTCTTTGTTCCCAAACCGGTATCCGCTTTGGGAAGGCATGCTTTATCCGGCGCGTTCGATGCGGATCATCTGTGGTGTGTCGACCAGATGATCGTCCTTGAGGATCGCTTCCAGCGCTTTTTTGACAGCAGATTCGGTCGTCTCATGCGTGACGAGAATGACCGTCTTGACGCCTTCCCTTGCTGCATCATCCATCGGCGGGCGCTGCACGATCGATTCCAGCGAGATGTCGTTTTCAGCCATGCGCTTGGCGATGGCCGCGAAAGCGCCGATACGGTCAAGCACGGTCAGGCGGATGAAGTAGCCGCCCGCATGTTTGCGCATCTTGGCGCGCTTGTAAGGCTGCAACGCCTTGGCAGGCGTGCCGAACACCGGCCCATGCTGGAAACCCGGACGGCTTTTGGCAATATCGGCAACGTCACCAATGACGGCGGATGCTGTCGCGTTACCGCCCGCACCGGGGCCGGAAAGCAGAAGCTCGCCCAGAAGATCGGTTTCGATTGCCACGGCGTTGGTCACGCCATGCACCTGCGCGATGACCGACGAGGTCGGCACCATGGTAGGATGCACGCGCTGTTCAATGCCTGTATCGGTCTTCTGCGCGACCCCCAGAAGCTTGATGCGATAGCCGAGTTCATCGGCGGCGCGAATATCGGCCAGCGAAATATTGCTGATGCCTTCAAGATAAATGTCATCCGCAGCGATCTGCGTGCCGAAGGCAAGACTGGTCAGCAGCGCCAGCTTGTGCGCCGTGTCATTGCCTTCAATGTCGAAAGTCGGATCGGCCTCTGCATAACCGAGGCGCTGGGCATCCTTGAGACAGGCTTCGAACGAAATGCCCTCTTCCCACATCCGGGTCAGGATGTAGTTGCAGGTGCCGTTCATGATGCCATAGACGCGGGAAACCGTATTGCCGGTCAGCGATTCACGCATTGCCTTGATGACCGGAATACCCCCGGCCACCGCCGCTTCGAAATTGAGAAGGACGCCTTTATCCTCGGCGATCTTGGCAAGCGCAACGCCGTGCCGCGCCAGCAGCGCCTTGTTGGCCGTGACCACATGGCGACCGGCGCGCAAAGCCGCTTCGACAGAAGCCCGGGCCGGTCCATCCTCGCCGCCGATGAGTTCCACGAAAACATCGATATCGGCAGATTTGGCCAGCTCGACCGGATCGTCGAACCAATTGATACCAGAAAGATCAATGCCGCGATCCCGGTTGCGGTCGCGAGCGCTGACCGCCGTGACCGTAACAGGCTTGCCGCACTGGCGCGTGAGCATTTCGGACTTGTCACGCAGGATACGCAACACCGAAGCACCAACGGTGCCGAGGCCGGCAACGCCGATCCGTAATGCATCACTCATTATTTCGACCTTCTGTATGGAGTGGCTATCAGGTGGGATGTCACGGGCGGCGAGGTGCCGTCCGTGACGATTTCTAAAGACTATCCGCGACGACCGTCGAGCGGAATTACATTTTGCAGGTTCTCATGCTTTGCAGAGAGAAAACGCTTGATGTTACGCGCCGCCTGACGGATGCGGTGCTCGTTCTCGACCAGCGCAATCCGCACGTAATCGTCGCCGTGCTCGCCAAAGCCGATACCGGGCGCAACGGCCACATCGGCCTGTTCGACCAGAAGCTTGGAGAATTCGAGCGAACCCAGCGAACGGAAGCGTTCCGGAATCGGAACCCAGGCGAACATGGTCGCAGCAGGCGGCGGAACATCCCAGCCCGCACGGCCAAAGCTTTCGACCAGCACATCCCGGCGCTGCTTGTAGACATTGCGCACATAGGCGATGTCCGATCCCTCTCCATTCAGCGCCGTGGTCGCCGCAACCTGAATAGGCGTGAAAGCACCATAATCGAGATAGGACTTCACGCGGGTGAGCGCTGCGATCAGGCGTTCATTACCGACCGCAAAGCCCATGCGCCAGCCTGGCATGGAGAATGTCTTCGACATGGAGGTGAACTCTACGGTCACATCCATGGCGCCCGGCACTTCCAGCACCGATGGCGGCGGATTGTCGTCGAAATAGATTTCCGAATAGGCAAGATCCGACAGGATGACGATGTCATGCTTGCGGGCGAACGCGACGACGTCCTTGTAGAAATCGAGCGTCGCCACATACGCCGTCGGATTGGACGGGAAATTCAGGATCAGCGCGATCGGCTTCGGGATCGAGTGCTTCACGCCGCGCTCCAGCGTCGGGATGAAGTTCTCGTCCGGCTTTGCCTGGACCGAGCGGATCACGCCGCCGGACATGATGAAGCCGAAGGAGTGGATCGGATAGGTCGGGTCCGGGCACAGAACCACATCGCCCGGCGCGGTGATGGCCTGAGCCATATTGGCGAAGCCTTCCTTGGAGCCGAGCGTGGCCACGACCTGCGTATCGGGATTGAGCTTCACCCCAAAGCGCCGCGCATAATATTGCGCCTGCGCACGACGCAGGCCGGGAATGCCCTTGGAAGCCGAATAACGATGTGCGCGCGGGTCCTGCACGGCCTCGCACAGCTTGTCGACGATGTTCTGCGGGGTCGGAAGATCGGGGTTGCCCATGCCAAGATCAATAATGTCGGCGCCCGCCGCTCGCGCCGATGCCTTCAGACGATTGACCTGTTCAAAGACATAAGGGGGCAGACGACGGACTTTATGGAATTCTTCCGACATGATCCTGTTCCAGTGGAGGGTTGAACGTAATGGCGCGCATGCGCCGCAAAGGAGCTATACACCTGTTCTCGAATCGGGTCGAGACGTGTTGCCGCGTCAAAGGATGCGGATTTCGTCTCTAGAGCACACCCCGAAAAGTTTAACGGTTTCGGATAAGATGCGCGTCATAAACCAAGGAAGAAGTTACTCTTCCCCGCTTTCGATCTGTTTCAGGGTAGCGTCCGTATCCTGCTGCGCCTGCTTGCGCAGGGCAGCAGCCTCGGCGGGCGTGAACCCCGCACCGCCGGTTCTGGATGCCGCCAGACGCGTGCGGTCGGCATCAAGCTTGGTGGTAAGCTGCTGCTTTTCTTCTGCGGTGATCTGCGTGGTCGCAGCCTTCGGCATATGGCCGAATGTCGGGAAAACACCGGTGCGCGAAGCGCCTTCCTGCGGCGTACCTTGAAACTCTTTTCCGCCCGCGCATGCCGTGAGCATCGCCGCCGCTGTTGCTGCCAGCAATAGGTTGGCGATCTGCCGCGTGCGCTTGGTCATGTTTCTGATCCCGGTTGATGCCGCATAAGGCGCCGTTGGTCACAGCGCCACACAAAGATAAAGCAATTGGCAAGGGATAGCACCAAGTCGAGGCATCCTGTCAACAAGTGAGTGATGCAAATCAGAAATTCGCCTTGGGTTGAAGGCCGAAGCGCTGCTTCGAACCATCCGAAATCCCAGCAGGAAAGGAAAATGTAACCAAAGATTACACAAAGTAATATTTCGTTATAAACGAATATTCCGCCTTGGACGCGAAGTCATTTAACGCCAGATGCGCATCAATAGTTGCACTCGGCGATTAAAAAACTTAAAAATTGGTAACGAATTGCCGAACAGGTGATTTGTCCATTACAGCGGAATGGCCGTCATTGCTCTGAAGTGACTATCATAACTCGCTGATATTTCTGAATTTCTTTCCCGGCACGAACAGTCGGGAGCTGTGGGGACGATCAGCCACTGAACGTGACGTCAGCCTCGCACGGGAGAGCCGATCTCCCGAAACCAGGTAGGCCCGGCGAATGCGGGTCGCCAAACTGGTCAGGGAAATCGAGCTGGAGCAGACTGTTGAAATTTGCACATTCTACACACCGGACCTCCGGCAGGTTTCTATCAGGCAGCGTGGCTTTGCTTGCGCTTCTTGTCACGTCCTGCACGTCGACCGGCACAGGCCTTGACGGCAAGCCGCTGCAGATGACCTCCGCCTCCGACGGCTCCGTGATTGCGGATACATTGCAAAGCGCAGCCGATCAGACAGCCGAGGCGGCGACGACCTCGCCTGCGGAGGAGAAAAAGGCGGAAGCCGAGCCCGGTGAAACAAAGCCCGCCGTCGTGGCAGAGGCGGCAAACACCAATAACAAGGAGCAGGCGAAGCCAGCCCCAACTGCCGCACCCGCCGAGCAGCAGCAGACCCAGGTAGCAGCCCTCGCCCCGCAGCAGCCGAAGAGCACATCGCTTTTTGGCATGTTCGGCGGCAGCAAGCCCGCTGCACCTGAAGCGGCTCCAGTGGCAGAACAGCCTGCGGAAGCGCCTCCCGCCGAAACCGCGAAGAAGCCGCAGGAACCGGCAAAGGAAGAAAAGCCCGCCGAAGCAGCAGCGCCAGAACAGACCGCAGCGGCCAAACCTGCCGAAGCTGAAAAGCCTGTTCAGGTCGCTTCGCTCTTTGGCTCCACGAAGAGCGCTTACGCCTCGCCACAGCGCCCAACGGCCTCGCAAGGCAGCATTGCCCGGCTTTTCTCCGACGAATCGACCGGCACGCGATCCGACCGAGCCGAAAGCAGGAAGGTTGCTGTGGTGAAGCCTGTTTCGCCTTCCGCGAAGCATGATTACAATTATTCGCTGCCCGGCGTGCGTCCGAATGGCGGCATCGAAATCAAGCATCGCAACAGTCTCTATGACGATAGCGATATTGATGCGAACGAAGACGATGAATCGGCAAATCTGACGCTTGCTTCTGCTCCCGGCCTTGCGCGCCTTGCGCCCAACGGCCTGAAAGTGCAACGACAGACCGTGGATGTCGCCTGCCTCAAGCCCCAGCTCGTTTCCATGCTGAAAACCATGGAGCGTCATTTCCGCCGCCCGGTGATGGTGACTTCGGGCTACCGCAGCCCTTCCTATAACCGCAAGGTCAACGGCGCGCGGAAATCGCTCCATATGATCTGCGCCGCCGCCGACATCCAGATCGATGGCGTGTCCAAGTGGGAAATCGCGCGCTTCGCACGCTCCATGCCGGGACGTGGCGGCGTCGGCACCTACTGCCACACGACTTCGGTTCACGTCGATGTCGGGCCGGAGCGCGACTGGAACTGGCGCTGCAAGGGCTGACGAAGCGCCCTTACTCAATACCGAAGCCGGATCGCCCGATCCGGCTTTTTCTTTTGTCTTTATTTTTCAACCGAGTAACAAAATCGGCCGCAGGGATTTTCCCCATTTTTGCAGTACATTCGATTTTTTTCAGAAAAGTGTTTTTTGGGGCTTGCGAGTCAGAACCTTCCTCAATATAAGCCCACTCACACCAGCAACGGGCGCCCATCGTCTAGCGGTTAGGACGCCGCCCTTTCACGGCGGAAACAGGGGTTCGATTCCCCTTGGGCGTACCATTGCTGGTTTTTTCTTTTCCCCTTACAATTCAATCTGTTAGCACTCGATGTGCACTGGTTTGCGCTGTCAAAACTTATTCACAGACAAGTGAAAAAGGGGCTTGCATGTCGGAAATTTCCTGACTATAAGCGCCCCACACCAGCAACGGGCGCCCATCGTCTAGCGGTTAGGACGCCGCCCTTTCACGGCGGAAACAGGGGTTCGATTCCCCTTGGGCGTACCATTGCTGGTTTTTCTTTTCCCTCGAAATTGACGCAAATATTACTGGCTGAACTGCCAGGATGTTGCTACGCGCCGGACTGCAACCTTTTTGAAAGGACAGCATGATGCCGAAAGCAACAGCAATCGTTCCTACCACCCATGCCAGCCGTTACCTGCAGCAGCTCTGCAAGCATTGGGCGCACAAATTCGCGGTCGAATTCACTCCTGAACATGGCACGATCGATCTTGGCGAGAATCGTCTCGTGATTCTCGATGCCGATGCTGAAAAACTGACCACGACTGTCGAAACATCGGAAGAAAACCTTGCCCGCCTCGAAGAAGTCGTGGCGAGCCATGTGGTCCGCTTCGCTTTTCGCGAGGAACTCGTCTTCGAGTGGATAAGGCAATAGCAAAGGCGGCAGCGTTTACCCTATCCGTAAAATGCCCGCAAATTGCCCGGAATAGCCATTATCGCATCACAATCCGGGCAAATTCTCCCGCGAAATTCCTCCCAGTTTCAAATGACTGATTTGATGGGGAAGAATAATGACAAGCGAAACAAGAACCACCCTCACCTTTCTCGGCGCCGGCCTGGTTGCCGCGGCGATGGCCCTCGGTGCGGATATGAGCTGGGCCGACGTCATCAAGGCCCTGTTCTGACCGCCACCGCCTATATTGGCTGTTTCCGCGAAGCTGTCAGAAAAGCCTTTCGCATACGCGCCGAACTGCTCTACATCGGCGCATGATTTTTCAAACACCTCTGGTCACCGGCAGGCTGGAACGCCGCTACAAAAGATTTCTCGCCGACGTCACGCTGGATGACGGGCGGTTCATCACAGCGTCCGTGCCCAACACCGGTTCGATGCTCGGACTGACCGCTCCGGGTTCCCGCGTCTGGCTGAGTGTTTCGAATGCCCCTCACCGCAAATATGCCCATACGCTGCAGATTGTTGAGGCGGATAATACGCTGGTTGGCGTGAACACCGGCTTACCCAACAGAATCGCCGAGGAAGCGATCCTGAAAGGTCTCATTCCGCACCTTTCAGGATATGCCAGCCTCAAGCGCGAGCAGAAATATGGCCGGAATTCGCGCATTGATCTTCTGCTGGACGACGGCCCCCGCCAGCGAGCCTATGTCGAGGTCAAAAATGTACATTTCATTCGCACGCTCGGACTGGCGGAGTTCCCCGATACGGTGACGGCGCGCGGAGCGAAGCACCTTGAGGAACTGGTCGACGTGGTTGCCGCTGGTCATCGGGGCGTGATGCTGTTTATTATCCAGCGAAACGATTGCAGCAGATTCAGCATTTCCGGCGATCTCGATCCCACTTACGCACGCGCTTTTGAACATGCGCGTGCAAACGGGGTTGAGGCCTGGGCCGTTCGGTGCCACATAACGGATAACAGCATTGACGCCACTGAACTGGTGCCAATTGAATGATTAAGGTCTAAGACGGATCGAGTGATGGTAACCTATATCGAAGCGACAAGTGCACCCATGAAATATACGGGGCCAGATCAGGCTCTATGGCCCCGAGGCTTTCGAGGGTATGCGCACGGTCTGCAATCTGACGGCACGCTGTCTCGATGCCCTCAACGATATCGTCAAGCCGGGTGTGACCACCAACGAGATCGACCGTTTCGTGTTCGAGTTCGGCATGGATCACGGCGCGTTTCCGGCAACGCTGAACTATCGCGGCTATACGAAATCGACCTGCACGTCGATCAATCACGTCGTCTGCCACGGCATTCCTAACGACAAGCCGCTGCGCGAGGGCGATATCGTCAATATCGACGTCACCTATCTCCTTGACGGCTGGCACGGCGATTCCAGCCGCATGTATGCGGTAGGCGAAATCAAGCGCGCCGCCGAGCGGCTGCTGGAAGTCACCTATGAAAGCCTTTTGCGCGGGATCGCAGCCGTCAAGCCGGGCGCCAAGACCGGTGCAATCGGTGCGGCGATCCAGACCTATGCCGAAGGCGAGCGCTGTTCTGTCGTGCGCGATTTCTGCGGCCACGGCGTCGGACAACTGTTCCATGACGCACCAAATATCCTTCACTACGGCACGCCCAATGAAGGGGTGGAAATCAAGGAAGGCATGATCTTCACCATCGAGCCGATGATCAATCTCGGCAAACCGCATGTGAAGGTTCTAGCCGATGGCTGGACGGCCGTTACACGGGACCGGTCGCTGACGGCGCAATACGAACATACGGTCGGCGTCACGAAAGACGGCTGTGAGATATTCACTCTCTCCCCAGCCAACGTCTTCGGACCGCCTTCCATGAGATAATGTCGAAGTGATATCATCTCGATAATTGTCTGGTCTGTTTTTGCGGGGGTTTAAACAGTATGGCAAAGAGCAAGACCGAGGCGGGTAATGCGCAGATGCCCGGCTTCAGCGATACGCTGCAACTGACGCCAAAAATCGAAAAGCCACATTACGCCGGGCATCGCGATCGTCTCAAACAGCGTTTCAGGGAAACTCCCGACGCGCTGGCGGATTATGAATTGCTCGAAATGCTGCTGTTTCGCGCCATTCGGCGCGCGGACACCAAGCCACTCGCCAAGGCGCTTTTGACCCGGTTCGGCTCGATTGCCGAAGTGCTGGCCGCCCCCGAAAAACTGATCGCCGAAGTTCCCGGTGCCGGCCCTACCGTCGCGCATGAACTCAAGCTGGTGGAAGCTGTGGCCAAGCGAAGCGCTCGCAGCACTGTCATGGAGCGCGAGGTTCTGGGCTCATGGAACCAGGTGATCGAATATTGCACCACCGCCATGGCCTACGAGACCCGTGAGCAGTTCCGCATCCTGTTCCTCGACAAGAAGAACAAGATGATTGCCGATGAAGTGCAGCAGACCGGCACGGTCGATTATACGCCCGTCTATCCGCGCGAGGTCGTCAAACGGGCGCTGGAACTATCCGCGACCGCCATCATCCTGGTCCACAACCACCCGTCCGGCGACCCGACGCCATCACGCGCCGATATCGACATGACCAGGCAGCTCGTCAATGCCGCCAAGGCCCTCAACATCACGGTGCACGACCACGTTATCGTCGGAAAGCACGGTCATGCCAGCTTTCGCGGGTTGGGATTGATCTGACAGGGCATCCACCTCAAGCCGTTACCAATTGTTAAGCATAGCGCAAGGAATGGCTGCGCAATGCATGGAAATCGCTCGAATTTTCTTAAATTTGGACACAATCAGTGGTGAGACGGAAGCCAGAGCGAAGGCAAGGCCTTTCGATGGCAATAATGAATTCAGGCATGTTTCCCGCCAGCGTTCTTCGACGGGAAAATCGGAGTAAAAAATGTTGAAGCGTTCTATCACCGCAGTGGCGCTCGGCGCCGCAATCGTTGCTTTTGCAGGTTCGGCTTTCGCTGCCGACATGATGGGAGCAACGGACTATTCCTATAACGATCCGGTTGCCAGCGGTCCGCATGACTGGTCCGGCAACTATATCGGCGCACAGATCGGCGCTTCCTCGTCCAAGGTTCCCGGTCCCTTCACCAACCGCACCGGCGCTTTGGGCGGCGTTGTTGTCGGCAAAAACATGCAGAGCGGCAATGTCGTGTTCGGTGCGGAACTCGAAGGCAACTTCGCCGAAGCCGAGCATCGCATCGGCCATGGCGGCAGCCTCCAGCAGTCGTGGAACGGCAATGCCAAGGGCAAGGTCGGCTATGCATTCGACAAGACGCTGGTTTATGGCACGGCCGGCTACGGTGTGACCCGCTTCAAGGCCAAGGACAACACCACCTCGGCCCCCGGCTGGGAAGGCGGCGCACTGATCGGCGCCGGTGTCGAGCAGGCGCTGACCGGCCCGCTTTCCGTCAAGGCCGAGTATGACTTCCAGCGCTTCAGCGATGTGAAGTCCCGCGTCAACGGCGTGGAGCAGCGCAACAATCTGAAGAACCATTCGATCAAGGCTGGCCTGAACTACAAGTTCTAGACCTCTTGATCAGATGCGAAACTTCATTCTGTTTTCGCATCAAGCAATTCGCCTTTTGCACAAAGGGCTGCGTTTCACGGCGCAGCCCTTTCGTTTTGCATAAATTTATCTTCATTTCGCAGTCTGACTACGTCATCGGATGGCTTGACTCCGACAGGCACTCACCGCTTATAAATTGCGAGTGGATTGCGGGGAACAATAAGAGCGAAAAGTTCAACCATCATATCGGGAGGTTGTCTTACCTTGCCGTTTAATTCTCCCGCGCCTGAACACTTGGATATGTGGTTCTGCTTCCGCAGGCCATGCAGTCAGGAATGAAAGAATGCAGCGCGTTTTTGACGGACATAATGATGTCCTTCTGCGGCTTTGGGAAAATGCCCGCAAGGGCGAAGACCCGATCAGGGAATTTATCGACGGAACGGATAGCGGCCATATCGATCTCCCCCGCTCTCGTAAAGGCGGTCTCGCTGGCGGCATATGCGCCATTTACGTTCCCTCGGGCGAGCATATCGAACTAGGCAAGCCGGACGCCAATGGCCATTATGAAACGCCCCTTTCGCCACCGCTGGAACGCAGCCCCTCCCTCGACATCGCTCTCGATATGGCTGCCATTGCCCTCAAGCTGGAAGCCGCTGGCGGCTGGAAGCTCTGCCGCAATGGCCGCGACCTCGACGAGACGCTGGACAGCGACACATTCACCGCCGTGCTGCACATGGAAGGCTGCGAAGCCATCGATGAAGATCTGGCCGCGCTTGAAGTCTTTTACGCCGCGGGCCTGCGTTCGCTCGGACCTGTCTGGAGCCGCAACAATATCTTCGCTCACGGCGTTCCGTTCGCCTACCCGATGAGCCCGGATACCGGCCCTGGCCTGACGGATACGGGCAAGCGCCTCGTCAAGGCATGCAATGCCAAGGGCATTCTGATCGATCTGGCGCATATCACCGAAAAAGGCTTCTGGGATGTGGCGAAACTGAGCGATCAGCCGCTGGTTGCCAGCCATTCCAATGCGCACGCCCTCACTCCCGTCGCACGCAACCTGACCGACCGTCAGCTTGATGCCATTCGCGAGAGCAAAGGCCTTGCCGGACTGAACTACGCCACGACGATGCTGCGCGCCGATGCCAAGGAAGACGCCAACACACCGCTTTCCGATGTGGTGCGGCACGTGGATTACATGGTCGAACGGATGGGCATCGACTGTGTGGCGCTTGGTTCGGACTATGACGGCGCAACAATTCCAGCCGAAATCGGCGATGCGGCCGGCACGCAAAACCTTGTCGCAGCTTTGCGGAAAGCGGGATATGGTGAAGAAGAGCTGGCAAAAATTTGCCGGGGCAATTGGATACGCGTTTTGAAACAGGCCTGGCACGAAGCAGCGTGATCTCGAGCGCATCCTGTGAACGGTTATCGGAACAGGACGCGCAGGAACAAAGACAAAATCACAGGAAGGGAACTCTAACATGATGCATTTCGGACGTTTTCGTATTCTGGCTGCCGGTGCGGCACTTGCGGCCGTGCTGGCTGCAAATCCGGCCTGGTCCGCCACGCCAGCCGATACGCTGGTCCAGGCATGGGCCATCGACGACACGATCACGCTGGACCCGGCCGAGTCTTTCGAACTGAGCCCGGCTGAATTCATCGGTAACGCCTATGACATGCTCGTCCGTCTCGACATCAACGACACGTCGAAGGTCGTTCCGGGCGTCGCCGAAAGCTGGACCGTTTCCGATGACGGCCTCACCTATACGTTCAAGCTGAAGAAGGACATCAAGTTCGCTTCCGGCAACCCGATCACTTCTGCCGACGTTGCCTACTCCTTTGAGCGTGCCGTGCGTCTCGACAAGAGCCCGGCCTTCATCCTGACCCAGTTCGGCCTGACGAAGGATAACGTGAACGAAAAGGCGAAAGCCGTTGACGACAGCACCTTCGTTTTCACCGTCGACAAGCCTTATGCACCAAGCTTCGTGCTGAACTGCCTGACCGCGACCGTCGCCGCAGTCGTCGACAAGAAGCTTCTCGAAGAACATGCCGAGAAGGTGACCCCGACCGACGAGTACAAGTACGAAACCGATTACGCCAATGCATGGCTGAAAACCAAATCGGCAGGCTCCGGCCCGTTCGTGATCCGCGAATGGCGCGCCAATGAAGTCGTCATTCTGGAACGCAACGACAATTTCTATGGTGAAAAGGCCAACCTTAAGCGCGTCTTCTATCGTCACGTCAAGGAAAGCGCGACGCAGCGCCTGATGCTCGAATCCGGCGATGTCGATGTGGCGCGCAATCTGGAACCGGGCGACTACGAAGCTGTCCTGAAGAACGACAAGCTTTCCACGACCAGCGCCGCAAAGGGCACGGTCTATTACATCAGCCTCAACCAGAAGAACCCGAACCTCGCCAAGCCTGAAGTTCGCGAAGCTTTTAAATATCTGGTCGATTACGATGCAATCGGTTCGACGCTCATCAAGGGCATCGGCGAAATCCGCCAGACCTATCAGGCCAAGGGCGTTCTCGGCGCTCTCGATGCTGCGCCGTACAAGCTCGACGTCGCCAAGGCGAAGGAACTGCTTGCTAAGGCCGGTCTGAAGGACGGTCTTTCGGTTACGTTCGACGTGCGTAACGGTCAGCCGGTCACCGGCATTGCCGAATCCTTCCAGCAGACCGCTGCACAGGCCGGCGTGAAGATCGAAATCATCCCCGGCGACGGCAAGCAGACGCTGACCAAGTATCGCGCCCGTAACCACGATATGTATATCGGCCAGTGGGGCATGGACTATTGGGACCCCAATTCCAACGCTGAAGCTTTCACCAGCAACCCGGACAACAGCGACGACGCCTCGACCAAGACGCTTGCATGGCGCAACGCCTGGGACATTCCGGAGCTGACCAAGCAGACGCAGGCTGCTCTTCTGGAACGGGACAACGACAAGCGTGCCGAACAGTACAAGAAGCTGCAGCAGGAAGCGCTCGACCAGAGCCCGTTCGTCATGCTGTTCCAACAGGTTGAAGTCGCCGGCATTGGCGGCAATGTGAAGGGCTACAAGCTCGGCCCGACATTCGACTCCAACTTCCTGGCGAACGTCAGCAAGGAATAGTCGGCCATGCTTCGGCGTGTGGAAACAACCACGTGCTGAAACGGCTTTAAATCAACGGGATGGAGCGGTTTTCTGAATCAAAAAGGAAAGCCGCTCCACGAAATTTTCAGCGCTGCCGATCCGGCTTTCCGGAGCGACAGATGTCCTGAAACGCTCTCTGAGCCTGAAACAAAAGGCGGCATGAGTGTGCGAGAATGATGATTTTTGAGTTCCGCGACGGAGTGTACTGGAAGGTACGTCAGCACGGGACGTAAAAAGTTGCCATTTGCAGCCACTCAAGGCGCGACCTTTGAAACAGTCTCTCACTGTCGGAAGCGGTCAAAACATTGAGTAACACTGTCACTACCAAAAAGGTAAGGCGAGCGCCGCGGCGTTCAACGGCCCTTGCCGCGTCGATAGCCAGTTTTCTGGGTATCGTCATCACGACCTATCTGGGCCTTCTGGCCGTAACTTTTTTCATCGGCCGCGTTGTGCCGATTGACCCCGTGCTTGCCATCGTTGGCGACCGCGCTCCAGCGCATGTCGTCGCCCGTGTGCGGGAAGAAATGGGCTTCAACCTGCCCTATTACCAGCAGTTCTTTCTCTACGTGAAGGGCGTGCTGCAGGGCGATTTCGGCACCTCGGTACTGACCACCAACCCCGTCATGACCGATATTCGCCGCGTTTTCCCGGCTACGATGGAACTCGCCACTGTCGGCACGATCATCGGCGCCCTGTTCGGCATTCCGCTCGGCGTTCTCGCTGCGGTCAAGCGCGGCAGCATTGTCGACCAGATCGTGCGCGTGATTGGCCTTGTCGGCTATTCGGTGCCAATCTTCTGGCTCGGCATGCTTGCGCTTCTGATCTTCTATGCACGGCTCGGCTGGACCTCTGGTCCCGGTCGCATCGACATCACATTTGAATATACCTTCACCCCGATCACCGGTTTCTACCTGATCGACGCGATCCTCCAGCGCGACTGGCCAGCCCTCAAGGATATTGTCTCCCACCTTATCCTGCCATCCGTGCTGCTCGGCTATTTCTCGCTTGCCTATATCAGCCGCATGACCCGTTCCTTCATGCTCAACGAACTGGAACAGGAATATATCATCGCAGCCCGCGCCAAGGGCATTTCGGAAACCCGCATCATCTGGGGCCACGCACTGCGCAACGCCGCCGTGCCGCTGGTGACCGTGATCGCGCTTTCCTATGCCGGACTTCTGGAAGGTTCGGTGCTGACCGAAACCATCTTCTCCTGGCCAGGCCTCGGACTCTACATCACCAATTCACTGCAAAACGCTGATATGAATGCCGTTCTGGGTGGCACCATCGTCATCGGGTCGGTCTTTATCGCGCTCAACCTCGTGTCCGATCTTCTCTATCGGCTTCTCGATCCAAGGACGCGCGCACGATGAGCCAAATGACAGATATTTCCAACCTCTCATGGCGTGAATGGCTGCTTACGGAGCGACCACAGTCACGCACACAAGCCCGCCTCGGCCGTGCCTATATGGTCTGGCGACGCTTCACCGCCAACAAGCTGGCCGTCCTTGGCCTCCTCATCATCATCGGCCTTCTTGTCGTTGCAGCCCTGGCCGATGTGCTGGCGCCGCATTCGCCGGTCGCCGGCGATCTGGCCAATGCACGTCTCTTGCCGCCGGGGTCGCCCGGCTATCTGCTCGGCACTGACGATCAGGGCCGCGATATTCTTTCGCGTCTGATCTATGGCTCCCGCCTTACCCTTTATGTGGTGCTGCTGGTCGCCATCATCGCAGCGCCCATCGGCCTTCTGGTCGGCACGGTCGCGGGCTATGCAGGTGGCTGGGTGGATGCCGTGCTGATGCGCATCACCGACATCTTCCTCGCCTTCCCGAAGCTCATCCTGGCACTGGCCTTCGTTGCCGCTCTCGGACCGGGCATCGAAAATGCCATCATCGCCATCGCCATCACTTCGTGGCCGCCCTATGCGCGTATTGCGCGTGCGGAAACGCTCACGGTGCGCAATTCGGATTATATCTCCGCCGTCCGTTTGATGGGCGCCTCGCCTATCCGCATCGTCGTGCGCCACATCATGCCGCTCTGCACATCGTCACTGATCGTGCGTGTAACGCTCGACATGGCAGGCATCATCCTTACCGCCGCTGGTCTCGGCTTCCTGGGCCTCGGCGCACAGCCGCCTCTGCCTGAATGGGGTGCGATGATCGCTTCCGGCCGCCGCTTCATTCTCGACCAGTGGTGGGTTGCCGCCATGCCGGGTATCGCGATCCTCATCGTCAGCCTCGGCTTCAATCTTCTGGGCGATGGCCTGCGCGATGCGCTCGATCCGCGGGGTAACAACCAATGAAGCCTCTTCTGACTGTCGAAGACCTGCGCGTCACCTTCCCGACCCGCACGGGTGCAATCGAGGCCGTGCGCGGCGTCAGCTTCGAACTGGGGCGTGAACGCCTCGGCATCGTGGGCGAATCCGGTTCCGGCAAGTCGCAGACCGGCCGCGCCATCATGGGGCTGACCCCGCCGCATGCGAAGATCACCGCCAAAAAACTCGAGTTTGACGGCATCGATCTTCTGAACGCACCGGCACGCGAACGCCGCGCTTTGCGCGGCGGACGCATCGCCATGGTTTTGCAGGACCCGAAATACTCGCTCAACCCTGTGATGACCATCGGCAAGCAGATTGCCGAAACGCTGAAGGCCCACGGCAAGTTCAGCAGTGAAGAAATCCGCAGGCGCTCCATCGCAATGCTGGAAGCCGTGCAGATTCGCGATGCTGAACGGGTTATGAGCCTCTATCCGCACGAAGTTTCAGGCGGCATGGGCCAGCGCGTCATGATTGCCATGATGCTGGTTGCCGAACCGGAAATGCTGATCGCCGACGAGCCGACTTCGGCGCTCGACGTTACGGTCCAGCTTGAAGTGCTCGGCATCCTCGACAAGCTGGTTGCCGAACGCGGCATGGGTCTGATCTTCGTCAGCCACGACCTGCGCCTCGTTTCCTCCTTCTGCGACCGCGTCATCGTGATGTATGCGGGCAAGATCGTGGAGGAAATCGCGGCCAAGGACCTCGCCAATGCCAAACACCCCTATACGCAAGGATTGCTGAACTGCATGCCGAAAATCGGAGCCGACCGCCATCCCCTGCCAACCTTGCAGCGTGAGGAGGCATGGAAGCTATGACCGGTAAAGCTATGAGCACGGCATCTGCACTGAGCGTCGACAATATCGACGTCTATTTCGACCACTTCCATGCACTGAAATCGGTCAGCATCGAAGTGGCCCGAGGCGAATCCTACGGCCTTGTGGGTGAATCCGGTTCGGGAAAATCCACCCTGTTGCGCGCTGTTGCGGGATTGGCGCCTGTCGAGGACGGCGAAATCCGTATCGACGGGCAATTGCTGAAGACACCGCGTGACAAGGCGTTCTACCGCAATGTCCAGATGGTGTTTCAGGACCCTTACGGCTCGCTGCATCCGCGCCAGACGGTGGACCGACTGTTGCTGGAACCGCTCGCCATCCATAGCGTCGACGATACGGAACAGCGCATCGTGAAGGCGCTCGATGAAGTCGGCCTCGGTTCCGGCTTCCGCTTTCGCTATCCGCACCAGCTTTCGGGTGGCCAGCGCCAGCGCATCGCCATTGCTCGCGCCCTGATCGTCGAGCCCAGCATATTGCTGCTCGACGAGCCGACCTCCGCGCTCGATGCTTCGGTTCAGGCGGAAGTGCTGAACCTGCTCGAACAGGTTCGGCGCGACCGCAACCTTACATTCGTGATGGTCAGCCACGACCTTGGCGTCGTCACCCATATGTGCGACCGGCTTGCCGTCATGCGCAATGGAGAGGTCGTGGAACAGTTGCAGGCAAACGATCTTGTCAGCGGCAATATCCATGCCGACTATACGAAGAACCTGATGCGGGCGAGCGAAGGCTTCCGCAGGTAGAGCAGAAGCGGTCCGTTTCAGGATACGCTAAAAACAAAGGGGACCTCGGGGCCCCCTTTTTCATTGCATCAATCGTCGGACTTACGCGGCGTGTCGCCATCCTGCCCGCGCCGCCAATAGGCGACGATCAACTGCCGATCCTTCGGAATATTGCGTTCCTTGCGCATATAGGTGCGGATCGACCGGAAAGCGTTGAACTCACAACCGACCCAGACGTAAATATCGTCTTGGCCTTCCGGCAATTCGACCGCCCGCACGGCATCCTGCAACAAGGTCGTCGTTCCGGCTTCCGCGCCATTGCGGTCCAGCCACTGCACATCGATATCGGCGCGCGAAAAAAGTTCCTGCTCTTCCTCTGCGCTGCCGATCTCGACCCGCACGACCGCCTTGGTTCCTTCCGGCAACCGTTCCAGAATGCGCCCGATGGCAGGCAGAGCGGTTTCGTCTCCGGCGAGCAGATACCACTTCGCATCACCTGCATCGCCGCCCCCGGGACCTGTCATGCCAACAATATCGCCCGGCTTGGCGCCGAGGGCCCAACCGGAACCCGGTGCGTCGCAATCATCGCCGTGAACGACCATATCGATATCCACCCATCCGGCGACGGTATCGATGTTGCGGATCGTGTAGACACGTGTCGCAAGCTTGGCTGCGCCTTCAGGCCAGACCGGACGACCATCTTCACCGGTTGTGGGCCATTGCGGCTTTGCCAGGCCTTCGGGCGGAAACAGAAGGCGGATATGGAGCCCCAGCTGCGAGAAGCGGAACAGGTTTTCGCCTTTCAGGCGAACGCGCCGCATGTGCGGTGTTACATTCGACACCGAGACGACCTGCATCTCGCGGAAATAGGGCAGCGGCAGTCCGGCAGCCCCATCGCCTTCCCAGATGATTTTCGGTTCGGCGCTGCCCTTGTCAAGAAACTCCAGCACATGTTCGGCAATGGAATATTTCATATAGGCAAGGCCAGTTTCGTCCTCGCTGGAGACATCGACGCTGACCGTTTCATCGTCCCACTGCACATCCGCCTGACCGAAGCTCAGCACCAGCTTTGCCCTGCTGCCCTGACGGTGCACGTCGGCATGCTCGACGAAATGATCGAGAAGCTGATTGACCACATGACCGGCGTTGGTAAGCGCAAAGCGGGTATTGGCGTTGAGTTCGGACATGCCCCGTCCTCCTTTGGGAAACAATTTCCCCAGCCTTACCCGAATATAACATGACTATTCAAGTCATCATTTTGGCTTGAACCCGCAATAAATCGTGACGGGCAGTGCCTGCCGCCAGACATCGAAGGAACCGAGCGCCCCAGCCTGCGCAACCGACAATCGCGTCAGTTCTCCGCCGTACTTTTCACGCCAGTTGAAAAGCAGCATTTCGCTTTGCAGAGTCACTGCGTTGGCAACCAGCCTGCCCCCCGGATTCAAGGCGTTCCAGCAAGCTTCCAGCACACCGTCATCCGTTACCCCGCCGCCGATGAAGATCGCGTCTGGCGCTTCCAAGCCTGCCAACGCCAAGGGCGCCTCCCCCCTGACCAGCTGCAATCCGGGAACGCCCAGTGCGGCGCGATTTCGCTCGATCATCGCCTGTCGCTGTTCGCTGGCCTCAATGGCAATCACACGACACGAGGGATGAACACGCATCCATTCGATGCCAATCGAACCACAACCGGCGCCGACATCCCATAGCAGTTGATGCGGCAAAGGCTGCAATCGCGACAGCGTGACGGCACGAATGTCGCGCTTGGTCAGTTGGCCATCATTCTCGAACGCCTCATCGGGAAGACCAGCGACCGGCGAAAACACGTTCGCTTCCGGTGCAGCGATGCATTCGATTGCCAGAACATTCAGATCGGCGCATCGCCCGTGCGACCAGTTTTCGGCGATATCCTGCACCCGGTGTTCCTTGGAGCCATCAATATGCTCAAGAACAGTCATGCGGCTTTGGCCAAACCCCTTGCCCTTGAGCATTGCCGCCGCTTTTGCTGGCGTCGTACCGTCATTGCTGAGCACCAAGAGCTTCTCGCCGGGCAGGATATGCGGTTGCAGCAATTCAAACGGACGACCGTGCACGCTGACTGTGCGGACATCCTGGAGCGGCCAGCCCATCCGCGCCGCAGCCAGTGAAAGCGACGACGGATGTGGCAGAACCAGCATTTCTTCCGGCGAAAAATGCCGGGCCAAGGTTGCACCCACGCCAAAAAACATCGGATCGCCGCTTGCCAGCACAATGACAGGCTGGCCGCGATAGGCCTCGATCATCCCGATAGCTTCGTCGAATGGAGACGGCCAGGCCACGCGCTGGGCTTTGATAGCATCGTTCAGAAAATCCAGATGGCGTCTGCCGCCGAAAATGGCCTTGGCCGAAGCAATAGCCGCAAGCGCGGTTTTTCCAAGCCCATCAAACCCGTCTTCACCGATCCCGATCACTGTCAGCCAGCGTGCCATGCGCGATGCTCCTTTTCCCGAGTTCGTAGAGCATTTTGCAGTCAGGTGAAATCGCCTGACTTCGCATAAATGCGGCAAAACAAACGGATAGAGCGGAAGGGCGAACGAATGTGAGGCATTTCGCTCTGTCGCGGACAGTAGCAAGTGCATGCGGCAAGGCGTATAAGACTGAAATGCCGAGCAATCCGATCACCAATTCGCTGCAAGCCCAACCCGACAGGCGCAACGCCTGCCCGGGCCTCTCGCGCATGGTGATGGCAAAAGACGGTGCGATTGCCCGTATTAAACTGCGGCTCGGTCGCCTGTCAGCCGATCAGGCACGTTCAATTGCAGCAATAGCTGAACGTTTCGATGCAGGCGCCATAGAGCTGTCGATTCGCTCCAATATCCAGCTGCGCGGTATCGCGCCCGAACATTGGGATAATGTTGTCGCCGCGCTGCACGACGCCGGCCTTGGAGCAGAAAACTCCGGTGCTGATGATATTCGCAACGTGATGGTCAGCCCCACCGCTGGTATTGACGGGGACCAGATAGTCGACGTCACCGAACTGGCCTCATCCGTGCTGGATATGTTGCAGGCGAATGAGGCTTTTCATGCCCTGTCGCCGAAATTCTCTTTGCAGATTGACGGTGGCGAGGACTGCGCCATGATTTCCCATCCGGGCGATATCTGGCTTTCGGCGATGGATCAGGAAACCTTTGCCTTTGGCCTTGCTTCGTCACCTGACAAGCCAGCGCTGGGTGCCATAGAAGCGCAACGCGCCCTGTCCTTCATCGAAGCTATACTGCAAAGTTTCTTGCGTTACGGCAGCTTTGCGCGGATGAAACATCTGTTCGAGGCCGTTTCGCCATCGGATTTTCTGGCAAGTTTGGACAAAGAACTCCCTTTTACCATCCACCCGGCAACCGGCTGGAAGCGCAAGGCGCCGACACCGTTTTCGCATCTCGGTCACCGTCAGCAATCTGATGGTTCATTTTATATCGGTGCCATGCCGCTTTTGGGACGACTGACACCACACCAACTCACGGAGCTGGCAAACCTCTCCGACAACGGAAGGTGTGAGTTGCGGCTTACGCCATGGCAAGGCGTTATTCTCCCTTATGTAAGCGAAACCCAGATTGGTGAAGTAGCCGAAAAACTGCATTTGCTTGGCCTCGAAGCCTCTGCCGAATCGCCACATGCGCGGCTCCGTGCCTGTTCGGGCTCCAATGGCTGCGCATCCGCGCTCGCTGACACTCAGGCCGATGGCGGTAAGCTGGCGACACGTTTAAGTCCGGGAACCTCATCCGTGCATATCACGGGATGCGCCAAATCATGCGCCGCACTTGCACCATTGCCACACACGCTGCTGGCGCGCTCGGCAGGCCGCTATGATCTCTATACGCAGGAGCTGTTTCCGCAAGACGGGGCTGGACCATCGCGCTTCGGGCGGCTATTGGCGACGGATATCACCATTGACGAAGCGGCGCACCTTCTGAACGCCCGACACTGAGAGCGGCCACCATGACAGACTACATCCGCGACGGGCAGGCCATTTACGACCGGTCTTTCGCTATCATTCGTGCCGAGGCTGATCTAAGCCGGATACCTGCCGATCTTGAAAAGCTTGCAGTTCGCGTCATTCACGCCTGCGGTATGGTGGATGTGGTCAACGACCTCGCTTTTTCTGAAGGCGCTGGCAAGGCCGGTCGCGACGCTCTGCTTGCTGGCGCTCCCATTCTCTGTGACGCGCGCATGGTGGCCGAAGGCGTTACCCGCTCTCGCCTGCCTGTCAATAATGAAGTCATCTGCACGCTTGGCCATCCGTCGGTTCCCGAGCTTGCAGCGAAGATCGGCAATACCCGTTCAGCCGCTGCGCTCGACCTCTGGCTTCCCCATCTCGCCAACAGCGTAGTTGCAATCGGCAATGCACCGACCGCCCTCTTCCGCCTTTTTGAACTGCTGGATGCCGGAGCGCCAAAACCGGCGCTCATCATCGGCATGCCGGTCGGTTTTGTCGGCGCGGCAGAATCCAAGGATGCACTGGCCGCAAACAGCCGCAGCGTGCCTTATGTGATCGTGCGCGGCAGACGCGGCGGCAGTGCCATGACGGCAGCGGCAGTCAATGCGCTCGCCTCGGAGCGCGAATAATGACGACAAAAGGCAGACTGTTTGGGCTGGGCGTTGGCCCCGGCGATCCTGAGCTTATAACGCTGAAAGCCCTTCGCCTCCTCAAAAGCGCGCCGGTTGTTGCCTATCACGCCGCGAGGGGCAAGAAGGGCAATGCCCTTACCATCATCGAGGAATATCTTTCGCCCGAACAGGTTCTGGTGCCGCTGATCTATCCGGTTACGACGGAAAAACTTCCGGCGCATATGGATTACGAACAGATCGTCAGCAGTTTCTATGGAGAGATAACGAGCATGATCGCAAGCCATCTTGATCGCGGGCAGGATGTGGCCGTGATCGCAGAAGGCGATCCCTTCTTCTACGGCTCATTCATGTATATTCACGACCGGCTTGCAGAGCGGTATGAAACGCAAGTCGTGCCCGGTGTCTGTTCCGTTCTCGGTGCCTCTGCCGTCCTCGGTGCGCCGCTTGTCTATCGCAACCAGACCCTCTCCATTCTTTCCGGCGTCATGGGCGCGGAGGAACTGAAGCAGCAGCTTGCGGATACGGGAGCTGCGGCGATCATGAAACTCGGCAAGAACCTCGACAAGGTCCGCGCCGTGCTGGTCGATCTCGGTCTTATGGACCGTGCGCTCTATGTCGAGCGCGCCACCATGTCCAACCAGCGCATCGTGCCGCTTGCCGAAGTCGATGGTGACGACTGCCCTTATTTCTCGATCATTCTCGTTCCGGGGCAAAAATGGAACGGCGCATGACCCCTGCGATTCTGGTGCTTGGAGAAGCTGCGGTTCCCACCGCGCAACGGATCGCAATGGCGTTGGAGCGCGCCGAAATACGGGGCCTTCAGAGCCGCGTTGCATCGGTTGACAACACCTTCGTGCATTTCGGCGATGCAATAAGGTCGCTCTATGAGGAAGGCCGTCCGATCATCGCGCTTTGCGCCGCCGGTATCGTCATCCGGACGCTCGCCCCGCTACTTGAGAACAAGCGTATCGAACCGCCAGTTCTCGCCGTGGCTGAGGATGGAAGCGCGGTCGTGCCACTGTTGGGTGGGCTCTCGGGTGTCAACGACATGGCGCGGCAGGTTGCGGCAGCGCTTGAGGTCGCGCCTGCGATAACCACGTCCGGCGAGTTGCGCTTCGGAATCAATCTGCTGCATCCGCCTGCCGAATTGACGCTTGCCAATCCAGACGACGCGAAAAGTTTCATGTCGAACCTGCTCGCGGGACAGAAGTTGCGGCTTGAAGGACAATCGCGCTGGCTTGCGCAATCGAAACTGCCTTTCGCCGACGACGGCGCGTTGACGATCAGCATAACGCCCCACAATTGCGTACCGCGTCCCGACGCGTTGATTTATCATCCGCGCAGCGTGGCGATTGCCGTTGATATGGTCCGCGAAAACCTTCAGGCCAATGTTGAGCATGCGCTTAACCGGGCGGGGATAGCCCGGCAGTCACTGGCCTTGCTTCTCGCCGATGAAAAAGACTGCGCTGCTTCGGAACTTCACGAAGCGGCTCGAATGCTTGGTATTCCGCTGCGTTTTGCGGCGGACGCTGCCCACGCCCGCGAACTCGTCCTTCGTTCGGTCGAGCAGCCGATTGAACTGATAGAAGACGACGGACTCGCCATCGCCGTTGCGCCAACCCCGGCAGATGTGCTGTTTGTCGGTCGAAAGCGCGGCAAGCTGGTCGTTATCGGACTCGGACCCGGATCGCGCAGCCTGATGACGCCTGCCGTCCAGCATGAACTGGAACAGGCTGAAGACATTCTCGGCTATGAGACCTATGTGCGAATGGCCGAGGAGAACCTTCGTCCTTTCCGCCCGGACCAAACCATTCACATGACCGACAATCGTGAGGAAATGCAGCGCGCCCGTCATGCATTCGAACTCGCGGCTTCCGGGCGGCATGTCGTCATGGTTTCGTCGGGCGATCCCGGTGTCTTCGCCATGGCTGCGGCGGTTGTCGAGGCGCTGCACGAAACGGACAATCCCGCGTGGCACGGCGTGGAGCTTGTCATCCAGCCCGGAATTTCAGCGGCAATGGCTGCCGCATCGCGCATTGGTGCGCCGCTGGGACATGACTTCTGCATCATTTCGCTATCGGACAACCTGAAGCCCTGGGAAGTCATCGAAAAGCGCCTGGCGCTTGCCGCCGAAGCCGATCTCGCCATGGCGTTCTACAATCCGATCTCCAGGGCACGCCCGCATCAGCTTGGCCGCGCGCTGGAAATCCTGCGCCAATATCGATCGCCTGAAACGCCCGTCGTCCTTGGACGAGACATAGGCAGACCTGCCGAGACGACACGGACAACCACGCTGGGTGCATTGACGCCAGAGGATGTCGACATGCGCACCGTGGTGATCGTCGGCTCCTCGCATACACAACGGTTTGCGAAGTCCGATGGCTGCGAATGGGTTTATACGCCGCGTTGGTACGGCGAAAAGCCTGAGAAATGACAAACAAAAAGGCAGGGAAAACCCTGCCTTTTTCGCATGTTAGTCCTGATAGTTGAATCAGTTCTTCTTCGCCTTGGCCTTCTTCGGCTGGGCAGCGGCGACGGCGTCTGCCTTGGCCGCGGCTGCTTCGGCTGCAATCTGATCCGCGCTTTTCGGCGACGTGTCGATGACGGCACGCACACCGCCCTTTGCAGTGAGCTGGCAAACAGCCGTGCGCAGGTCCACCTTGAGATCCACATCCGTTCCGCCTGCTGCACCCGGACGGGAATTGACGGCGGAGATAACGCGTTCCGGCAGGAAGTATTTGTTGGCAGCAGCGGTGATGCACGGCTGGGCCAGCGCAGGATCGACATAAGCGGTCGGAGTGAAGCGCGGCATCGAAATCGTCGGCGCGCTAACCGGGGCCTCGGTTTTGCCCGGCATCGCCGTCGTGGTCGGTACAGTCGTCGTGCAGGCAGCGGCAAGCGGGGCCAACATGGCAATGGCTAGGAAACGGGCTCCGGTGCGGGCGCGTCCGTACATGATCAACCTCATAGGATCTGCTGAGTAGGTAAAATTTTAAGTTCGATAACTATTCGGTTTTGCTCGATTGTCGAGTGGCAGGAAGGTCACATTGCCAGAATTTCGATTCGCATCCACAGGCTGAAGTCACTGCTTTGCCAAAATCCAGTTCAGCATTTCCCGCCAATCCGACATGCGGATCGGCGTGCCGTGATTGCCACTCTCGAAACGGCGGAACTGAACCGGATAACCCGGCGCGCGCTTGCGTATCTCGCGATAGAAGGATTCCTGCTTGTCGATGGCGAAAACCGGGTCGCGGCTTCCATGACCGAAAAAAACGGGCACGCGCTTCCTGAATGCTGGAGACTTGAAAAATCCCTCATCCCAAAGCGAGCCGAGCAGGATGAGACCTGCAAGCTGACTACCGGCGTTTTCGTTGCCCGCTATGCGCCAGCACAGCGTTCCGCCCTGCGAGCCGCAGGACAGGATCAAGGGAGCGCTTGGCGACGAAGCTTTGACAGCTTCAATCAGCCCGGCAATCTGCGCCTCGCCCGCATCGGCGAAATCCTTGAAGTCCGGTGTGACATACAAGCCGCCGTTCAATGCAGCGAGATTCTTCACCCGGTTGAAATTGCCGCCGAAGGTAAAATCATTCATGCCTTGCAGGCGATTGCCGCCCCGGCCATGCAGATAGATGACGATGAAGGATGCACCTTCGCGCTTGCCCGCCGTCATGGCCTTGACTGGCCCAGCTTTGGTCTGAAACGTGACGTCCTTCTGGTAGGCGCGCGCCTTCAGCGAGACATAGGCGTCTTTCACCCGCTTTTCGGGCACCGCATCGCGCCCGTTTATATCGCGCATTTCATTGTAATCGACGACCTTGTAATCGCCATTGTCGGCGCTGCTGATGACGCCGGGATAGGCGAAATAGTCGTCCTTGTAAGGCGGCAGCGACGAAGCCCCGGATGCCGTCGCCGCCGAAAGCAGAAACAACACTCCGAGGAGGCTGCGTGTTGCACGTCTCGACATCACAGCTCCAGCGTATGGTAGCGCCTGTTGAGATAAACCAGCGCTTCCTCTTCGGCCCTCGACCGCAGGCCTACCACTTCGCCGAAAAGCACGTGATGGGTGGAATGATCCTGAACGCTCACCACCCGGCAATCGAAAGAGGCAAGCGCTCCCTGCAATATGGGCGCTCCGGTAACCTGAACTTCCCACCGCGCCAGTTCGAACCGCTCGTCCTGCGTCAGACCAATGCGGCCGGAAAACGCGTCTGCCAGCTGCTGATGCGAGCCGGCAAGCGTGTTGACGGCAAAAACCCCATTGTCGATGAACAGCCGGTTTTCCTCGTGTATCTTCTGCAGGCAGATGAGGATTGTCGGCGGATTATCGGACACCGAGCAGGCCGCCGTCAGGGTTAGACCGCGCCGTCCCGCACTGCCTGCGGTCGTGACGATCTGCACTGCGCCGGCATAATGGCTCATGGCATCGCGGTAGGACTTGGATTCCACCGAAGCTGCACTTGAAATGATGTTCTTAATCGTTTGCACGTCCAACAGAATCCATCTCGCCCTATGGGTATGTTACCTGAAGCCAGCTACCATGTTCAGAAGCTTGCGATATCGGCCCCCAGAAACGGGCATTGCACAAAGGCGAGGAAACAGCTACCCACTTTTCGTTGAAAATGCCACGAATTGTTTAATGAAGACGGATCACGTGATCGAGCTAGGGAAACGTCCTGCCGCAGCGCTGACAAGCATTATCCTCTCACTGCTGGCCAGTTCCGTACTGGCGCAGGCAGCAGATATGCGCATCGGCCTTGCAGCGCCCCTGTCGGGAACCTTCGCTCCGTTGGGTAATCAGCTGGCCGAAGGGGCGCGCATCGCGGCCGCGACGAAAGGCGCTGAACTCGTCATTTCCGATGACCGCTGCGATGCCGAAGGCGGCAGGGAAGCGGCGGAACATTTCGTGAGGGAAAACGTCCGGATCGTAACCGGCTTTCTGTGTCCCGACGCCCTTGAGGCGGCGCTCCCGGTTCTCGCAGCCGGCAACATAGCTATCGTGGCCTCAGGCGTCAGTGAACCCACGCTGACCGAAAGGCGCGCACCCGCACCGATGGCAGTATTCCGTCTCGCAACCGGACTCGACAAGGAAACGCAAGCAACAGGCAGTTTTCTCGGCAGTCTCTGGCGTGCCCAGGCTTTTGCCGTCATCGATGATGGCACGATTGAGGGACGCGAACGTGCCGCACGTGTTCTGGCCAGCCTCAAGGAGCAGCAGCTGCAACCGGTTTTTACCGATACCTATCGGCCCGGCCTCGACAATCAGAATGCGCTGGTCGCCCGCCTGCGGCGCGCAGGCGCAACCCATGTCTATGTCGGCGGCGAGCGTGACGATATCGCCGCCATCGGTGCAAGCGCTGCCGCCCTCAATCATCCGCTAACGATTGCAGGCGGCAGCCTGCTTGATGCCGCGCCCGGCGCACAGCCCTTAAGCCAAGGCACTTTGATGATCGCCCCGGTCCGGCCGCAGGACCTTTCAACAGCAAAGCCCGCAATCGACGCACTGCATCAGGCCGCAAAACTGGCCGATGCTTATGCCATCATCGGCTATGCCAGCGCGGAGATTGCTGCGGATGCGATCCTGCGCGCCGACGAGAAGAAGCAGCCGGTGCTTGATACGCTTCGCACAGGTTCCTTCGAAACCGTGCTTGGCACGATCAAATTCGACGACAACGGCATCCGAACGGACAATCCCAACCGCCTCCAGCGGTTCGACGGCAAACGGTTCGTGTTAGCCGACAAGTAGCCCAATGAGACTGGCGGCGATCACCAGCCCGGTCATCAGGCTCATGGTTGACCAGAAAAGGTGAAGCGCGGCATCTATATCATCGGCATTGGCATCCCGTTTGCCGGATGCATTGAGCATGGGACCTTCAACTTTTTCCGTCCCATATTGGCGTGGACCGGCCAATGCCAGCCCCAGCCCGCCTGCAAATGCCGATTCCGGCCAGCCTGCGTTGGGCGAGCGATGCAAGCGCGCGTCACGGCGCATGACCGAGAAAGCTTCCCTTCCGGAAAGCCTGTCTTTCGTGATCGCGGTGGCCAGTGAAGCCAGCAACCCTGTCAACCGGGCAGGAATGTAGTTTGCAACATCGTCCAGCTTAGCCGCGAAACGGCCGAAATCACGATAGCGATCATTGAGATGACCGATCATCGAGTCGGCGGTATTGATCATCTTGTAGGCAAACAGGCCCGGCAATCCGCCCACCAGAAACCAGAACGCAGGCGCGACAATGCCGTCGGATGCGTTTTCGGCCAGACTTTCTATCGCTGCCCTGCTGATGCCGCCCTCATCAAGGTGCTCGGGATTGCGTCCAACAATCATCGACACGGCCCGCCGTCCGCCCTCGAGGCCCTGCTCCCGCAGCGCCAGCGCAACCGCCTGCACATGATCAGCAAGGCTTTTCTGCGCAAGCAGCACCGTCACGATCAGGATTTCGGCAACAGCGCCTGCTGTTCCGGCAAAGGGCAGTAGGAACTCAAGGACAAGCCCCAGAACGACAGAGACAGCCACCAGCCCAACCGTCAGCCACATGCCATTTCGGCGAAGCACCGCAGCAGCGAGATTTCGGTTGTTCCAGCGCTTTTCACCCCATGAAATTGCTTTCCCGAACAGGACAACGGGATGCGGCATCCTTTGCCATAGCTGCGGCGGATCGCCGACAAAGCGATCGAGAAGCAGCGCAAGCGAAAGAATAATCAGCTTTATTTCCATGAGCTTGACCAGAAAAACTGAATCAAAGTTTCAACGCCTTTTCCAAGCGCGCAAGCGCCACGTCATCCAACGGCAGACCAATACGCAACCAGCGCGAGGCGTAATTGAATTTCCGGACCAGAATATGTCTCTGGCACAGTCTGGCATAGAGTTCGTGCGCATCCGGGTGTTCAACAAGAGAAAACAGCGCCGTGCCGCCGATTTCCTTCAGACCGGATTTCTCGAGAACAGCAGACAGTTCCAGCCGCCTCAAATCGATACGCGCACGATAGTTGGAAAGCGCCTCGGCATCGCGGAAGGCATGGCTGGCAATGGCAAGCGCCGGGCCGGATACCGCCCATGGCCCAAGCCGCTGCTGCAATGCCTCGACAAACGGCTTACCGGCAACGGCAAAGCCCAGACGAACGCCAGCCAGCCCGAAAAACTTGCCGAAAGATTTCAGCACGATCATCGGCATGTCTTCCGCATCCGCTGCAACGCTGACATCCTCATGCGTGTCCGCAAAAGCCTCGTCCACGATCAGAAAACCGCCCCGGGCACCAAGTTTTCGCCCCAGATGCTGAAGATCGTCTTTTGAAACCACACGACCATCGGGATTATTGGGATTGACGATAACTGCCGCCGTCGCCTCGTCCGGAATTTCACCGATTGCCGCACACGACACGACCTTCCAGCCGCAGGCAACGAACGAAGCGGCATGTTCCTGATAGGTCGGCCCGAGAACCGCAACCGTCGACGGAGCAACCAACGTCGGGACGAGCTGGATCAAAGCCTGTGTGCCGGGAGCTGCGACAATGGACGCATTCTCACGCAGCCCATAATAGCTGCGGGCCAGCCGCAGCGTTTCCCGCAACACCCCCTCATCCGGCAAGCGGTTCCAGATTTCCGGTGTCAGTTCGGGAAGTGAAAAAGGCTCCGGGTTGATGCCCGTTGAAAGATCAAGCCAGTCTCCCGGCTTTCCGCCAAAGCGCGCGACGGCCTTGTCCAGCGCGCCGCCATGCTCGATTTCTGCACTCAAGCTTTGTCTCCGCAAAAATCGATCACATGCATGAACGAGCCTGAAACGGAACCGATCCTGAGCCCTGCCTCGCCAAGCTCGTCTCCTGCGGCGTCCCGCACACGGAAAAGCCGATCAGCCTCTCCTTCGCGCAGGATGCTTGCATAATGAAACTCGTGCGCCTTCAATGGCTCCTTCCAGGGTGAGCCCTCAAGCGGTTCCAGCAGGCGATAGCCAAGATGCAGCTTTCTTTTCGCGAAGCTCGTTTCAAGCGGCAGAAGACCCAGCATCGGATGCGCAACACCCTCCGCATCCTGCAAGCTCTCGCCAAGAACCATGTAACCGCCGCATTCGCCATAAACAGTCACACCACGCGTTGCGGCGTCGCGTATTGCCGTTTGAAAACGTCCGGCTTGTGCCAAACGGCCGGCGTAAAGTTCCGGATAACCGCCGGGCAGATAGATTGCGTCTGCATCCTGTCTCGGAGCCTCATCTGCAAGCGGCGAGAAGAACGAAATCTCCACACCTCGCCTGCGCCAGCCTTCAAACAGATGCGCATAGGCAAAGGCGAATGCATCGTCGCGGGCAACCGCAATGTGGCTCCCAAGCGGTTTCAGGCGTGGAACATTGGCCATCGCATCGTAACGCTTCGGCCGCGACCAGATCGACTGCAACGCATCCAGATCGATATGCGCTTCAATCACATCGGCAGCATGATCCAGAAAAGTTTCGAGGTCGGAATGCTCGCCCGCCTGCACCAGTCCCAGATGCCTTTCCGGCAGCGAAAGTTCGGTATCGCGAGGCAAGGCGCCGAGAACCGGGATGCCGAGTGGCTCCAGCGCGCCACGCAGCATCGCTTCGTGCCGCGGGCTGCCAACCCGGTTGAGGATAATTCCGGCAATCAGCACATCCTTGCGAAACTGGCTGAAGCCCCACACAAGCGCCGCGACCGAGTGTGATTGCCGTGCACAATCCACCACCAGCACCACCGGCAGCTCGAGAAGCCGGGCCAGATCGGCGGAAGAACCCTTCCCGTTGATCGCTCCGTCAAAGAGCCCCATCATGCCCTCGGCGACCAGCAGCTTGGCGCTGCTTTCGGTCATGCGCGAGGAAAGCGCGCTGATAAGTTCAGGACGCATCGCCCAAGGGTCGAGATTGAAGCAATCCGCGCCGCTCGCAGCCTTGTGATAGGCAGGGTCGATATAATCCGGCCCGGCTTTCACCGGTGCAAGCGCTACGCCCTTGCGTTTCAAAACCCTCAACAAACCCAGCGTTACCGTTGTCTTGCCCGACCCGGAAGCCGGTGCAGCAATCATGAAACCCTTCATGCGGTTTGCGCTCCCTCATTTAGGTTCTTTCTGCCAAGCGGGTCGCTGGACAGGATCTTGCCGCTCAAAGCGCCCATCCAGTCCAATCCATCCCGCAGGCGAACCACCTGCCCCACAACCACGATCGCAGGCGGGTTCAGCCCCGCCGCTTCCACGTCTTTTGCAGCCTGCGCCAATGTCGTTTCGAGCACGGTCTGGCTGGGCAGGCTCGCATTGCACACAAAGGCGACGGGCTCGTCCGGCGAGCGTCCGGCATCGATCAGCCGCCTGGCAATAAGATCAATATGTTTCATCGCCATATACATGACGATAACCGGAGAGGTTCTGGCGATACCAGTCCAGTCCACCCCGTCGGGCACCAGACCGCTGGCGTCGTGGCCGGTCAGAAACGTCACGGACTGATTGATGTCGCGATGCGTTGCTGCGATGCCTGCATAGGCGAGGCCGCCAATTCCGGCAGTCACTCCGGGAACGACGCGAAACGGAACCCCGTGTTCCACTAGCGTCAGCGCCTCTTCTGCTCCGCGTCCGAAAACAAACGGATCGCCACCTTTCAACCGCAGCACCTTCTTGCCTTGTTTCGCAAGTTCGACAAGCCGCAGGGAAATATCGCGCTGTTTCGGCGAAGGCTTGCCGCCGCGCTTGCCTGCATATTCCAGAACAGCATCTGCATGTTTCAGAGAGAAGCAGGCATCATCCACCAGTGCGTCATAGACGATGACATCCGCCTGTTGCAGGGCGTTGACGGCATGAAGCGTCAAAAGGCCGGGATCGCCCGGCCCTGCCCCCACGAGCCAGACGTGGCCGGGCTCCATCGCAGGCAACGCCATTTTGCTTTTAGCAATGACACATGCCGCTATTTCTTCAGCCTTGTTCATTCTCGTCAACCATTATTCTATCTGGCGACACAGCTAGCAGATACATTATAAGGCGTCCATGAATGACGAAACTGCTCCAACGAATAAAAGTCAGGAAAAGGTCGAGCTTCGCCGCGGCTGGACGACTGGCGCCTGCGCGACGGCTGCCACCAAAGCGGCTTTGACGGCGCTCATCACCGGGGAATTTCCCGATCCTGTCGGCATAATTCTACCCAAGGGCGAAGTGCCGTACTTCCAGCTTGCCTATGAAGGACTGGGCGACGGCTATGCGATGGCGGGCATCGTCAAGGATGCGGGCGACGATCCCGACGTAACCCACGGCGCAACCATCATCTCGACGGTATACCCGGCACCGCCGGGAACCGGCGTCGTCTTTCGCGCCGGTGAAGGGGTTGGCACGGTCACGCGTCCCGGCTTGCAAATTCCACCCGGCGAAGCAGCGATCAATCCGGTTCCACGCCGCATGATGTCGGAAATCTGCGAGCAGATTTGCGCCGAATATGGCCTGCCCGCCGACCTCGTGATCACGATATCAGTGCCGGGCGGCGAAGAGATTGCCAAGAAGACATGGAACCCGCGCCTTGGCATTATCGGCGGCATTTCCATTCTCGGCACCACCGGTGTGGTTCACCCGTTTTCCTGCTCGGCCTGGATTCACTCGATCCATCGCGGCATCGACGTTGCGCGTGCTGCCGGGCAAAAACATGTGCTCGGCGCAACCGGTTCCACGTCCGAAGACGCAGCGCAGGCGCTCTATGATCTGCCGGATTTTGCCATTCTCGACATGGGCGATTTCGCAGGCGGTGTGCTCAAATATCTGCGTGACCATCCCATCGACAAGCTGACGATCGCAGGCGGCTTCGCCAAGCTGACCAAGCTTGCCCAAGGCGCACTCGATCTTCATTCGTCGCGCTCGCAAGTGGACAAGGGCTTCCTCTGGGCCATTGCCGAAAAGGCTGGCGCCCCGACAAGCATGAAGGATCAGATTCTCTTTGCGAACACTGCCTTGGAAGTACTTGAACTGACTCAATCAATCGGCATCGACATGGCCACACCGATTGCGCTCAAAGCGAAGGAAACAGCGCTGGAAACTCTTCGCGGCGCAGCTGTGGAGGTTGAGATTATCGTGACTGACCGCAGTGGAAATATCCTTGCGCGGATCTGAGCCGAAGATACTCATTCTGGGCGGAACCGCCGAGGCGGCAGCGCTTGCATCAGCTTTTGCAGAACTGCCTGTTAAAGCCATCACCTCGCTTGCCGGACGCACCAGCAATCCAACCAGACTGGCTGGAACGGTTCGCATCGGTGGTTTCGGCGGACCGGAGGGCCTTGCAGACTATATCAGGGCCGAAAAAATCCACCTCGTGATCGACGCCACCCATCCTTATGCGGCGCGTATATCGCAAAATGCCATCATCGCCACAGAGGCGACGAAAACCCCGCTCGTTCGGCTGGAGCGCCCCGCCTGGGAAAAGCAGCCAGATGACAACTGGATCGATATTTCCGGCGAAGCCGAAGCTGCAAACGCCATTCCTCCTCACGCGCGCGTCTTTCTGGCGCTCGGTCGCCAGCACATCGCCCCTTTTGCCAAGCGCACTGATGTTCATTTCGTCATGCGCATGATCGACCCGCCGGACGCGGCGCTGCCGCCGGATTCCGAGCTTATCCTCGCAAGGCCCGGCGATTTCGCTGCGGAAAAGCAATTTCTGGAGAAACACAAGATCGGATTGATCGTCAGCCGCAATTCGGGTGGCACCATTTCCTATGCCAAGATCGAAGCCGCTCGCGCGCTCGGGCTTCCGGTCATGATGATTTCCCGCCCGCCGGCTGCGGTCAAGAACATCGTCACCTCGCCGGAAGAAGCAATTGCATTTGCCCGCACAAGCTTAGGCTTTTGAACGTGCCGCGTGGTTATGCGCTTCATGATAGAGCGCTGAATCGCGAAAGCTCTTTGGGTCCAGCCCGCGCCCGACAAAAATCATCGCCGTGCGTATCAACCCGGATGCCGCCACCTTCTCCGCTATATCCGCCAAAGTACCGCGCAATGTCTGCTCGTCCGGCCATCCTATGCGATAGGCAACGACAACAGGGCAATCAGCGCCATAAAGGGGCATTAGCTCGGCCTTGATCTTCGTGAGGTTGCGAATGGAGAGGTGAATCACCAGCGTCGCGCCTGACCGGCCAAGCGTGGCGAGGTCTTCGCCTTCCGGCATGGCGGACGATTTCATCGAGGTACGGGTCAAAATGATGGTCTGATTGACCTCGGGAATGGTCAATTCCTGTTTCAGGGCGGCGGCAGCGGCCGCAAAGGCTGGCACACCCGGCGTCACATCATAGGGAATGCCGAGACTGTCCAGCCGGCGCATCTGTTCGGCCATGGCGCCGTAGATCGATGGATCACCGGAATGCACCCGCGCGACATCGAGGCCTTTAGCGTGGGCGACTTCCATTTCGGCGATGATCTCGTCCAAAGTTAGGGATGAACTGTCGACCAGTCGTGCATCCTTTGGTGCTCCGGCGACAAGTTCAATCGGCACCAGTGATCCCGCATAGATGCAGACAGGGCATCGCTCGATCAGGCGCAGGCCGCGAACGGTGATAAGATCCGCCGCGCCAGGACCGGCGCCAATGAAATGAACAGTCACAATTTTACCTTCCTGAACTGCGGAGCGGCGTCGGAACCAGCAATCGCCAAGGCGGCAGTTGTCCGGACGGACGCGGTTTTCTCGACCGCGAGAATACCGTGCGGACCGGCGGCAGCAAGCGCTGCCGCCTCGGCAACGCCATGGCAACCGACTGCCCGGAAAACAGCGTCCGACGGGTTTTTGAGACGCGGTGTTTCCTGCTCCAGTCGCGCGGCATCGAAGAAACAAAGCGCACAGTCATAATGCGACGCAAGCTCCGCCCACACTGGCTCGCCGCGCTTCGCGTTCAAGGTTGCAATAGCATCAGGCCGTACGCACTCGCCCCGAGCCAGCACTTGCTCGGCCAAGGCCAAAAGTTCATCAAGCGTCACGCCCGACGAACCGCCCATGCCAAGAACCCTATTGAAATTTCTAGAACCCACAGGGAGATGACTGGCGCGCTTTGTGCAGCTCTTCCGGCTTGACCCCAAGCGTGTCGGCAATGCGCTGGATCATTGTTGCTTCGCTACGATCAAGGCGATTATCGGAGCAGGCAATCGTCACAAGGTCACCCAGCAGTGCCAGCCGACGCTCCGGCGCCATCTCCGCCAGCATGTTGGCGGCTTGCTTGGTTGTCGTCTCGTAAGCAAAATCCTTGAGATATTCCGCGACTTCCGGAAGCTCTTCCGGTGGAATGCCGAAATTCTTTTCGGCAATTTCCTTGAATGCGGCTATTTCGGCTGGGTGCTGATCACCATCGGCAAACACCACATGCAACAGCAAAAGCAGTTCAGAAGCGAGCGCCGGATCATCGGCGACACGCTGCACGGCGCTCTTCCTGCTCAGAAAAGCTGTGATCCGCTCAAAGATGCTTTCGCTCATGGAACCCCTCTAAACTTTCAGTCTGCTTATAATGAATAGCGCCGGACGCGCAGGAAAACAATCTCGCTCCGAGACCCAGCTTTCTTCCGAGTGCGCCTTTGTTTGACTGGCGTTCGCCAGGCGGCTGCTCTATGTTGCCCCAACCTCTCCTTTAGGCTCCCCCGATGCTTGAATTTTTTGACACGCTTACCCTGCTCCTCACGGCTGCGGCATTCATTGCCGGAATCATCGATTCCATAGCCGGAGGCGGCGGAATGATTACGATTCCCGCCCTGTTGCTGGCCGGAATACCGCCCGTTGAAGCATTGGGCACGAACAAGCTGCAAGGACTGTTCGGCTCATCGTCAGCAACCATTGCGTATGCGCGCAAAGGGCATGTCAACATCAGAGAACAGTGGCCCGAAGCGCTCGCCTCGCTCATCGGCTCGGTATTTGGCGCATTGCTGGCAACCGTTCTGCCCGTGGATATCATGCGCGCGGCCCTGCCGATCCTCCTGATCGCCATCGCAGTCTATTTTGCCGTCAAGCCGAGCCTTGGCGATGTTGACCGGGCGCGACGCTTCGGACCGTTTCTTTTTGGTGTAACCCTCGTTCCGCTGATCGGTTTTTACGATGGGCTTTTCGGTCCCGGAACCGGATCGTTCTTCATGCTCGCCTTTGTGGCGCTTGCCGGTTTCGGCGTGTTGAAAGCTACCGCGCATACGAAGCTTCTCAACTGCGCTTCCAATGTCGGCAGTTTTGTAACCTTTGCCCTCGTCGGCACCATCAACTGGAAAATCGGCATCTGCATGGGTATTGCCCAGTTCATCGGCGCGCAGATCGGCGCAAGCCTCGCCATGAAGGTCGGCTCACGCATCATCAAGCCGCTTCTGGTCGTCGTCAGCCTGGCGCTGGCAGTTCGCCTCCTGATGGACGGAACCAATCCGCTGCGCCAGTGGATAGGATTTTAAATTCTAAGCGCCACCAAAACGACACCGCAGCCAATCAGCAGAATGCCGAACCAGTTGATGGTGGACATGCGCTCGCCGAGGAATGCCGCGCCGAATAGGGCCACCAGCACCACCGACAATTTGTCGATCGGCGCGACGCGCGATGCGTCACCTATCTGCAAGGCCCGGAAATAAGCAAGCCACGAAGCGCCGGTCGCCAGCCCCGAAAGCACCAGAAACAGCCACGACCGCCCGGAAATTTCGCCCGGTTTCTGCCACTGGCCGGTAACGGTCAGGAACAGGCACAATGCACCGATGATAACCAGCGTGCGCACGAGCGTGGCGAAATCCGAATTGATGCCTTGAATACCGATCTTGGCAAAGATCGCCGTCAACGCGGCAAACACCGCCGACATCAGTGCCCAGAACTGCCAGCTGTCCAACATTGAAGCATTTCCAGCAAAAGTGTGAAACGGTTTTGCGCAGGATAACGCGCAAAAGAAAAACTAGAACTCGATGCCCTTCTGTGCCTTCACCCCGGCGCGGAATGGATGCTTGATCATCTCCATCTCGGTCACGAGGTCCGCGGCTTCTAGCAGCTCGTCCTTGGCATTGCGACCAGTGATGATGACATGCTTCATCTGCGGCTTGGCCTTGAGAACCTCTATCACTTCCTCGACCGGCAGGTAATCGTAGCGAAGCACGATATTCAACTCGTCGCAGAGCACCATATCGTAGCTTTCATCCATTATCAGCGCCTTGGCTTGTTCCCAAGCACCGCGCGCCATGGCGATATCTCGCGTGCGATCCTGCGTCTCCCAGGTAAAGCCCTCTCCCAGCGCTGAAATCGTGACCTGATCGGGAAATTTTTCGAGAACCCAGCGCTCGCCTGTGTCCCACGATCCCTTGACGAACTGCACGACCCCGATCTTCATTCCGTGGCCCAACGCGCGGAAAACCATCCCGAAACCGGCGGTCGATTTGCCCTTGCCCTTGCCGGTATGGACAATCACCAGACCTTTTTCCTCGGTCTTTGTCGCTTGGATCTTGTCGCGGGCAGCTTTCTTCTTGCGCATCTTGTCCGCATGACGGGCGTTCAGTTCCTCTTCCGTCATGGACAGAAGTTTTGCAGATTTTTCAGCCATTTGTTCTCATTCCCGGATTCAAAGTCGCAAGTTGTTCCAGTTCGAACCGCGCCGAATTGGAGCGTGGTGTCCAGAAGCCCCGCTCGATGGCATTGTTCAGCTTCGCCGCCGTCTCGGCAAGCGCAGCGGGGTTTTTCTCGGCCATGAAATCATGCACTGTCCTGTCGGCAATATAAGCCTGATAGACCGCCTCGAAGTGATGAGTTCCGACCTTGCCGGTGGTCGCCGCAAAGGCGAACAGATAGTCGACGGTTGCCGCAATCTCTGCCGCGCCTTTATAGCCGTGACGCATCACACCTGCGATCCATTTCGGATTAGCCGCCCGCCCGCGCACGACGCGTGACAGCTCTTCTTCCAGCGCCCGGATCACCGGCTTTTCCGGGCGGGAATGGTCATTGTGATAAACCGCAGGCATTGCGCCGCTCAGACTTTCCACGGTCGCGGCCATTCCACCTTCAAACTGGTAATAATCATCGCTGTCGAGAAGGTCGTGCTCGCGATTGTCCTGATTCTGAACCACGGCCTGAACAGAGCGAAGCCTTTCTTCAAGAAGACCGCGCTCGGCCTGCCCTTCCTCATCTGCACCATAGACGTAGCCGCCCCAGACAAGCCAGGCTTCCGCCAGATCGTTGCGTCCGGCCCAGCCATTCTCGTCTATCAGCGCCTGCAAGCCTGCTCCATAAGCGCCGGGTTTAGAACCGAAGACACGATAGCCCGCACGGCGCTGCGCTGTCTTTTCATCCGCCCCTTCGGCAACAAGACGCGCCTGCTCAATCCGCATACGCGCTGCGACTGGATTGTCCTCGGCATCTTCGTCGAGAGCGCCGACTGCACGCACGGCCTTGTCGAAGAGCGCAATCTGTTCCGGAAACGCATCGCGGAAGAAACCGGAAATGCGCAGCGTCACATCGACCCGAGGACGGCCAAGCTTTGCAATCGGAATGATTTCATATCCCGTCACCCGGCGTGACGCCATATCCCAGAGCGGCTTGACGCCGATCAGCGCCAAGGCCTGCGCAATGTCATCGCCGCCGGTACGCATATTCGACGTGCCCCATGCGGTCAGGCCGAAAGACGTCGGCCATTCCCCATGATCCTGTGTGTAGCGGGTGATCAGGAGTTCGGCCGATTTGCGACCAAGTTCCCATGCCGCCGGAGTGGGAACGGCCCGACTGTCGGTAGAGAAGAAATTGCGACCGGTCGGCAGTACATCGGGGCGACCACGCGTCGGCGCGCCGGAGGGTCCCGGCGGCACAAATCGCCCATCGAGTGCGGCAAGAAACCCGTCTATCTCCGAAGGCCCGCATGAAACGACCCTGGGGCGCAGATGCTCCTCTATGGATTGCAGCACCGCCCGCGTCTGCGACCAGTCTTCGGGGCAGTCCGTTTCACCCGCAACAAAACTCGCGGCCAGCAGTTCGATACGTTCCACCGTATCGCCTGCTATGCGCCACGTTGCAGGGCTTGCGACGCACAGGAGTTCCTGTTTGGGCCCGGTCCAGGCTTCGGCCATATTGCAATCGAGCGGATCGAATGTTTCGCCAAGTCCACAATCCGCAGCGATTGCCCGCTGGAGACTTTGATCGCCCGGCGCACCACCGAGCGCAACCGGAACACCGCGCGGCACCCGGGCCAGCGCGACCAGAAGATCAGTCAGTAGCCTGCCTTGAGGTGCAAGTCCGAAAATATGCAGCCCGTCGCGTATCTGCATTTCCTTCAGATCGCAGAGATAGGCATCGAGCTTTTGCAAAGCCATGTCTTCATCGTCATGATCGTGGATGCCCGCATCCCGATCGAGCCCGATGTCGCGCACGAGATCGAGTATCTGTCCTTTCAGCCCCAGCAGGCGGCGAGGATCGACACCGGAGGCCTCGTAATATTCGTCCACCAGCGCTTCCAGATCTTTCAGCGGACCATAGCTTTCGGCGCGTGTCAGCGGCGGCGTCAGATGGTCGATGATGACCGCACCGGCACGACGCTTGGCCTGCGTGCCTTCTCCGGGGTCATTCACGATGAAAGGATAGATATGGGGGGTGGGACCAAACACGGCTTCAGGATAACAGTTTTCGGACAGCGCAAGCGCCTTTCCCGGCAGCCATTCTAGATTTCCATGCTTGCCCATATGCACAATGGCATCAATGCCTGCGACCTCGCGCAGAAACGCGTAGAAGGCAATATATCCGTGTGGAGGCACCAGATCGGGCGAATGGTATGTCTCTTTCGGATCGATATTGTAGCCGCGCGCGGGCTGAATACCGACAAAGGTTTCACCCAGCCGCATTAATGGCAATGCGAAAGCGACAAGTTCCTTCGCAAAGTAAGGATCGTTTTCCGGCGCACCCCAGCGATCTTCAATCTCTTTCTGAATCGCAATGGGAAGTCTTTTGAAGAAAGCCTTGTATTGATTCAGTGAAATCGTTTCGCGTATCTCTCGCCCGTCACGCGCAGCATTGGTCGGACCAGCCGTCAGGGCGCGCATCAAAGCATCCCCGTCCACCGGCAGGTCAGAGAGGGAATAGCCGCCATCCGCCATCGCGTGCAGGACTTCGACCGTCCCGGCTGGCGTATCGAGCCCTACCCCGTTTCCAAGCCGCCCGTCACGGTTCGGATAATTCGCAAGAATAAGCGCAACACGTCTTTCTTCGGGTGATTTCCGTTTCAACCGCACCCAGTTTGCCGCAAGTCGCGCCACAAAATCCACGCGGTTTTCATGCGGCTCGTGGGCAACGATATTCGCCTCCACTGCCGCGTCGAACTGTTTGGCCGACTTGAAGGAAACCGCACGTGAAAGCACGCGCCCGTCCACTTCCGGCAAGGCGACATTCATCGCCAGATCGCGCGCCAGCAGCCCTTGCTGCGACGATTCCCAGACGGACTTCGGCGTACCGGAAAAGATGACTTGGAGCACCATGTTGCCGCGCTTGTCGAGCACGGTCGGCTTGCGCTCGGCCCCCGGCGAAGAAATCGCAAATCCCGTGGCATTCAATACGATATCCGGCGGACAATCCTCAAACAGACCATCGACAACGGCTGCTGACAATCGATCCTTGAGGCTTGAGACGAATATCGGAAGCGGGTTGATGCCCCTTGCCTGCAACGATGCGATCAGCGCATCGACGGGCTGCGTCTGTCCGCTTTGCACCAGCGCCCGGTAAAAGATGATGGCAGCGACAGGTGCTTTTGCGTCGCTCCAGTGCTCGCGGATGCTGTCCAGCGACGATACATGGTCTCCCGGCCACCACAGACCAGCCTTGAGCAGAGGTGCGGCACTCTCCGGCTTCTCGGAACCTGAAATCAGCGCGGCGCAATATTGAAGAAATGCGCCCGTATTCGCTGCCCCGCCTTCGATCAGATACTGCCAGAGTTCATTTCGATCCTGGGCAGAGATGGTCGAAAACCGGTCCAGCCCGTGGTCCGGTTTGTCGTCTCCCGGCAATACGGCAATCTTGATGCCATGATTGACGGCGCAGGCATGCAGCGCTTCCAGCCCGTAAGGCCAATAGGTCTCACCGCCAATGATGCGCACCACGATAAGGCTCGCATGTCTGGCCGTACGCTCCACATAGGCATCCACCGACATGGGATGAGTGAGGGTCAGGAAATTGGCCAGCCGCAAACTCGGCAAATCCGGCGCGAGCCTGTGCGCCTGCGCCAGACTGGCCAGTTCCGTATCGGCGGCGGAAAGGAACAATATCTCTCCCGGCGTCTGGCCGAGATCGACGGCCTCATTGCCGTCGCTGATTGTTCCTTTCTGTGCAAGGAGAAGATGCATCGGTCAGCCGGCGTCTTTCACTGCCTTGGCGATGGCCGCCTCATCAATGTCATGCAACCCGATCACGACCAGTCGCGTGGAGCGCGCCTCATCCTTGCCCCATGGACGGTCGAAATAATGCTCGATGCGCGGGCCGACTGCTTGCACAACCAGACGCATCGGTTTGCCCGGCACATCGACAAAGCCCTTCAGACGAAGAATGTCATGTTCCGCGATAACCGCTTTCAGCTTATCCGCAAATAGCTTGGGATCAGCGACAGAACCCGCTTCAACCACAAAACTCTCGAATTCGTCGTGATCGTGCTCGTGTCCATCTGCATGATGGATTTCATGGTGAGACTTGCGGTTGGCGATATCGTCTTCAGTGCCGACACCAAGACCGAGCAGAACATCGGCGCCAAGCTTGCCGAAGCTCGCAGGAACCATATTCACGCGGCGGGGCGAACGCTCGGCGACATCGGCCTTGACGCCTTCCAGTCTTGATGAATCGATCAGATCGGCCTTGTTGAGAACGATAAGGTCGGCTGCATGAATCTGATCCTCAAAAAGTTCCTCCAAGGGGCTTTCATGATCAAGGGATTCGTCCGCTGCCCGCTGGGCATCAACCTTGTCGTGGTCATCAGCGAAACGACCTTCGGCAACAGCTGCGGCATCGATCACCGTCACCACGCCATCGACAGTCACCTGCGTCTTGATCTCCGGCCAGTTGAAAGCCGCGACCAGCGGCTGCGGCAAGGCAAGGCCGGAGGTTTCGATCACGATATGATCGGGGCGATCAGCGCGATCCAGAAGCTTGGTCATGGTCGGGATGAAATCATCGGCAACAGTGCAGCAGATGCAGCCATTGTTGAGCTCGATCACATCTTCCTCGCGACAGGTCTCGATACCGCAGCCTTTCAGAATACCGCCATCGACCCCGAGATCACCGAACTCATTGATGATCAATGCAATGCGTTTTCCGTTGGCGTTTTCCAGCAGGTTGCGGATCATCGTCGTTTTGCCCGACCCAAGAAAACCCGTGATAACAGTTGCGGGAATTTTCTGTCCCTGCATTGATTTATCCCTTCATCTTCAGCGGCAACCCTGCCGCTATCAAATAAACTTCATCCGCAACCGCGGCCACTGCCTGATGCAGAAAGCCTGCGTGGTCGCGAAATTCCCGTGCCATGCGATTTTCCGGCACGATTCCAAACCCAACTTCGTTCGAAACAAAAACCACAGACCCCGCGAGGTTAGGCAGCATGGCGACAAGTCCTGCCGTCTCTGCCGCTATGTCGCGCTCGGCCATCATCAGATTGGTCAGCCACAGGGTCAGGCAATCGACCAGCACGAACCGGTCTACGGCAACATGCAGCGTGAGTGCACTGACGAGATCGAGCGGCTCTTCTACTGTCTGCCAGTCGGATCCACGTCGGTCCCGATGAATGGCAATGCGGTTTTCCATTTCGTCGTCGAAGGCGCGCCCTGTTGCAAGATAGAGCGGCTGCAGCCCCGAGGACTGCGCCATTTTCTCGGCATAGGACGACTTACCCGAACGGGCTCCGCCAAGGACCAGAACCGATTTTCCCGGCGAAGCCATTTTCGTCAGCCCTCAATCTCGGACGATGCATAATGCTGGATGAACCCGCCGAGCGCGAGGCCGATCACCGCCCACATGAACAAGTTGGTCGCCAGCGAGGCGACCGCATATTGCGACGCAAGCAGCGCGGGAACGGGAGACGAGATATCTTCCGGATGCGGTGCTCCATAGAGCTGTGGCGCAGCGATCAGAACCAGCCCCAGGATTTTCGCCCAAATTTCCTGACGCAACACGACGAGATATATACCGAGACCGCTCAGCACCACGGCAGCAATCCACCAGAGCTGCCGCTCTGCCAGATCGGCCGCAGGCATTGCCGGCAACTCCGGCGAGAGCCCCAACGCAGGCAGAAATGCCACCGCGAAGAAGCCTGCAACGCCCCAATAAATGCCATTCTGCACGGTAATACGACGTCCGAGCAGCAACGCCACGCCGCCAAGCAGCAGGGCAAAGCCAGCCCCCGCAACAAGATTGGCAAGGATCGTGTTACCCAATCGTCCGAACGGCAGTTCGGCACCTTCCTCTTCGGCATCTAAGGTAACAGCGCCATGATCATGCGGTGCGGCCTCGCCGTGGCTATGGCCACCACCAGTTCCTTCGAAAGTTTCAGCCTGCAGGATCAAAGGCACTGTTTTCAGATACATGGCAGGCGTAACCAGCAACCCGGCCAGAAGACCGGCGGCGAGCGTCGCCAGCAAATAACGGATCAACATTTCTGTCCCCAATAGCAATTCCGCGCTGATGGCCGTCCACCATCAAGCTTTGCTCAACTTCAATTCTGACAGCTATTCGACTGCTCAGTGGCAGGGAAAACCATAGGAATGGCGCGTATCGTGTGCCGAATCGTGCAGCGTATCGGAATGGGCAAGCCCTACGCCGTAAATCAGGAACGCGCCAAGAAGCAGCGAAACAACAGCCGTGCCCAGACGGGCAGCGAGCGGCATTGCGAGTGTGCTGGAAACAGAATTCTGAGTACGTGCAGCCATGACAACCTCCGTGCAGGCAGCAGGGAAAAACCTCCCATGGGGTGCGGGCTCAATGCCTCACGCAACAGGCAGGTCTCCTGGCTCACGGGTCGCGGGGATTGAAGCTACCTTCCCAGAGGCCTTTTGCCTCCAGTGGTTACCGGTTATCCGGTTTGCCTCATCCCTCTCCGCTCTACAGTCGCGGGGTCGGCTGCGATAAAGACGCCCGGATTGGGTCCGTCCGTCGCATTCCCTTTTTGGTATCGCCGGGTTTCGTCCCGACAAAAACCTATTGCATGGTTTGATATTAGGCTTTCGCCCCACCGGCGTCAATCGCGGCAGAATATCTGCAATCTCATTTCAAATTAAACAACGCGTCGATATTGAGACATTCTTCCAGTCCTTCGGCCAGCTCATTCAATGCATCTTCGACGCCGACGCGATAGTTTACCGAACTGCTTCGCACACCAAGCCTCTCCAGAAATTTTCGCCGAAATTCGTCCGCATTGAAAACACCATGGAGATAGGTTCCCATAATCCGGCCATCCAGCGATATCGCGCCATCGTGATGCTCAGCTAACCGGGCGAAAGGCCGCGCCATATCCGGTCCGGTCGTGCGACCGATATGGATTTCGTAGCCCTCCAGCGGTACATTGTGCAGACAAGAAGTCGCTTGCACATTGCGGACCACTTTTTCAGGCGCCATCACCGTTTCTATATCGAGAAATCCGAGGCCATCGATGTCGCGCACATGCCCTTCGATACCAGCAGGATCGCTGATGTGGCGACCAAGCATCTGAAATCCACCACAGATACCCAGCACGTGACCACCCCGTCTCACATGGGCGGACAACTGCCGATCCCAGCCATTGTCCCGAAGCGCCATCAGATCAGCTATCGTAGACTTGGTTCCGGGCAGAATGACGAGACCCGCATTGGCGGGAATACTCGAACCGAGCGGCACCATGACCACTTCCACATCCGGCTCAGCTTTCAGCGGATCGAGGTCATCGAAATTCGCGATGCGCGGCAACATCGGCACCGCGACCACAAGCGCCTTCTTGTGCCCGGCCACAGCACGTTCAAGAACAACCGAGTCCTCGGCAGGCAATCGCGACACTGCTTTCAGCCAAGGCACCAGCCCAAATGAACGCCAGCCGGTAAACCTGGTAATCGCGGCCAGCCCGTCATCAAAAAGCGAAATATCGCCCCGGAACTTGTTTATCAGGAACCCGCGAACCATCGCGCGATCCTGTTCGGAAAGAATGGTGTGCGTCCCTACAAGAGAAGCGATCACTCCGCCCCTGTCTATATCGCCGACGAGAACGACCGGAACATCGGCCTGCGTAGCGAATCCCATATTGGCGATATCACCAGCACGCAGATTGATCTCGGCAGGTGATCCAGCCCCCTCCACCAGCACAAGGTCTGCGCCTTCGCTGACATGAGCGAATGATTCCATGACCGCTGCCATGAGCTGCGGTTTCAATTCCTGATAATAGCGCCCGCGCGCCTCGCCTCGCACCTGCCCCTGTACGACGACCTGGCTGCCCATGTCGGTCTGCGGCTTCAGGAGCACCGGGTTCATATGGACGGACGACGGTACTCCGCAAGCCAGAGCCTGCAGCCACTGCGCCCTGCCGATTTCTCCGCCATCATCGCTGACTGCCGCATTGTTGGACATGTTCTGCGGCTTGAACGGTCTGACTTTGAGACCGCGATTGCGTGCAACGCGGCATAATCCGGCAACAAGAACACTTTTGCCGACGTCCGAACCCGTACCTTGAAACATGATTGCGCGTGCCATGGAAAGGTGCGTAGCTTAAACTCGAGGCGCTGGCAACGGCATGCCGTTCGGCCACCTTCTATGCAAAAATGCGCATCAGTTTATTACAAATGTGAGCAACATTATTCCAATGGAGCGTTGGCAGCCTCACCCGGTTATGATCTAGTTCGGCGGAGGGGTACGGTGCTACAGGGAGGAAACCATGGATGCTGCCGACCAGAATCAGTTCGAACTGAACGAAGATCAGCTTGCCATTCAGGATATGGCGCGAGCCTTCGCCAGTGATCGTGTCGCGCCGCATGCATTGCAGTGGGATCGTGACAAGCATTTCCCCGTCGATATATTGCAAGAGACGGGACCGCTCGGCATGGGCGGCATTTATGTGCGTGAAGATGTAGGTGGCTCGGCGTTGAAACGGCTCGACGCGGTGCTCATTTTCGAAGCGCTGGCAACCGCATGTCCTTCATTCTCGGCCTTCGTCTCCATCCACAACATGGCCGCATGGATGATCGACACTTTCGGAAACGAAGAACAGCGGCAACGCTTTCTGCCGAAGCTCACGTCGATGGAATCGCTTGCGAGCTATTGCCTGACAGAGCCCGGATCAGGTTCGGATGCTGCAGCGCTCAGAACACGCGCCACGCGCGATGGTGACCATTATATTCTCAACGGCTCCAAGCAGTTCATTTCTGGTGCTGGCGCAACAGATATCTATGTGACAATGGTGCGTACCGGCGAGGACGGTCCCAAGGGAATTTCCACCATCGTTGTGCCAAAAGATGCACCCGGCCTTTCTTTCGGCGCCAATGAATTCAAGATGGGTTGGAATGCGCAGCCGACGAGAACCGTCATTTTCGATAATTGCCGCGTTCCGGTTGAAAATCTTCTAGGTGAGGAAGGAACCGGTTTCCGCATCGCAATGGCAGGGCTTGATGGGGGGCGGCTCAACATCGCTGCCTGCTCGCTCGGTGGCGCACAGTCAGCGCTCGACAAGTCGCTGGAACATTGCAGCCAGCGCAAGGCATTCGGCCAGACGATTGACCGATTTCAGGCGCTGCAATTCCGTCTGGCCGACATGGAAACCGAACTCTCGGCCTCGCGTCTTCTTCTCTATGCCGCAGCCAGCAAGCTTGATCGTAAAACCCATGACGCAGGAAAATGGTCCGCGATGGCCAAACGCTTCGTCACGGACACGGGGTTTGATGTAGCAAACGAAGCGCTCCAGCTTTTCGGCGGCTACGGCTATCTTCATGAATACGGGATCGAAAAGCTTGTCCGTGATTTGCGCGTGCACCAGATTCTCGAAGGCACGAACGAAATCATGCGCGTCATCATTGCACGCCAGATGATCGGGCGCTGACTGAATTAATAATCGCCAAGGGAGGAGTTCATTATGGCCAAAATAGCATTTATCGGCCTTGGCAATATGGGCGGGCCAATGGCCGCAAACCTCGTGAAAGCCGGTCACACCGTGCGCGGTTTCGACCTTTTGCCGCAACATCTTGATGAAGCAAGGAAAAACGGTCTCTCGGTCGCCTCGAGCGCCCAGGACGCAGTTGCTGACGTGGACGTGGTGATCACCATGTTGCCGGCGGGAAAGCATGTTCTCGCCGTCTATGAAGACATTGCACCAACGGCGCGCAAAGATTCACTTTTCATCGACTGTTCGACAATCGATGTGGATTCGGCGCGCAAGGCACATGAACTGGCCGCAAGCCACGGACATCTTTCCATCGATGCGCCGGTTTCCGGCGGCACCGGGGGCGCTTCCGCAGGCACATTGACTTTCATGGCTGGCGGAAGCGACGAGGCGTTCAGGCGCGGCGAACCGATCCTACAGCCCATGGCCGGAAAAATCGTGCATTGTGGTGGCGATGGCGCGGGACAGGCCGCAAAAATATGCAATAATATGATACTCGGCATATCGATGATCGGTGTCAGCGAAGCCTTTGTTCTTGCGGAAAAGCTGGGGCTTTCACATCAGGCCCTCTTCGACGTGGCTTCGACCTCATCGGGGCAATGCTGGTCGCTGACGACCTATTGTCCTGTTCCCGGCCCCGTTCCTACGTCGCCTGCCAATCGAGACTATAAACCCGGCTTTGCCGCAGCCCTGATGCTGAAAGACCTCAAGCTCTCTCAGGAAGCCGCTCAAAGCGCTGGCGCTGAAACGCCGCTTGGAGCACATGCGCAGGAACTCTACGGTCTCTTCGCCAGCGAGGGCCACGGCGGCGAAGACTTTTCAGGCATCATCAATTATCTGCGCGCTAAATCTGGAGCAAGGTAAACAAATCCCCATGCAAAAAACTTGCATTGTTTAGATTTGCTTAAGTGTCTGATAACCGTACGGTAACGATGTTGAGCTAGAAAGGAGCAAGAGGCGGTTCACACCGGCTCGACGCTCCGGATCTGGTACTGCGTACCGGAGCTCAGTATATCCCGCCAGTGTATTGTTCGGCGGAGATGCCATGCGTAATTGGCAAAACCGTGCACCTTTGGCAGCGCGGTTTTTGCCGTTCCTGGCCTGAAAATACTGCCGTATCAGCACTAGGCTCAGGAACTGTTAATTTGACGGAAATGGTGTGAGGCTCGCAGCTTTTGTCATTTCCATTGCTGGTCTCCATTAAATTGTTGGGTCGTGAGCCTAGACCTCTTGCCCCCACGTGATTGCCCAATTACACGCCTTTGTTACAAAGCTTTTTGAGCCGTCCGATTGAAATCCGGACATAATCCTGTGAAATGCAGTGTGCCTCCACTGGCGCGCCTGCACAGGCCATATTTTATTCGGGGCAATGAGTTTGACCGCACAACGATCAGCCACCGCTGTTTCCAGCGCAGACAGGAAACTCTTCGGCCTGCCCGTGGCTGTCATTTTCGTGCTGTGCTATTTTGCGTTTCAGGCCGTTCTTGTCACTGTTGTTTCGAACGGTGCCGGTCTCGATGACGCTGAACAGCTGGCGAATATCGGCTATCTGGACTGGGGCTATGGCGGATCGCAACCCCCTCTCTATACATGGATTACCAACCTGGCGGCGTCATTGCTCGGCACCTCGATGCTCACGCTGCAGATCGTCAAGTTCAGCCTTCTCGCAAGCCTGTTCCTCAGCGTTTACGGCGCGATGAAGTTGCTCGGTTTTTCGCGCATGATTGCGTCGGCCAGCATGCTCGGATTGTTCCTCATTCCGCAAATCGGATGGGAATCGCAGCGCGCATTGACGCATTCAGTTGCAGGTACCGCCGGTTGTGGCTGGGCATTTCTCGCCTTTGCCTGGCATATGCGGGCGCGTCACGCGGGGTCTGCTGCCGCTCTTGGCGCCGCGATGGCTGCGGCACTTCTCGGCAAGTTCAACGCGTCCTTTTTCCTGATCATGCTGATTGTGACGGGCCTTCTCATGCCCGAATATCGCCGGATACTGCTCTCCAGGCTTAGTCTCGTAACGGTTCTGGCATTCGCGATCTGCTTCGGGCCAACCGCGACCTGGATGCTGGCGCACAAATCGAGTGTCATGGCGCGTGCGAGCAAGTTTGAGATCGGCGCTTCCGGCAATCTGCTCTTCGACAGGCTGATGGGCGTCGAAAGCCTCATTGAAGCGGCATTTCTATTCTCGATCCTTGCAATCGCGATTGCTGGCATTATCGCGCTTATTCACTGGAGAAAACGTACCGCACCCGCAACCTCGCTGACCACCGGCGAAAAATTTCTCCGTCTCCTCATCTTGGTCGGGCTGGTTATTGTGCTTGTGGGTGTTGTGGCGACCGGTGCGAATAACGTGAAAGACCGCTGGCTGCAGCCAGTGCTGTTTCTGACTCCGGCACTGATGGCGAGCCTTATGGGGCGTTATCGGATCGGAGATCGACCTTTGATCGACTATGCCGTCGTCAGCGCTGTTGCCGCGCTGATTGTTCCGCCGGTGTTGAGCTACAATCTGACCTACGGCTCCGGCTCACCGCCTTACGGCCAACTCGACTATCGACATCTTTATGAGGAAGTGCAGGCGAAAGGCCCATTCAAGACGATCCTGACGGACAATGCCCAGATACCGGGCAATTTCAGATTGTTTGATTCTGCCTTACGAGTAGTGCACCCAGAAACACCGGATACCAGAGCGCATTTGACGCCACCTGTCCTCGTGATGTGGTTTGGGGGGGCTGAACCAAATGAGCGCATTGCCGCCTTGTTGCAGAACGCAAATATAGCCGTGCCTGATGAAAACATCGTAACCACGGACGTTGTATACAAAACCCGGCCCGACAAGCATATGACGGTCAGCTATTTTCTGGTGCCGTAGCGAAATGGCCCGGGTCTTCCCGGGCCATTTGTTCTTTATTCTACGGTATCCTGGACCGCATGTGCGGTACTCTTTACATCGCGGCCAACGCCTCGAACCGTGTTTGCGCAGGAGGCGAGCGTAAATGCGCAGAGAACGATAGCTAATGGGACAAGTCGGGTCAGCTTCATGACAGTCTCTCCAATGGGATGCGCGTTTCTGCCCTTTTGAAGGAGCAGACGCCTAGAGTTCCAAGCCTATTCAAACCAGTTATGCCTCCCGCCGCATACAAGCCCCTGCTCGGCAGCTGGCGGTGAAGCCGATTCACTCGGCTGTCACACAAGAAATCTAGCGCAGCGTTTTTCACTGGCAAGAGAATGCTTTAGTCCTATCCCAATAAACTGCGATCTTCATCAGCATGCACGGAAGGTCTCGAACCGCCCGGAGCGACGATAACCTTCGAAAACACTTCGCAAATGGTCGGCGACAACCTGAATATGCGGACCGGCTTCCGGTTTCACAACCATGCCAAGCTGATAGCGGCCAAGAGCAGGCAGGCCGTGCTCAGGCCCCAAAGCAACGATTCCCTCACTCAACAGCGTTTTACCGAAAGGCGCGATGGCAAGATCAGCCATGATCGCCGCCCGCTGCCCGGTTGAGTGTGAGCTCATATAAGCGATCCGATAAGGACGCCCGCTGCTTTCAAGCGCTTCAAGCGCATTGCCCCGCCAGGCGCAGCCCTCTTCCCATATGGAGAGCGGCAAAGGGTCCCGGCGATAAGCCGTACCACACTTGGCGCCTGCCCATACCAGTTCTTCGTCCAGCAGAACTTCCACATCGCCTTTGTTGGGCACGGTGTGGGAAATATTGATCAGCGTCACATCCAGTCGGCGCTCGTCCAGCCGCTTGCGCAGGTTGCTGCTTTGGTCGATCACCACATCGACCGTTACCCCCGGATGGCTTTCAGAAAAACGCTTCAACACGAGAGGCAGGACACATTCGCCAATATCGTCCGGCGAGCCCAACCGGACCACGCCGGTCACCGTGGGCGCAACGAATTTCGACACCGCTTCGCGATTGAGAGCCAGAAGACGCCGCGCATAGCCGAGCAGAATCTCACCATCGCTGGTCAACGTGACCGAACGCGCGTCACGGTCGAAAACCGCAACTCCCAGCTGTTCTTCCAGTTTCTTGATCTGCATCGAAACAGCAGACGGCGTGCGGAACACCGCGTTCGCCGCTGAAGAAAAGCTTCCGGTATCGGCAATCGCCACAAATGTGCGCAACACATCAATATCGAGCATCGGAAGGGGATGTTGAACGGGCGCTGTCATGACGGACTCCGTTTCTAGCACTTTGTTCAAATTTTCTGATCTTAATCCTTTCTATATTTCGTTTGATTGAACGTCAAGCGGAATACATATTCAGAGCATCAACAAGGCGAGCTGCAGCGAACGCATCAACCGGACTTTCTGAACGAGGAGAGAGAAAATGACCGTTCAATGCCAAACCGCTTCCCATGGCAAGGCGGCGACAGTTCGCTTCCTGCCAACTTGGACCGTCACAAATGCGCCGTCATGGCTTCTGGAACTTCACTCCAGAGTACGGCAGCAGCTGCAAATCTGGGCTTACGAGGGACGCGTGAAGCGCAGCCGCCGGGTGCTGGAATCATTGCCTGAACACATACTGCACGATATTGGCTGGCCCAACGTGGATGACCGGCTGGCCGGCACCCCGCGAAATCCGGCCGAGTTCCCGCGCAAAAACTGAAATCGATTGAGGGCGACCATGCGGCCCGCCCTCAATTTCCCGACATTGAAATACCTTTTCGCGGCAGGCATTTAGCCGCACTTTGCAACCTACCCGTTCTGTGTCTCAATAGAACACTATCTTGTTTGCGTCATCACCTGCCCCCTGTGAATCCGGGTATGCGCGACAAGATCGCCGGTCTGAAAGCGACCGGATAGAAACCGGGCCCCAAATGACCCGGAGTCGTGACGGAGACACAAGGCCTCAGCTGCGTCGGGAACCGCGGCCAAAGCCTTCGAGAATGGGAACGATCGGGCATGATCCAGGCTTCATCGGTTAAGCGGTCTATTGTCTTTTTTCTTGTTCCAAATTTTTCGATGATTGCTTTCGCAACGGCCATCGAGCCATTGCGCATTGCAAATCGAATGCTGGGCTATGACGCCTATCGTTGGCGACTGACATCTGTCGACGGAAAGCCGGTGACGGCCTCCAATGGCGTGGAATGCGCTGTCAACGCATCGCTAGAAGACGAGCGGCGCTTTTTACAGCGCGAACAGCGTCCATCGATGGTGTTCGTCTGTTCAGGCGTCTACGTAGAAGAATTCAGGAACAAATCAGTCTTTGCGTGGCTGCGCGAGGAGTATAATCGCGGTGTTGCCGTCGGCGGGCTTTGTACCGGCGCCCACATACTGGCGGCAGCCGGACTTCTATCCGGAAAGCGCTGCGCAATTCACTGGGAAAATCTTCCGGGTTTTTCGGAGGCTTTCCCCAAGGCGGAAGTCTATGCCGATCTTTTTGAGGTGGATAGCAACCTCTACACCTGCGCCGGTGGAACAGCTTCTCTCGATATGATGCTGAAACTGATTGGCGACGATTTCGACGCGAACCTGGTCAACAAGATTTGCGAGCAGGCCCTGACCGATCGTGTTCGCAGCCCACAGGATCGCCAGCGCCTGCCACTGCGCGCCCGCCTCGGCATTCAAAATTCGAAGGTACTGACCATTATCGAGATGATGGAAGCCAACCTTTCGGAACCGCAGGCGCTGATCAATGTCGCCCATACGATCGGCCTGTCCCGCCGGCAGGTTGAACGACTTTTCCGCCAGGAAATGGGCCGATCTCCGGCGCGCTATTACCTCGAAATCCGGTTAGATCGGGCACGGCACCTGCTGCTGCAATCGTCCATGCCGGTCGTTGAGGTTGCAGTTGCCTGCGGTTTCGTATCCGCGTCGCATTTTTCCAAATGCTACCGGGAACTCTATGGGCGCTCGCCGCAACAGGAACGTGCAGAGCGCAAAATGCTCGTCGCTGCCTGAGCACGATATCGAACGGGAACGGTGTCGGCTCTTGAACGGGAGGGCCCGGCACTTCCGGCTTTCGAAAGAAAATCAAAACCATACAGTTCTTTTCGGAATCAATTTCATAAGGCGTGCTGTGTGCCACCTCGGATGGGCGAACACGTCGCGAACAGAACAGCATCTTTCCGCCATTCGGCGATTTCCAGAAGCTGCCATGCAGTCGTCTGGCGCTGCGAATATGTCGTATAAAGGCAAATGTCACGGCCAGCCAACGACTATGGTTTTGTGAAAATACCAACTAGGGTCGCATAAAATGGCAGAGTTTCCTAAGAAGGCGAAAGTTGTGATTGTCGGGCTGGGCGGTATCGTCGGGGCTTCGGTTGCACATCATCTGATCGAGCGGGGCTGGGATGATATCGTCGGCATCGATAAATCCGGCATTCCGACCGACATCGGCTCGACAGCCCATGCGTCAGACTTCTGCTATGCGACGAGCCACGACTTCCTTTCCTGCTGGACGACGCTCTATTCCATCGATTTCTACGAAAAGATGGGGCATTACGCGCGCGTCGGCGGTATCGAAGTGGCGCGCGTTGGCGACGATGCCCGCATGGACGAAATCAAGCGCAAGGTCGCATCGGGCAAGGCCTTCGGCACCCGCGCGCGGTTGATGGAACCGGCGGAGATAAAGGAAAAGTTCCCTCTCATCGAGGAGAGCCTCGTTCAAGGCGGCCTGTGGGACCCGGATGCCGGCCTGGTTATCCCACGCTCACAGACCGTTGCCGGCAAGCTGATCGATCAGGCAGAGGCCGCAGGCAAGCTGCAGAGTTTCGCCAACACGCCTGCACAGTCGCTGATCGTGGAAAACGGTCGCATCAAGGGCGTCGTCACGCATCGTGGCACCATCGAGGCCGATTATGTCATCATCTGTGCGGGACTTTGGGGCCGCCTGATTGCCGAAATGGTTGGCGAAGACCTGCCCGTCATGCCGATCGATCATCCGCTGACATTTTTCGGTCCCTATACCGAGTTCGAAGGAACGGGCAAGGAAATCGGCTGGCCGCTCATGCGCGATCAGGGCAACTCGGCCTATATGCGCGATACGGGCGATCCAAAAACCGCTGAAGGCGGACAGATCGAATGGGGCTATTACGAAGAAAAGAACCCGCGCTTGTGCCATCCGCGTGACCTTCTGGAAAAGCACGAAGCGCGTCTCTCGCCATCGCAGCGCGACCTCGAAATGGACCAGATTCTGGAACCGCTGGAGCGGGCAATCGAACTGACGCCCATTCTGGGCGAACTCGGCTATAATGAAAGCCACTCCTTCAACGGCTTCCTGCAAGTCACGACCGATGGCGGTCCATCCATGGGCGAAAGCCAGAAGGTGCGCGGCCTGTGGTATGCCGTCGCCATCTGGGTCAAGGACGGTCCCGGCATGGGCAAACTCATCGCCGACTGGATGACCGACGGCCGCACATCCATCGACCATCACGCCATCGACTATTCGCGCTTTTATCCGCATCAGATGACGGAACAGTACATCTGGGACCGCTGCACGGAAACCGCGATGAAGGTTTATAATCCGGCAGTTCACCCGCGCGAACCCTTTTCAAAGGGCCGCAACATCCGCCGCTCGCCATTCTACGAACGAGAAGTCGAACTCGGCGGCTATTTCATGGAATTGGGCGGATGGGAGCGCGCGCATGGCTATGCCGCCAACGAGCACCTGCTGGAGAAATACGGCGACCGCGTACCGGTGCGCGAGAACGAATGGGACAACCGCCATTTCTGGCGCGTTTCCAATGCCGAACATCTCGAACTCACCGAAAACTGCGGCATCATCAATCTCTCCCACTTCGCCATGTACGATATCGAAGGCCCCGACCATGTCGAACTGATGGAGTGGCTGTGTGCCGCCAAGATTGGCGGCGACGCCAATATCGGCAAGGGTATCTATACCCACTTCCTCGATGACGAAGGCATGGTGCGCGCCGACTTCACGGCAATCCGCATGGCTGATCGTATCCGCATGATCAATGGCGCCGATGCCGGGCCTCGTGACTTCCACTATATGCGCCGCGTAGCCGAAGATAAGGGCTTTGACGTCACCATCATTGATGTGACCGAAAAATACGTCACCATCGGCATATGGGGTCCGAATGCGCGTGAAAACCTGAAAAAGGTGGTTGAGAACCCGGAAGGCCTTGATGCGGAAAACTTCCCGTTCGCTGCCATCAAGCCTATCAGGATTGCAGGCAAAGACGTTACCGCCTTCCGCATTTCCTATGTCGGCGAGCAGGGCTGGGAACTGCATATGCGTTACGAAGACGGCCTCGCCGTCTGGGATGCGCTTCGCTCCACCGGCGTGATTGCGGTTGGTGTCGAAACCTATGCCAACACGCGCCGCATGGAAAAGAGCCTGCGCCTGCAGAATGCCGATCTGCTGACCGAATACAATCTTCTGGAAGCAGATCTTGCCCGTCCCAAGGTCAAGGAAGCTGACTTCCGCGGCAAGGCAAAGCATCTGGAATACCGCGCCCGCGAGCACCAGCCAGCGATGCTCTGCACGCTGGTGATGACTGACAATCTCGATAAGAACGGCGTGGCCCGTTATCCGGTCGGCATCATGCCGGTACAGGACCCTGAAACGGGAGAGACGCTTGTCGACGAGTTGGGCCGCCGGTCTTTCACCACATCCGTCGCTTATGGCCCAACCATCGGCAAGAATATTGCTCTTGCCTATCTGCCCTGGGCTTATTGCCAGGAAGGCCGCAAATTGAGCGTGGAATATTTCGGTGAGACTTATCCGGTCGAAGTGCGCTCTATCGGTTATAAACCGCTCTACGATCCGGAAAACTTGAAACCTCGAAGCTGAACACTTTTAATAAGAAAAGCCGAGGGTGTCGCCTCGGCTTTTTTATTACCGGAGGAATTGTTATTTCAGTGTTGCCTTGCCACCGCTGATCGTGATCTTTTCATCACCGGTCAATGCTTCACGATCCCCATTGGGAAAGGTCACAAAACAACCTGAAGCGCAGAAATCCACCGTCTCACCCGGCGCGACGATCATTTCGCGCTTGGAAGCGCCTTCCGTAACCACAACCGTCTGAGGGCCGCTATCATTATTGGATATCTGGGCAGCGTAGGCGCCGCCAGTCGAGACCGCAAAACCAATTGCTGCACCAAGAACAAGTTTGCCCAAACTGTTGAGCTGATTTGTGTTCATATCGTCCCGACCTTTCTATCGCTCCCGCTGCGATATATCCTCTGTCGCGTGAGCCCTATTGCCCTGAGACAGCCCTTTATAAGCGGACAAAACTGAACTGCAACTGAACGCAATGTTCATCAAGCGCGATCATCGTCCTTGTCCTTGGCTTCCGGCTTTTCCGCACTTGCCTTTTTTGTCCTGACCGCAGACGAATTCTCTCTTTCCTGCTGCATTAACCCGGAAAGTTTTTCGATTTCCGGCACGCTGAGGACGAGATCGGTCGAGGATGACGACAGATGCAGTCCTTCTTCGTGGAAACGCTCGACGATCTGGAAACGCAGCTCATTCTTGATGCCGCCGGTCGATGTAATATCGGCTACATGGGCATAGATATCAAAAACCATCAGTGAATCGTTCATGCTTTGAAAAGCGACGAAAGGCTCCGGATTCTTCAAGATTGATGGATGGCCACGAACGATTTCCAGCAGCAATGCATGAACCCGGCGCGGTTCCGCAGTATAGGAGGCCTGCACGTTGATATCGATGCGTCCAAGCTTGTTGCGATGGGTCCAGTTGCCAACGTTACCATTGATAAGCGTCGAATTGGGCACGATGATCGACTGCTTCTGGAAAGTTTCGACTTCCGTTGCACGCACGCTGATCTTCTTGACGATACCGCTGACCGTGCCGGCCTCCACCCAGTCGCCGACCTTGAAGGGACGCTCGGCGAGCAGGATGAGACCTGAAACAAAGTTCTGAACGATATTCTGCAGGCCAAAACCGATACCGAGTGAAAGACCACCAGCAATAAGGGCGAGGTTCGACATGTTGAACCCGGCTGCCGATATCCCCATCAAGGCCGCCAGACAGAGACCGACATAGCCTATGACCGTGCGGATCGAATTGCGTACGCCGGAATCGACGCGCCCGCGCGCCATGACACTGTTGTCGAGCCAGTTCTGGAACCATCGCGTCAGCAGATAACCGATCACAAACAGCAGCACGCCTGACAGCAGCCCCATCAGCGAGATTGACATATTGCCGATCTGGAAGCCGGTCATCAGCTGATAGAACGTGCTTTTCAGTTCCGCCCACTGGAAGCCCAGCTGCATCAGAACAAGCGGAATACCGATCAGCGCCACGACGAGATTGATCAGGATGCCCGCTGCGAGGCCAAGCTGATCCAGCGTCGCGTCATCGAAATGAAAGCGCTCCCGCATTGCCCTGCCGATCTGGCTGGATGCAAAAGCCTGCTCCTCGGAAATCGCACGCCCGGTCAGGAAACCCATATACATGGTCACAAGGAATGCGCCCGTCACCACGATTTGCTGCGATATGAAGCGCGCCATGCCTATATAGCCGAAGACAGCAGTCAGAATAGGCAAAAGCCCCAATATGATGAGGAACGTTCTGAACGCACGCGGCCACGACCGGACAATGCCATCCTTTTCGCGCTCAACGGGCTTCAGGAAAGCAATTGCCAGAATAAGGACACCGACCATTACGGTAGCGAGCAGGCTTTTCGCCATCGTCAGCGACAGCGGCGAGGAAAGTATCTGATTGACCGTTCCGAAGAAGGAATCGAGCCCGCTTGTCAGCGCCGTTCCCGTTATCAGCCAGCCCAGAACACGTCCCGGACGTGGCGCGACCGGAACCAGCCGCCATTGCGGCATATCAGAGCTGATGCAGGCGGATGCCAGCCTGTGGATGAAGAAAACCAGCCCGAGCACCAGAAAAAGTGACTGGAGAAGAGATGCAATGTCGGTTCTCAAGACATTGAAATAATTCAGAAAAAAGTACGTGGTCGCCAGGAATACACCGACAGCCGCCGATGGTATCACCGTAGACCAGAAGGCCACCGACAGTCGGCTCAGATAGGAGGGCGACTCCACCGTTGGATCACGCTGATACAGCGTTCCCAGAACGCGCCGCGCACCCAGCTGGATGACCAACGCGGCTACGAACGCAAAAAAGGCGGCGGCGAGAAACGAATTGAGCTTGAACGTGCTTACAAAGCGCCACCATGACTGGACGATGCGCCAGAGCGATACCATTTGAGAGCTCGCCGCCGATGCAACCTCAGTCCCAAGCGTCGTGTCGATGTTCACGCGCTGGGAAAGCGTCCTTGCAAAAAGATCCCGGCGCATATCCCCGATTTTTGCGGACATCTGGTTGACGGAAAGCGACGTATCTTCCGTCTCGCCGACAATCGCATTGATTTCCGCCTTTTCGGAGGTCAGCCGGGCACGTTCTTCGCTGACGATGGCCGGTTCAGGCGGCTGATCGCCCGACGGCGCTGGCCCCAGCTGTTCCAGCCGCGTGTTGATTTCGCTTAGACGCGGACGGAATGAAACACCGGCATCAAGAAGCTTCTTTGAAAGAGAATCCAGCTGGAGCTTGAGGTTGGCGAGCGTTTCATCGTTTGAAGCCGCCTTGGGAAGCTGATCGCTGATCCGTTTCGTCTGCTGCTTCAGATCGTCGATAACGGGCCTTTGCTGCTTGACGACACTGGAAACCGGCGTCGGCGTTTGTTGCTGATCAGTGACAGCAGGCGTTTGCTGGGCTGTATTGCTTTGGGGAGCCGCAACTGGTGCGGCTTGCGTCGCAGCCGGTGTCGGCTGCTTACTGTCCTGTGCGATGGCGGGCGCAAGGCTCCCCGGCGACAGAACGCCGATCAGAAGAGAAAATGCAAGAACACGAAACGTCGATGAATATGCCAATTCAATTCTGCCGTTAAACAAGACATGGTTTCAACATAAAGCGCCCTAAAACGGATGCAAGGCGTGGCTGTTTACAAGATTTCACCGCGCGTAGGAAGCGGACAGATACCGTATAAGACAAGCCGTGATGCCAGTATTTCCTTGTTCCCGCGAACACAAATGATTAATGAGGATTCGCAATGAGTGTGAAAAGCTGGCTCGACTCCACGGATAGACTCTAGAGAAAGTCTTGGCGATTTGATGAAGGGGATGACAAACACGGAACAGCACAAACGGCATGGCTTCATGCTGTTCGTGACCTGCGTTCTGTCTTTTACCGCTTTTCTCTTTGCCGTCGATTTTTCGTCCATTGATGAGGATGCAGCCCGCAGCCATGCCGGCGGGATCGTAGCAAGACAGGTCGAAGGCAGTCCGGCGACACCTGTTCGCCAGCAGTCCGCTCCCTCACCCCAGCCCATGCGGGCAATCCTGATCGAAGCCATAGCGGCCAAAATCAAGACAGCTTATCTCGATGGCACCGGGGCGGCCCTGCTTGTTGCTTCGGCAGGCGTGATACTGCCAGAGACGAAATCAGCCGAAGCGGCGCAGAATTTCCCGCGTCTCGCGGTCTTGCAGAGACATTTTGGCTCTGCCCGTGCGCCTCCGAAAAGCGCATAATACGCCATTCTTGATGATTGGCCCTTACCAATCCTAACGCCCGTAATAAACAAAGCCCGCACCGCCACTCAGTTAGTGGCAATTGGGGCGCACCAACCGGAACCTTAATCCATGCGTACTTCGAAATGGGTGGTTGCGCTGTATAGCCTGATCGTTGTGATCGGCGTTATCATCGCCTTGCCCAACTTTTTTACCCAGAAGCACCTCGACGCGATGCCGTCCTGGTTCCCGAAGCGTCAGGTCACGCTCGGTCTCGACCTGCGCGGCGGCTCCTATCTCGTGCTTGAAGTTGATGCCGCTGGTCTGAAAAAGGACCGTCTGCGGACCCTGCTGGACGATGCCCGCAGCAAGCTGCGCGCCGAGCGTATCCAGCCGCAGTCCATCCGCGCAGTTGGCGATGCCGTTGTCGTCACCATTCCCGACGCCGATCAGCGTTCCAAGGCGGAAACTGCACTGCGCACCTTGATCTCGCAGGTCAACACCAGCGGTTTCGGCACTGCGATCAACGACATCGATGTCGCCTCGACCGACAACCAGGTGCGTCTGACCCTGACCGAGGCGGGCTTCAACTACCGTCTCGACGCCGCTCTCCAGCAGAGCCTCGAAATCATCCGTCAGCGCGTTGACCAGGTCGGCGTTGCCGAGCCTTCCATCCAGCGTGTGGGTTCGGATCGCATCGTCGTTCAGCTTCCCGGTCTCCAGGACCCGGCACAGCTTCGCCAGCTTCTCGGAAGCACGGCGAAGATGAGCTTCCACATGGTTGCTGATGCCAATCCGAACGATCCGCCGCCTCCCGGCGTAACGATCATGCCGGATTCCAAGGACCCGAACATCAAGTTCCCGATCGAGGATCAGATCGCCCTTTCCGGCGAGCGTCTCACTGACGCGCGTGCGGGCTTCGACCAGCGCACCAATGAGCCGATCGTCTCCTTCCGTTTCGACAGCCTTGGTGCCCGCCAGTTCGCGGACATTACGACCAAGAACGTCAATCGTCCGTTCGCAATCGTGCTCGATGGCAAGGTGCTGAGCGCACCGGTCATCCGCGAACCGATCACCGGCGGTTCGGGCCAGATTTCCGGCAGCTTCACGGTCCAGGACACGGTTGTCCTTTCCGCGCTCCTTCGCGCTGGCGCCCTCCCCGCTCCGCTTACCGTTATCGAAGAACGAACCGTTGGTCCGGATCTTGGCGGTGACGCTATCAAGATGGGCCTGATCACTGGCATCGTCGGCTTTGTGCTTGTTGCGGTCTTCATCCAGCTGCTTTATGGCGTCTGGGGTACCATTGCGAACGTGGCGCTGCTGCTCCACACCTTGCTCACCTTCTCTGCATTGAGCCTTATCGGGGCAACGCTGACATTGCCCGGTATTGCCGGTATCATTCTCGGTATTGGCATCGCGGTCGACGCCAATATTCTCATCAACGAACGTATTCGTGAAGAAACGCGCCGAGGCCTCGGAGCCATGGCGGCGCTGGACAAGGGCTTCCACAGCGCTTTCTCCACCATCGTGGATGCGAACGTTACGTCCCTGATCTCAACCTTGCTGCTCTTCACGTTCGGCACGGGTCCGGTTCGCGGCTTTGCCATCACCATGATGCTCGGTATCGCGATCTCCATGTTCACGGATGTGACGCTGGTGCGCATGGTCATGGCCTGGTACGTACGCAAGCGTAAGCTGAAGGTGCTCGTCATCGAGCCATTCCTGAAATTCGTTCCCGAAAAGACGAACATCAGCTTCATGAACGCCCGTTTCGTCGGCATCGGCGTCTCGATCGTCCTGTCCATCCTTTCGATTGGTCTGTTCTTCAAGCCGGGTCTCAATTACGGCATCGATTTCAAGGGCGGTATCCAGGCGGAAATCGTCACGTCACAACCTGCCGATCTGGCACAATTGCGTGAGAAGCTTGGCGCGCTTGGCCTTGGTGAAGTAGCACTGCAGTCTGCAGGCAGTCCGAATGACGTACTGATCCGTGTGCAGCGTCAGGATGGTGGCGAAGAAGCGCAGACGGCCGCCGTCAACAAGATGCGCCAGGCCGTAACCGAGCTTGATCCCGGCGTGAAGATCGAACGGACGGAAGTCGTCGGTCCGAAGGTTTCGGGCGAATTGGCCCGTTCCGGCTTCATCGCCGTTGTCCTTTCGGCACTCGGTATGCTCATCTATCTGTGGTGGCGTTTCGAGTGGTTCTTCGCGATGGGAGCGATCATCACGCTCATTCTCGACACCACGAAGATGGTCGGCTTTTTCGCGCTGTTCCAGCTCGACTTCAACCTGACCGCCATCGCAGCGCTTCTGACCGCCATCGGCTACTCGGTAAACGACAAGGTCGTGGTTTATGACCGCATGCGTGAAAACATGCGCCTTTATAAATCAAAACCACTGCGCGAGATCGTCGACATGAGTATCAATCAGGTGCTCGTGCGCTGTATTTATACATCGGTGACGACATTCCTGTGTATGGTTCCGATGGCCATCTGGGGTGGCAGCGCGGTTCATAATTTTGCCGTGCCGATGCTGTTCGGTATCGTGATCGCAACGTCGTCGTCGATCTTCATCGCTGCTCCGATTCTGCTTCTGCTGGGCAACTGGTGGCAGCACCGGAAGGAAGCCCATCAGGCTATCGAAGACAGCGCTGCAGCGCAGAAATAAAATCATTCGCCGGGCAAGGCTCAGTCCTTGCCCGGCATCCACATGCAAAAACCGAGAAGCCAGAGGGGGAAGGCACCTGATGCCCCATGACACGCCTTTGATTGCGACAATCGTCATCGGGTTATGCCTGGCCTTCATCTTCGGTGCGATAGCCACCCGTTTGAAAATATCGCCTCTCGTTGGCTATCTCCTTGCCGGTGTTATTGCCGGTCCCCATACTCCCGGCTTCGTCGCAGATCAGGACCTCATCCTTCAGCTCGCCGAAATCGGTGTCATCCTGCTGATGTTCGGTGTGGGCTTGCATTTTTCGCTTAAGGATCTTCTTTCCGTCAAAGCCATCGCGGTGCCCGGCGCGCTTGCGCAGATTGCCGCCGCCGCCGCACTTGGCACGGGCCTCGGCCTGGCCCTCGGCTGGGATGTTCAGGCGGGTCTGGTTTTCGGCCTGGCCCTTTCAACCGCCAGTACAGTCGTCCTGCTCCGCGCCATGCAGGAGCGCCGCCTGATCGATACAGAGCGTGGGCGCATTGCCGTCGGCTGGCTGATCGTCGAAGATCTCGCCATGGTCATGGCCCTGGTATTGCTTCCGGCCATTGCCAGCGTCACCGGTCGCGCTGAAGGCACGGCAGCAAGCGATCCAATTGTTTCATGGCTTGGCCTCGGCATAGGCGGCATCATTCTTCTCACCATTGCCAAGGTCATTGTCTTCGTTGCGCTGATGCTCATAGTCGGGCGCAAGGTCATACCGTGGCTTCTCAACGTCGTGGCCCAGACCGGCTCGCGTGAACTGTTTCGTCTCGGTGTGCTCGCCATAGCACTGGGCGTTGCCTTCGGCGCTGCCCATCTGTTTGGCGTTTCCTTCGCGTTGGGCGCGTTCTTCGCCGGCATGGTGATGAGCGAATCCGAGCTCAGCCATCGGGCAGCGGAAGAATCCCTCCCCTTGCGCGACGCTTTCGCGGTGCTGTTCTTCATTTCCGTCGGCATGCTGTTCGATCCGATGAGCCTTGTTCGCGATCCGCTCCCGCTACTGGGAACACTCGCCATCATTCTCGTCGGAAAATCGGTTGCGGCGTTCTTTATCGTTCGCGCTTTCCGTCGCCCGATCAGCACGGCGCTCACCATTTCCGCAAGCCTTGCGCAAATCGGTGAGTTCTCCTTCATTCTTGCTGGGTTGGGCGTCAGCCTCAATCTACTCCCTCCGGCGGGGCGCGATCTCATTCTCGCTGGCGCAATCCTCTCGATTTTCCTCAATCCGGTCATGTTCATCGTGGCAGAGCGGATGCGGCCATGGATCGAGAAGCGGAGCAAGGGCGAAATTACAGCTGGTGACAACAGCGATGTCGAACCCAGCATTTCCGAGCCCGAGCCTTTACCGCAAACATTGCTGGTCGGACACACGATTGTCGTTGGCTATGGCCAAATCGGTGCGGGGATCGCAGAAGGATTGCAGGCGCAAACTTCGCCTTTCCTCGTGATTGAAGATTCGCCGAAAGTCAGCGCATCTTTGAAGGATAAAGCCATTGAGGCGATTACCGGCAATGCCTCCGATTCGGAAATATTGGAGGCCGCCAATCCGTCAGCTGCTCGAAATCTAGTCATCGCGATACCCAACGCCTTTGAGGCTGGTCGGGTGACAGCGCTGGCTCGAGCTGCCAACCCGGAAATCAACATCGTCGTGCGCGCCTGCTCGAAGGCAGAAGCACAATATCTGCATGATCTTGGCGCCAATTCTGTCATTCTGGGAGAAGCAGAAATTGCAGCCGCCATGGCGAAGGCAATCGGCACCGAGATCAAGAGGAAAAACGCCGACACCGTTTCGGAAGGCGCCCCTCAGACAGGCATAATGGGGATAATATCGGACGGAACAACCGATATTATGGGCAAAAAAGGGGATGATATGAAGCATGAAGGCGTGGTGACCGGTTGATGAAAGCAAAGGATTACATCTGGCCGGTCGTAGGCATTTGCGCAGTTGGAATTTCGGTCTGGCTCCTTTATCGAGAGCTTCGCAGCATCTCGCTGGATGATGTTCTGGACAGTTTTTATGCCATCCGCACCCATCATTGGATTCTTGCGGCTGGCTCCGCGCTTCTCGCCTATAGTTCGCTTGCAGGCTATGATCGTATCGCGCTCCTGCATCTCAAGCGCAAAATCTCCTGGCTGTTCATCGCGCTCTGCTCTTTCACCACCTACGCCTTGTCGCACAATATCGGGGCCTCCGTCGTCTCCGGCGCCGTGGTGCGCTATCGAGCGTACTCCTCGCAAGGCATGCCCGGCAGTGAAATCGCCGTTCTCATCGCTTTCTGCTCCTTCACGTTCATTCTTGGCGTCATCATAACTTCCAGCGTCGTTCTTCTACTCGAACCGCACATTCTGATGCGATTCAACGAGGAGCTGACACCGACGGTCTCTATCGTTATTGCTCTTTTGATGCTGGCATTCGTGCTGGTTTATGTCTTCGGCAGCTGGTTGGGCCTGCGCCCGCTGAAGATCGGCAGCTTCCGTCTGGAATATCCGCGCATGTCGGTGGTTGTGCAACAGCTCATCGTCGCTCCTCTGGAACTGATCGGCGCCGCCGGCATCATATATTTTGCCCTGCCCGAAGCCGGTAATCCCGGATTTCTCATTATTCTCGGCATTTTTCTGGTCTCGTTTTCGGCAGCCCTGATATCGCACGCTCCCGGTGGTCTCGGTGTCCTGGAGCTCGTTTTCCTCACAGGTCTGCCGGACATGGATCAGGCCGATGTCCTGGCCGCCCTGATCGTCTTCCGCCTGCTCTACCTGCTTATTCCGTTCGCAATGTCGCTCGTGGTGGTACTGGTTTTCGAAAAGTCCCAATTTCTGCTGCGCTGGAACGAAAAACAGCAGAAATAGGAGCGGACCCAGGGCAGAGTATATTTTTCACAAACTCTGCCCTTATTTGAATTTATCTTCCTTAAAATAGCGGCTGACGCCGCCTATCTTGGAACCAGTTTCGAGAAGCATCGACATTGCGAAATTGAACGCCCTCCCAAGGCTTTATCCAAGAGGAAAAAACGCATGCCTGCGACATTGATCATCCCCGGTTACAAGGGATCGGAAGCAGGCCACTGGCAGCGCCAATGGTTGCATGACGATCCGTCAGCATTGCTCGTCGAACAGGACGACTGGCACTATCCCGTTCTATCCGACTGGATGCACGCGCTCGAAGCCAAGCTGGCTGAAAATCCCGGCGCAGTTCTGGTTGCCCATAGTCTGGGCTGTGCGCTCGTCGCACATCTGGCTAGCCGCCCATCGGCCGCTCATGTGGCGGGTGCACTTCTCGTTGCACCGGCCGACGCCGAGACCATGGCCCGCAAGGATAGCCGCTTCCAGAGCTTTGCTCCGCTGCCCCGCCGTGAACTGGGTTTTCCTTCCATCGTCGTGGCAAGTCGCAACGATGAATATATGAGCTTTGCCAAGGCTGAAGCGCTTTCGCATGTGTGGGGATCGGGCTTTGTCGATCTTGGTCATGCCGGTCACATCAACGTGGCAAGCGGATTCAGCCGCTGGCCTGAGGGGATTATCCTCGCCTCCTCTCTTCACAGAGAACCTGTAAACAACACGCTTTCCCAAGCAGCGTGACCGCCAGCCGCCCATTTTTCGAATGGGCGGCTCTTCATTTCAGGCACCTTGTCTGCGCTCAAGCAGTATCTTCAAGACAAGCGTCACAAGTGCGATCAATGCCAGCGTCGAGGCTGCGGCGAAAGCACCGGCGACATTATAGTCATTGAACAGCAGCTCCACCTGCAGGGGCAGCGTATTGGTTTTGCCGCGAATTGCGCCCGAAACGACCGACGTTGCCCCAAACTCCCCCATCACACGTGCATTGCAAAGCACCGCGCCATAAAGCAACGCCCATTTGATATTGGGCAATGTGACATAGAAAAAGGTCTGCCAGGCGTTGGCCCCCAGCGTCAGGGCCGCTTCTTCTTCATCGCTCCCCTGCACTTCCATAAGCGGGATCAACTCACGTGCCACAAAAGGCGAAGTCACGAAGAGGCTGACAAGAAAAATCGCCGGGACCGTGAACATGATCTTGATGTCATAGGACTCCAGCAACGGCCCCAGCAAACCCTGCGATCCATAGAGGAAGAGATAGGTCACACCGGCCACGATAGGTGACACGGAAAACGGTATTTCGACGAAAGTAATGAGCAACCGCCGCCCCGGGAACCGAAACTTGGTTACCAGCCATGCAACACAGACGCCAAATGCCATATTGATCGGCACGACCACAATTGCCGTCAGAATGGTCAACCAGACCGCATGCAATGTATCCGGCTTCAATATCTCGCTGAAAAAGACATCGACTCCCTTGCTGAAGGCATAGGAGAAGATGACGGCGAGCGGCGCCCCGATACAGATGACCGACAACAGGGCCGCGAGCCAGATCAACAGGCTGCGCATTGGCCCTGAATTTCGCGCCTGCATGCTTGCGCTAGCGTTCTGCATAACGAAGCTGCCTTGCCTGAATGAGATTAGTCACGAGAAGCATGACAAAAGCCGTGACAAGCATCACGAATGCAAGAGCAGCCGCGGCTGGATAATCATACTCATCCAACCGGATGAAAACGAGCAGTGATGTCACTTCGGTTTCGAAGGGCAGATTGCCGGAGATGAAGACAATTGAGCCAAATTCGCCAAGGCTGCGCGCAAAGGAAAGCGACGAGCCTGCAAGGAAAGCGGGAAAGATCGTCGGCCAGATAATGTGGGAAAACGTCTGCCACGAACTGGCACCAAGGCTGCGTGCGGCCTCTTCCACATCGGCACTCATATCCTCCAGGACCGGCTGGACCGTGCGGATGACGAACGGGATGCTGGTGAAGAACATCGCGATCATGATGCCAAGCGGTGCGTAAGCGACCTTTATGCCGATCGGTTCAAGAAACCGTCCGAACCAGCCGTTCTGGGCAAACAGTGTTACCAGCGCCAGACCCGCAATGGCAGTTGGCAGCGCGAAAGGAAGGTCGACAGCGGCATCGATCAGACGTTTGCCCGGAAATTCATATCGCGTCAGTACCCAGGCCAGCAGAAGACCGAACAACCCGTTGAACACGGTCGCCACTGCAGCGGCGCTCAAGGTGATCTTGTAAGTCGCCAGCGCCCGCTCTGAAGTCACAATATTCCAGAAGTCGCTCCAGCCGAGACTCGCCGTTTTCAGGATCATTGCCAACAGCGGCAAGGCTACGATCACGGCCAGATAAAGCAAGGTGCAGCCGAGGGTCAGCCCGAACCCCGGCAACACCGAATTACGTTTCATGCTTAGAAGCGCCACTGGATTTTCCAAAATGCGAGGCGACCCCGCCCGGGATCGCCAGTTGGCTTTATTATTTGCCTTTGAAAAGCTGATCGAGCACTCCGCCTTCGGCGAAATGTTCCTTCTGCACCTTCTCCCAGCCACCGAAAGCATCCTCAACCGTTACAAGGCGCACATCAGGGTAGATATCCTTGTGCTTTGCGATGACGTCCTTGTCATGCACGCGGTTGAAGTTCTGGGCCAGGATTTCCTGCCCCTCCGGTGAATAGAGGTAGTCGAGATAAGCTTCGGCGATCTTGCGCGATCCCCGCTTGTCTACCACCTTATCCACGACCGTAACCGGGAACTCTGCCAGCAAACTGACTTCCGGTACGACAACATCGTACTTGTCCAGCCCCAGCACCTTTTCGGTCCCGCGCGTTTCCGCCTCGAAAGTCACCAGCACGTCGCCAATGCCACGCTCGGCAAATGTTGTCGTTGCCCCGCGACCGCCCGTGTCGAAGACCGGAACGTTTTTGAAAATCTTCCCAATGAAGTCATGCACCTTTGCCTGATCACCCTTGAACGCCTCGTTCGCGTAAGCGGTCGCAGCAAGATAGGTGTAGCGCGCATTGCCCGACGTTTTAGGGTTCGGGAAGATCACCTTGACATCGTCGCGCGCCAGATCATCCCAATTCTTGATGTTTTTCGGATTCCCCTCACGTACGAGGAACGCAGGGAAGGAATAATAGGGCGACGAGTTGTTGGGCAACCGCTTCTGCCAGTCCGCCGGGATCAAGTTACCCTTGTCATGGAGGACCTGCACGTCCGTCACCTGATTGAAGGTCACGACGTCAGCTTCAAGCCCTTCCAGAATGGAACGCGCCTGCTTCGACGAGCCGGCATGGGACTGGTTGACAGTCAGATCTTCACCGGTCTTGGTCTTCCAGTCGGCGATGAAGGCCTTGTTGACCTGTTCGTAGAGCTCTCGCGCGATGTCATAGGAAACGTTGAGGATTTCCTTTGGCTCCTGCGCATGAACAGGGGCAGAGCCCAAACCGAGCGCGACCGCCGCATATAGGATAATTTTTCTCATTAGACCCATCCCCACCGCGCCGTTTGCGAGAAGCGCTATAAACTGGATTGTTTTCGGAAAACAAATCTAACGAGAGAAGAGACAAAATCAATCTAAATCATTGATTTAAATATATAAACTACTTTCATATTCATTCATGGAACCTGCACCCAATCCATTTGCTGGCATGAGAAAATAATTCTCACCTGGGGCAAAACCATAAAATGCAATGCAAAAGGCAGGAGCCGTCCCTCTCCTGCCTTCAAAACTTTACGCGCTTGCGCGGATTTACCAGAAACCGCGATGCTGCCAGCACCAGAGAAAATTATGCTCGCCACGCTCGACCCGACTGCGGCGGCGGGCTGCAATTTCCTCGGCATTCAGCTTCATTTCGCGCCATGGCTGCTCAAGAAAGGTCGGAATACGCAAGAACGCATTCTTCATTTTAGTAGCGACCAATTGAACTATTCGCTTCATGCCAAAGCCTCCTCATCACCTCACGCTCAGATATTGCCGCGCTTTCGCCGCAACAATGAACGACAGGTTAATTTTGTAGGCTTCCGGGAATTTGTCAATAACCTACTTATTTTATGGGAGTTAACATCATGAAATAATTTGCGAGCCAAACCGTTTGGCCCGCAAATCTGTTCCAATCACACCTCGTAATCGACGGGCGTCGAAATGCGGACCTTGCCGATATGACGGCCATTCATCGACTCGATCTTGAACTCCAGCCCGTCAGCGGCGAAGCTCTCTCCTCCCAGGGGCAAGTGTCCCAGATGCCAGAGGACATAGCCCGCGAGCGTCGTATAGCGATCAGCCTCGTCAACCAGATCGCGCTCCAAGAGCCCGCTCAAGCGGCGAATATCGGTGAAACCATCAACGAGATAGCCGCCCTTCCCGTCCGACTGAGCGACAGCCGCTTCTTCGTCTTCATCCGGAAACTCGCCAGCGATAGCCTCAAGAACATCGGTCGGCGTCACAACGCCTTCGAATGAGCCATGCTCGTCCACCACTACCGCGATCTGAACAGGAGAGTTACGCAATTGCTCCATGACGCGGAGCACGTTTGCATTCTCATGCACGACCAGCGGCTGCTTCACGGTTTTATCCCAGTCTATGGGTTTCTTGTCACCTATATCCAGCAGAAGGTCCCTGACCAGAGCCACACCGACGAATTCATCCACCTGACGGCGCGCAACGATGACGCGCGAATGCGTCAACTTGCGAATAGCTGCGTCAAGTTCCGCCGCGTCTTCATCAAGGTCGAGCCATTCGATCTCATTGCGTGGTGACATGATGGAGCGTACAGGCCGATCAGCCAGATCCAGCACACCGCGGATCATCTCCTTTTCTTCCGGAAGAAAGACATCGCTGGCCGCCGTCTGCTGAGCAATTACGTCAACCGTATCGGAGAGCGGGTTTTCACCGCGCCCGCCGCCGAGCAGACGCAAGACCGCGCCTGCCGTGCGTTCTCGCAGATCATTGGTGGTGACCAGCTTCTCGCGATTGTGTCGCGCCATCTGGTTGGCTGCTTCGATCAGTACGGAGAAGCCGATAGCTGCGTAGAGATAGCCCTTTGGAATATGGTAGCCGAAACCTTCCACGACCAGGCTGAAACCGATCATCATCAGGAAGCCAAGACAGAGGATGACAACCGTGGGGTGCTTGTTGACAAAGTCCATCAGCGGCTTGGAAGCAAGCATCATCACCGCGATGGCGATAACGACGGCAAACATCATGACCGGCAGGTGCTGAACCATGCCCACTGCGGTAATGACGCTATCCAGCGAGAACACAGCATCCAGCACGACAATCTGAACGATCACCTGCCAGAATACGGCATGCACGACCTTGGAATTTTTGGGTCCATGTGCTCCTTCCAGACGCTCGTGAAGCTCCATCGTGCCTTTTGCAAGGAGGAAGAGACCGCCAATCAGCATGATGATATCGCGTCCGGAGAAGGATAATTCCATCAACGTGACCAAAGGCTCACGCAGGGCAACGATCCATGAAATGGAGGCGAGCAGCACAAGGCGCATCAAAAGCGCCAGACTGAGGCCGATCAACCGTGCACGATTGCGTTGATGCGGCGGCAGTTTGTCGGCGAGAATGGCGATGAAGACGAGATTGTCGATACCGAGAACAATCTCGAGTACCACCAATGTTACCAAACCTATCCAGGCATTGGGGTCGGCAATCCAGTCCATGGACCAGTCCATGATATGTCGGCTCCTTTAAAGTTCAGCAGAAACAGTGAATGGAAATAACGCTGCAAACAGGTGCTCGCCGGACCACTTTGAGCGGACCAGCCCCATGCAGGCGAGCCCCATGCAGGCGAGATTGTCGGGAGTTGTGCAACGCGCAGGAAGCCCGGAACGTCCCTCTAGGGAATCCGGACTTCGGGAAGACGAATCGTCAGAACTGTCGTCGGGCATAAAGCGCGATGAACCTTATATCGGGCAATGTGAAGCTCGGCGCCTCAGCGAATACCGGTTGTCATATGGAACATATCGTTCGTTATTATGCAGACGGAAACCAGCCGCACAAGAGATTACTATTCGGCCGGTGACACATGAACGCGACGCTTGCGTTCGCGGCGCGGACGCGCCTTGAAAAACCGGACACCAATGACGGTCACGATAATCGTGGCGATGGTGATCCCGATCACGAACCAGAACATGTGATCCCCGTCCATCCTGGCAAAAATGCCAGCGCCGCGGCCAGCCAGCCAGCCGGGAAGGAACATCACCGGAGCCCACACCAGCGCTGAGAGGATATTGGCGGTCTGGAAGCGCGTCTGGTCCATCGACATCATACCTGCCACCATCGGCACGGTGCAGCGGATGGGGCCGAAGAAGCGCCCCAGAAACACTGCCGAAAAACCATAACGGCGGAAAAGAAGGCGCGCACGCGCCACGCCGCTGCGGTGCTTGTTGAGGGGCCATTTGTGGATGATGTTACGGCCCAGCCACCAGCCAAGAAAATAGGAAATGATATCGCCGATCACCGCACCAATGATCGCGCCGATGATGACGGGAATGGGTTCGATGATTCCAGCGCCCACAAGGCCGCCGATGGCGATCATGATCGGTGTGGCCGGAATGAACATTCCTATGATGGCGAGAGATTCGCCAAAGGCGATGATGCCCACGATAGGCCCAGCCCATGCCCGATGATCGGAAATAAACTGTCCGAGATCGCCTATTATGCTTTCCATTCCGTCCTCAAATACCGCGAACCGGATTCCGAAACGACATGAACCGTTCCTTTATTCGGCAAGGGCAACTCCGGTGCATGAATCGCCTTGCTCTCATAACTTTGGGCGGTACGGGTGCCCTCCTGTCCAAGACGACTACCAACCGATCAAGTCTTTTATATGCCGTAGCTTCTCAGACAAGCATCAATAATTGATGACATGGCTGCGACATTTGCAGCGTAGCCCTACTCCCCGCTCAACCTCCCGCCGCACATATTATACTGGGCAACGCCGAATATGGAGTCGGCCAGCTCTCCATACAACGCCACAATGGAAAAAAATGAATCAAATCAAGAATTTCCCTTTTTTGATTCTCAAACACGCGCTGAAAATCCACAACCACAGTAAGCATATTTCAAAGAGACACTGGTAGCGTGCAAAATCGGGAATTTACAAATCCCGCATTTCCGGGCTTTTTACGCCATCTGTCATTTTTTTCAGAAAATTTGCAGTTGGAGGCTGGACAGGTGGAAAAGAGGCCGTTATAGAACCGCTCACTTCACCGGGGCCGCCGCCTCGGCAAAGCGAGTGGGTGATTAGCTCAGTTGGTAGAGCAGCTGACTCTTAATCAGCGGGTCGTAGGTTCGATCCCTACATCACCCACCATTTTCTCTTCAGAAAACAAACGCTTCCGCTGATAAATTGTCCTGAGCGACTGGATAAACCCAGACTCCTCCTTATGGAGCATATGCTTCGATGCTTCGGGATTCCCCACACCTAGGAAAGGTCTCGTTGGACCGCTGCTATTGCTCTCTGATACATTACCGATAATTAATTCGCCCATTCATATGCGGTTCATCTAAAATGACAGACATTACTCGCACGCCATTTAGCGGCGCCCCTGTAAAAGAGTAATGGAGTTAAATAGCCATGAAATCCAAGACCGCACTTATCGCTGTAATTGCAACGTCTTTGCTTTCCCTACCCGCATTGGCACAAGAAAAAAGCAATTCAAATACTGATAAACCGGCGACAGAGACGACCGCTGCACAAAACACTGACACGAAGGTCAGACATGGCCCCGTTGATCTCGACAAATTCTCACGCATGGACGATCTCCAGGCAGCCGACACGGATGGCGACGGCGTACTCTCTCGAGCCGAAATCGAAGCGCTGGCACAAAAGCGCATTGTGAGCCGTGCGGCTGACCGCATGGAGCGTCGTCTCGATATCAACGGCGACGGCAAGGTCACGCTTGCGGAAATTGAGAACCAGCGCAAGAAGGAATTCGCTGCACTGGATCGGAACGAGGACGGCAAGATTGATCGCAGCGAAATGCGCGCAGCGAAGATGCACCACGCCAGAGGTTCTCACCATAAGGGTCCCCATCGTATGGAGCACCATAAGGGCGGAGAGCACAAAGGCCCGATGAAGGGCCAGGCAGAAAAGCCGCAGGAATAAATCCAAACAAAAGCCCGGGCTCAATGCCCGGGCTTTTTTCGCATAGTTATCAGCCACAGGTTCAGGAGCGGATGACACCCTTCTTGAAGATGATATTTCCGTAGAGCCTCTTTTCGCCCGTCCGAATGATCGCGAAAGCGTCACGGGCGCGGTGATAGAATGCAAATCTCTCCATTGGATCGACGGAAATCTTACGCCCTTCGGCCTTTTCAATGACGGTTTCAAACTCCTTGAAAATCGCCGGCGTTTCATTCGGTGCCTGCATGACAGCCGCTGGCTTGTCGACAAAATCATCTAGAGGCAGCAGCGACAGCACGGCCTCAGCCATATCTGTCGCAGTGATTCCCGGAAAATCGAGCACGTGCACACCGGAAGACTGCGCCGGATAATTGGCATCAACAATCACCAGATCGTCGCCATGCCCCATATCTGCGAGGACTTCCAGCAGCGAGCCCGTCAGCAATGGATTGATATTCTTCAACATAAGGAGTCAGTTCCCATAAAAATTCGAACAGGTCACACTAAACAACTCGCTTTCAGAATCGCAAGGTCCAAGTGCTGGCGGAGGTGACGGCCCTATCGGGTTGTCGGGTCCAGCTTGTCACGCAGCCAATCGCCCACAAAACTGATCGACAGCGTGGTGAACATGATCACAAATGACGGCGCGAGCATGATCCACGGCGCGCGGGTAAGATACTCGCGACCATAACCGACCATATTGCCGAGGCTGGTCATTGGCGGCTGCACGCCGAGACCAAGGAATGACAGACTGCTTTCAAGCAGAATGATCTCCGGGAATGTCAGCGTCATCGACACGATCAGCGTTGAAGCGATATTCGGGAGAATATGCTTGAGATAAACGCGCGACGGCGTAGCGCCGAGCTGCGTAACCGCCGCAGCGTAGCCTTGCGCATTGGCAGAAACGGCCAGTCCACGTGCTATACGGGCATAACGCTCCCAACCGTAGAAGCCCATCAGGCAGGTCAGCAGCAGGAGCGAACTTCCGAAGAATGCAAGCACCGCGAGCGAAAGAATGAGGAATGGCAGTGCTGCCTGAAAATCAGCCAGCATGACCACAATCTGTTCGACCGCCCCCCGAAAATAGGCCGCAAGGAAACCGAGCGTTGTCCCGAACACTGCGGAAATGATCGTCGCGCCAAACGCGATGAGCAGCGAAATGCGGATGGACTCGATAAGGCGCGAAAGCACGTCGCGACCGAGCTCATCGGTTCCCAGCCAGTGCTGTGCGTTCCCGGGCAGCGCGAGGCGATTTTTCAGGTCGAAGGCTGTGATGTTGTACGGTCTTATCCAATCTGCGGTGACCGCAATCAGGATCATCGCCGCAATCCAGACAAATCCGATGATGACCATCAGTGGAATGCGCCTGCGGTTCTTTTTCAGTTGCGTGGAAACAGCGGCGGTATTGGCAATCATATCCGTCATCGGTTCAGCCTCACGCCTTGCCCTGCGCCTGACGCAGACGCGGATCGAGATAACCATAGAGAAGATCGACCACGAAATTGGAGATCACCATCGTCGCGGCCACGAGAAGCAGGATGCATTGCACGATTGCGAGATCGCGATTGGCTACCGAAACCACCAGCAATCTGCCCACCCCCGGCCAGGAAAAGAGCGACTCTACCACCACTGCGCCTGCAATCAGCGATCCGACCATAAACCCAACGATCGTGACAATCGGAATAGCCGCGTTAGGCAGTGCGTGCCGCCAGACAACATTGCGCCAAGACACGCCTTTGGCGCTCGCCGTGCGAATATAGGGCTGCCCCAGAATCTCGATCATCGCGCTGCGGGAAAAACGCGCCAGAATAGCCGCACCGCCCAGTCCCATCGTGATGATAGGGAGAATGGCGTGCATCCAGCTATCCTGCCCCCCCGAAGGCAACCATCCAAGCGATACCGAGAACACGAGCACGAGCAGCAGGCCGAGTACGAAACTCGGCAACGTGAAGCCAATGACAGCCGTTGCCATGACGGCCCGGTCAATGAAGCTGTTGCGGTGCAGCGCCGCATAAATTCCCGCGGGAATGCCAAGCCCAAGCTTGATCAGCAACGCCGGTATCGTAAGCTGAAGGGTGGCAGGGATGCGCTCCGCCACGAGCGTGATCGCAGACTGACCGTCGCGCATCGATATTCCAAGATCGCCACGCGCGATGGCTCCGAAATAACGCAAATATTGCTGCCAGAGGGGATCATCGAGACCCCAGTTCTTCCGGAATGCAGCTATGGCTTCCGGCGGAGCGTCCGGTCCCATGATGATCTGGGCTGGATCGCCAGACATGCGCAACACCACAAAGGCAAATGTCACCACCAGAAGAATGGTCACAAATGCACGGAATCCGCGAACCATCAGAAATCTAAGCATGAATATTGTCCGTCTGCGCGGTTCCGGCAAAATGGCAGGCCACTTTGCGTCCCGCTGGCATGTCGAGGAGTTCAGGTACCTCGCTGCTGCAGCGTGGAGCGGCAAAACGGCAGCGGGGATGAAAGGCACAGCCATTGGGCCGCGCCGCAGGATTAGGCGGCTCACCCTGCAGAATGATGCGATCGCTGAGCGGCGTTCCCGCGACAGGAACGCTCGACACGAGTGCCTGCGTATAGGGGTGAAGCGGCTTGGCAAAAACTTCGTCAGAGGAAGCTTCTTCGACGATACGGCCCAGATACATGACCGCGACACGATCCGATATATTGCGCACCACCTTCAGATCATGGCTGATGAAAACCATCGCAATGCCTTCGCGTTCCTGCAAATCCCGCAGAAGGTTTACGACCTGCGCCTGAATAGAAACATCCAGCGCTGATACTGGTTCATCACAGACAATAAGTTGCGGCCTGGACGCGATGGCCCGCGCGATGACGACGCGCTGACGTTGCCCGCCGGAAAGCTCATGCGGGTAGCGTGAAGCCTGATCGGGACGAAGCCCCACCGCTCGCATCAATTCGGCGACACGGGCTTTCCGCTCATCCGGGGTCCCAATGCCGTGTATTTCCAGCGGCTCGGCTATCTGACGGCCAATAGGTAACCGCCGGTCCAGAGCAGCAAGAGGGTCCTGATAAACGAGTTGCATGCGCGCGCGTAAAGCGCGCCAGCTCGCCGTCTTTTGACGCGGCAGAGCTGAGCCCTCAAAGGTGACTTCCCCTTCGCTGGGATCTTCCAGACCGAGAAGCAGGCGTCCAGTTGTGGATTTGCCTGAACCGGATTCGCCAACAATTCCGAGCGTCGTCGCCGGAGCTACCGACAGGGAAAGCCCATCTACAGCGCGAACTGCAACTGGTTGCGCGAACAGCCCTTTGCGTGACGTATAGGTTTTGACAAGGTCGCGGGCTTCGATGAGAGCGGCTGTCATTGTGCTATCGCCTTTGTACTCGCTTGCGTTGAAACACGACCGCGCATTGATGGCAGTGAAGACGACGCTGCCGGATAGGGATGAAAACAGGCGACCATGCGCCCCTCACCGGCGTCGTCCTGCGGAACACCAAGCCTTGGAAGACTTCGCGCGCAGAGGTCGCTCGCGCTCAGGCAGCGTGGCGAGAATGCACAACCATGTGGAAGCTTGCCGGGTTCGGGAACCGTGCCCTCGATGGGGATCAGACGATTGCGCCCGCCATCAAGGCTCGGAATGGAATCAAACAGGCCATGCGCATAAGGATGACGGGGCGCGGCGAAGAGCGCTTCGGTCCGGGCCTGCTCGACAATACGTCCCGCATACATGACGGAAACCCGTTCGCATATTTGCGAAACAGCGCCGAGATCGTGGCTGATAAACACCAGAGCCATTCCGGTTTCCGCGCGCAGGGCAGCCAGCAGATCGAGTATTTGAGCCTGGATCGTCGCATCGAGGGCAGTCGTCGGCTCATCAGCGATAAGGATGTCAGGGTTGCCCGCGAGCGCCATGGCGATCATCAAACGCTGGTTCTGGCCACCTGAAAATTCGTGCGGGTAATTATCAATACGTCGACGAGCATCGGGAATTCCAACAAGCTCCATCAATCGCAACGCCTCTGCCCGGGCCGCAGGTCCTCTCAGGCCGCGATGTAGCCGCACGGCTTCCTCTATCTGTCGCCCCACCCGGATAACCGGGTTCAAGGAACTCGACGGGTCCTGAAAGATCATTGCGACGCGACCGCCGCGAACATTTTCGAGCGTGCTGCGGGAGGCGGTCAGCAATTCCGTTCCTTCGAGGAGAACACTGCCGGAGATCGTCGCTTTCTTCGGAAGAAGGCCGAGCGCTGCCAGCCAGGTCACAGACTTGCCGCAGCCGGATTCCCCGACAAGCCCCACAGCTTCGCCACGCCCAATCGAGAGGTCGATACCATGCAGAACCGGCACACCGTCAAAGGCTACGTGGAGATTGGAAATTTCGACCAGCGGCATCATGCAATCCTTCTGGTTCATTCACATTGGCGGGGCGGGAAGCCCCGAAGGACAAGCGAGCCCGGTCAGACCGGGCTCGCTACTACAAATGGTTCAAGCCCAGTTGTTCTTGCGGAAGTCCATCGCGAAAGCGGGTGCCCGCCTTCCACTTCAATGACTTCGGCTTGGCCGTGAACGTCGCGTTCTGATGGAGGACCGTGTAGGCTGGGTCTTCACGTTCGCAGATTTCCAGCATCCGCTTGAACGCTTCCTTGCGCTTCGCGTGATCCGTGCTTGTTTCCAGAATGACGGAAAGCTTGTTTGCTTCCTCATTCGTCCATTCGCCGACCTGCTGCTGCTGGCCGTTCGGGCCGTGCTGGCTGACGATGGAAGAAACAGGATCGTTGAACGGCGCAGAATTGGACCAATCACGCACTGCGCGTCCCGGGCTCTTTTCCAGGATTTGCTGCCAGTTTTCCTTCATCTGGATTTCGACGTTCAGGCCCACCTGATTCCACATCTCCACAAGGATCTGCGCGGTCGGGGTCTGGTTAGTGTAGTAATTGTTTAGCAGGCGGTAAGGGATTGCATCACCCTTGTAACCGGCCTCTTTCAGAAGCTGCTTGGCGAGATCGGGGTTATATTCCGGAACATTCCAGCCCTGGACGAACATATCGCCATAATAATCCCACTGAAGCCCTGCCGGAACGACCGTGCGGCCAGCCCACAGCGAATCCACGATCGCCTGACGATCGATGGCGTGGGTAAATGCGCGACGCACCAGCGGATTTTCAAGCTGCGGATGGAACTTGTCGAAAACGGTCAGACGATGGTTAAGGATCGTACCGCCTTGGACCTCGAAAGCGTCGTTCTTTTCGATGCCCTCGATCTGGTCCGGCGGAATGTCGCAGGCGAACTGATACTCACCAGAGAGCAGACCATTGATGCGGGAGGCTACTTCCGGCACTTCGATGAAACGGATTTGCTTCAGCGGCGGGCGTCCGCCCCAATATTCGTCATGAGCTTCGAGCACCAGCATGTTGTCTGGCTTAAACTCGACAACCTTGTAGGGGCCGGTGGTGATCGGCTTGCGCGCCCAATCGAGATAGCTTGGGGATTCCTCCCAACCGCGGCGGCTCATGATCTGGCTGCCGTAACGCGAGATGCGGCCTTCCATGGTGACGTCCGGCGTACCGTTCTTGAAACGCACCGTATATTTGTCGACCACTTCCACACCCAGCAGGGCTGGCCAGGAACGGCGGGCAGTCGCGGGTACTTCCAGCGGCAGTTCCTTGCTTTCGCGACCGAGCGGATTTTTCTCCGTAACATAAATCGTCTTGCCTTCGGCTGGCTGCGTGTCACCGAACATGCGTTCCTTGCCGAAGGTAAAGGCAACGTCTTCGGCGGTCATCTCGTCGTCATTGTGGAACTTCACGCCCTGACGGAGTTTCAATTCGACGGTCTTGTCGTCAATGCGGGTCCATTCGGTCGCAAGGCCCGGCACGGCAGAAAGCCCGCCCAACCAGTCACGGTCGATCAGCGCTTCCCAGATACTGGAGAAGAAGACGCGTTCGCCGACATTCGACTGTTCGCGAAGGACGTCGAGCGTATTGCTGTTCGCCACCTTTTGCACGGCAATGGTGATCGATGGGCGATTGTCAGCCTGTGCGATGGCAAAGCGCGGCAGGATGAGCGAACCCGCGGCACCGGCTGAAAGTCCAAGCATCCCGCGTCGGGTCAGATTGATCATTGGTTGCTCCTGAGATCAATGGTTGCGCGTTGTCAGCCCTTGCGGGCTGGATCTGTAATGGGTGAGTGTCCGGTCGGCATGAGACAGCCGCCACGACAATGCCTTCTGGGCATAGTCACGAACGAGGGCCGCATAAGCAGGATCGCCAGCCAGATTGTTGAATTCATGCGGGTCTGCCTTCAGATCGAAGAACAGCGGCGGCAGGGCGGCGAAATGCACGTACTTGTAGTTTTCGTCCTCGATCACACAGAGGCTGCAATCATCCTGAGAAAGCTGGACCGAGTTCTGCGGCTGATCGTAGAAGACATCGCGAAAATCGAACTCGTAATGCAGTTCCGTGCGCCAGTCGGAGGGCTTTCCCTCAGCCAGAAACGGCAACAGCGAACGGCCGTCGCAGGCGCGAGGCGTTTCCCCGCCCAGCCATTCGAGGATGGTCGGCATGACGTCGATGCTTTCGGAGAAGCCTTCTTCGATCCGGCCTGCGTGCCGGTTCTGTCCCGCAACCTTTATGACCAAGGGAATACGGAAGCTTTCGGCATTGTAACCGATCTTGCCGAGCAGGTGATGATCGCCCAACTGTTCGCCATGATCGCTCGTGAAGATGATCAGCGTGTCGTCCCACTGACCGGTTTCATCGAGATAGGCAAAGACCCTCCCCAGGCAATCGTCGATCTCGGTGATCAGTCCGCAATAGGTAGCGCGCATCTGGCGAATTTCGCCCTCATCAAGCGTTGCTCCCGAGCCTTCCGCGCCATGGAAGAACGAACCGCGTCTGATGTGATCGATATAGTGCTTCATGAGCGGATGCTGTGCCGCTTCGGCATCCGGATTCTCCGCACGTATAGGCGCAGGCATATCTTCGGCCTTGTACATCGCATGGTAGGGCGCGGAGGCTACGAAAGGCGGATGCGGGCGATAATAGCCAAGATGCAGGAAGAAAGGCTTGCCGTCCCTGCCCTTCAGATATGTCAGAGCGCGCTCCGTGAAGAATGTCGAATCCGAAAATTCCTTCGGAATGCGCGACGGTTTGTCGGTAGCGCCGGGAACGGAATGTTCACCTTCCGGCAGCCAGATATCTTCGCGGTTCTCTGGCAGTTCGAAGCCGTTTTGGGCCACCCAGCCAAAATACCCATCCATATTGGGCTCGAATGCGCCAACCGAACGAAAGCCGTCCATAATGTCGCCCAGGACCGTGAAACGCGGATCCCTTGCAGAGGTTGTGCGCGGATCAGGTGTCGTGGTGGTGTAACCAATGAGCGCGGGATCGTAGCCAATGGCGCGCAGGGCCTTGCCAAGGTTTAGATGGCGCTGGTCAAGCGGAACAGTGTTCTGCACCGCCCGGTGGTTCATCAGGTAGAGGCCCGTTAGCAGGCTTGCCCTTGCCGGACCACACGGCACGCACGTCGTGACATGATTGCGGAAGGTCAAGCCTTCCCGACAAAGACGATCAAGATTGGGAGTTTTAAGGAAAGGTTCGCGCCCCTCCGCCCGCATCAGGTGAGGGATAAAATCTGCTCGCCATTGATCAACGACGATAAGCAGGACATTTTTTCTGGTCATGTTGGCCTCGTTATTTCCGAGGCTTACTAGGACCCTTGTATTTCAAGGGCATGACCCTTGTGTAATGTTTTGGTGAAGCTCTGATTACAAGAACGCCGGCCAAAGGCCGGCGTTTCGCTTATGTCGATTGAATAGCCGATTATTCCGTCTTGGCTTCGATATCGACCTTGTCGAGCAAAGTGAGCGGATCCTGCGACGCAGCTACCATTTCAAGGGCGCCAATGCCCTTATCGGCTTTCGCCTTGACGGCCAGCTCGAAAATATTCGGCTTTGCAAGGAAGGTAGAAAACGCCGCCGCAACATCCTGTAACTGCGGCTGATCCGCTGCCAGTTCCTGTAGAGCGGCTGCAGCTATCAGAGACACAGTGCTGCGCACTTCGTCTTCGGTCATATTATTTTCCTGGGCATACATTTTGATGCCCTTGGCGATGATACCCTTTTCCTGGATTTTGAGGTTTACCTGCTTGGCCTTGAGCCCAAGCAAAGCGACCTGTGTCATCACCTTGTCACCTGAGAAGAACTCCTTGGTGAAGCCCCCCATCAAGCCCGACATGGACACGGACCCCATATCCTTACCGCTGACCGAGATGTCCTTGATGATCAGATTCTGGTTTGCTTCATCCCAGTTGGCCTCGAAATTTGAGGACATGGTGAGACGGTCATAACCAAGTTTGCGAAGCTGCTGGTAGAATTCGTCATCGCCCTGTGCCGGCACTTTGAGCGACATATCTTCGTAAGCCACGCGCACGTCGGTCGGAATGCCGTTGTAAGGCTTGTTGAGAGAGACTTCATAGCTCTTCATGGCAAACTGAATGCGTTTCGGCAGCGAAGGAACCGACGTTTCTTCCGTGGCAGCCTGATCCGCATCGTCCGCGTTTTCTTCGCCTGTATCTACATCTTCAGATTCGTCGTATGGCAGGTCTGCGTCGATTCCCACAATCCGAAGCGTACCGAATTCTGGAAGCATGGTCGTATAAGGGAAGTTCTCAATCTGATCGTCGCTCAGCGCCGCAAACTTTTTCAACGCTTCGATTGATGTCGCCCAGGAGAAGCCCTGCAAGGAAGCTTCTTCCATCTTCATGTAATCCGGGCCTTCCGCAAACCCGAAACCCTTGATGGTCGTGTCCATCTTCTGATTGTCGAAAGCGACCGCAATGCGTTCGATGCCGCCCTTGCCCTTCGAGGCGTCGGTAGGCTCGATCTTCATGCCGATCAGCTCGACATCACCCTTGCCGATCGTCTCGAACAGGGAGGTCAGCTGGAGAATAAGCTCACGCGTTTCTGCCGGGGAAGGTTCGTCCATCTTTTCGAGAGCTTGCAGCTTTTGCAAACTTTCGGTGAATGGTACGGCAGGCATACGAGCTGAAAAGCCGTTGCTGCGAACTTCATCGTAGCTGAAGGTCACATCCTTCGTCTTCATGACGATATTTTTCGCCGAGAACGGACCGTAGACCGGCTTGGCCTCCTTGTCGTCCGGACCTGCCTTCTCGGTATAAAGGCGTGCAAGGAAGACACCATCTATGTCCTTGCCTTCTGCGGCACCGATGGTGCCCGTCATTTTGTCTGTGGCTTTTTCGCCGTCTTCGTCAGGAACTTCAACCGTAAAGTCGAAATCTGTGCTGCCAGCGGTATAGCGAGCAACCTTACCGAGGTTGATATCTTCCAGCGCAACGTCCTTGTAGACAATGTTCTGTTCGTTATTCGCAACCGTCTGGACGACCTTGATTTCCTGCGCGGTGAGGCGCTTTGCCGAGAAACGGCCAACGCGCTCCGGCAGCGTGAGACCGCTATTGCCGAAAGTGTCCTTCAGCATGGCGCTATCGAAATTGGCGTCTTCGATCGCCACGCTTGGAATGGAAATCTTGTAGTTTCCGATCTCTGTATCGATGCCCGACGCATTCAGCATCCCCGTGAGGAACAGGAACTTCGGGCGACCATCGACCGACGCAATACGAACGTTAGAGCCATCCTTCAGCGGCAACGTCACGTCGCGCAGGTGGATACGTCCGAGAAAATCCGCGTCGACGGAAGATGCCTTGCCGCCACGCTTTTCAAGCTGCGATGTAATGGTCTTCTCAAGTGTGAATTTGTATCCGGTCAAACCGGCGGCAGCGATAGCGATTATCGCAACAGCCGCCCACAGCGCCTTGCGCCCACCCTTGCGGGTTCCGTTCTTTGCCTGCTCCACGATGCTGGTCCTTTCAGCGCAAATTAAAACGGTGTCTGTGCCAGCTTATTGTCTAGAGCGAATTCGCAGTCGAAAGGGAGGCTTTGACATTGCGTTAATACGGCTGAAACAACTGCTTGAAACACACAGCCTGAATCGGTCAGGCAGACAGATGCTCTAACTACCTGAAATTGCAAGCGCAAGAAGGGATATAAAAATTTCTCACAATATTTTATGCTTTGCTCAAGCAATACTCGAACAAAGCAACATACAAATATTCGCAATCTCGACGGAAATATCTATCAAACCATTTCAGTTGGCAAACCAGGCTCCAACCCCTCATTCGAACATACGGATACTGTCAGCCGCTAAAGCGGCTGATCTGGATGCGGAGATGCACCATACGCGCCCCAGACGGATTGATCGAAATTCACGATGGCGCCGGTCATCAATCCGGATTCTTCTGAGGCCAGGAAAGCTATCGCACGGGCAACTTCGGCCGGATCGATCAGCCTTCCGAAAGGCTGGCTCCGGGCCGCTTCATCGAGCCAGTTCGCCGGCGCATTGTGAAATTCGCGCTGGATCCGATCCTCGCCGTCCGATGCCATCCAGCCAATATTCAGGCTATTGATGCGAATGCGGTTGCGAAGCACCGAATAGGCCACGTTGCGGGTCAACGTGTCGAGCGCCCCCTTGGAAGCACAGTAAGCTGCAATGAATGGCTGGCCGCCCATGGAGGACATCGAAGAAATATTGACGATGGTTCCCTCAATCTTGTCGCGTCGGAAGAGCTTTATCGCTTCCTGAATGAGGAAGAACGGCGCTCGCATATTCACCGCAAACAAACGGTCGAACAGTTCGGGGTCGGTATCCAGAATGGTGCCCCGATCCGTCAGACCAGCAGCGTTTACGAGGACGTCGAGCCGTCCAAACACACTATCAGCTTCCGAGATGATCTTGCGGCAGTCTTCCACGTTCTGAAGATCGGCCTGAACGAAAACGGCTTCTGTTCCCGTATTTATCAACTGATCGACCTGTGCCTGCCCCTTCTCAGCCGAACGCCCGCATATCACGAGACCTTTCGCCCCTCTTTCAGCAAACAGTTTCGCCGTTGCTGCTCCCAGCCCTTGGGTGCTTCCCGTTATGACAGCAACTTTACCGCTGAATTGTCCGTTCATTCTACACTCCGAAAATCCCGGTCAAACCCTGCCGCCCAGTTCGGCAGTCAGGTCGGCAAGCTCCTGCCCACCCGCCATCAGGCTTTGCAGTTCGTCCATGTCCACATCGTTCTTGGTTCGCGTTCCAAGCGTTACGCCGCGATTGAGAACCGTGAACTTGTCGCCGACCGCATGGGCATGACGAACATTGTGGGTGATGAAGATGACGCCCAGCCCCCGCGAGCGCACGAGATTGATGTATTTGAGCACCATCGCTGTCTGGCGCACGCCCAGCGCCGAGGTAGGCTCATCAAGGATGAGCACCTTCGCCCCGAAATAGACGGCGCGGGCAATCGCCACACACTGGCGCTCGCCGCCGGAAAGCGTTCCCACAGCCTGCTGCGGATCACGAACGTCAATCCCGATCTTGCGCATTTCCTCGCGTGTTACCTCTTCGGCCTGTTGTGCATCGAACCAGCGGAAAGGTCCGACGCCCTTTGTCGGTTCGCGCCCAAGAAAGAAATTGCGCATGACGGACATCAACGGGATCATAGCTAGATCCTGATAGACGGTCGCGATGCCGTGATCGAGCGCATCACGCGGACTGTTGAAGAAGACAGGCTTCCCCTCAACCAGAAAGTCGCCGCTCGTCGGCTTATGCACGCCGGACAGCGTTTTGATCAGGGTCGATTTACCCGCGCCATTGTCGCCAAGCAGACAATGCACCTGCCCCGGTTCGACGCTTAACGAGACGCCGTTCAACGCGATGACCGGGCCGAAATGTTTAACGAGATTGCGGACTTCGATGATGGGCGTCGTCATGGCAAACCTCCTCAGCGCTCACCGGTCGCACGCTTGCGAATGAAATTGTTGAAGAGCACCGCGATCAGCAGCATTCCGCCGAGAAAGACCAGATACCAGTCCTGATCGATCTGGGTATAGGTCAACCCAATCAACACCATGCCGAATATGATCGCGCCGAAGAATGCCCCGATCGCAGAGCCATACCCCCCCGTCAGCAGACAGCCCCCAATCACCGCGGCAATAATCGCCTCGAATTCCTTCTGGAAGCCGCGGCGCGCGTCGGTTGAGCCAGCATCCAAAACGGTAAGGATAGCCACCAGTGCTGCAGCCATTGCCGTGCACATGAAGAGGGTCGTCTTGACACGGCGCACGGGAACACCGGAATTGCGGGCGGCAAGTGCATCACCGCCTGCCGCGAAAATCCAGTTGCCGAAGCGGGTGCGCACCAGCACATAGGTCGCGATAAGCGCAATGGCGATGAACCAGAGAACTTCGACGGGGACGCCTCTTACCGATGGCTCTCCATTGGGAAATTTGGCGATCAGGTCGTTTTCAGCCATCCAGGCAAAAACTCCCTGAAAGGCATCGCCGGAAAAAAGCCCGGCAAGATAACTGCCCGCAACGGCTTCCTTCACACCGCGCAATTGGGTGGCTCCGCCCGTGGCCCATTTCAGCCCAACCAGCGACAGACCACGCAGAATGAAGAGGAAGGCGAGCGTTACGATAAAGGATGGCAACCCCGTTCGGATAACTATCTGGGCATTCACTACGCCCACGAAAGCTGCAAAAAGCAGGGTGACGATGATGGCGACGGCGAGTGGCACCTGCCACACGACGAGGGCAGCGGCGAAGATCAGGCCAGCAAAGGCGACCATCGAGCCGATGGAGAGATCGAACTCGCCGCCGATCATAAGAAGCGCCGCAGCAACGGCCAGAATGCCAAGCTGCGAAGCAGGCGCCATGAAGTTCATGATACCGGCTGCCGTGAACATCGCAGGATTGGCAACAGAAACGAAAAAGATCGTTATAAGGACCAAGCCAGACACCGCCCCCAATTCCGGCCGGCTCAGGAGCCGCTGCAACGGGCTGGCCGATTGCAAACGCTCATCCTTTGACAGCGGTGCCGTTCCGGCCTTTTGATGGGGAAGTGGCTCACTCATGATCTTCTCCTGATACATTCCGGGCGCAGAAACCCATTCCCGCCCATTGTCATGGGCGGGCTCAATATCTGATGGTCGAAACGAGGTTACCGGATACCCTTGGCCGAAAGTTCAACGACCTGCTTGGCCTTGTCCTTGGTGATCAGGTTCGGACCCGATGGAACATTGCCGCCCGGCATCAAGCCGTACTTCGCGTTAAGCGCGAGAAACGATACCGGCAGATAGCCTTGCAGGAACTGCTGCTGGTCGATGGCGAAATCCGCCTGTCCCTTTTCGACGGCCTCCAGAAAGCCAGCCGACATATCGAACGTCGCAACGTGGATACCGCTGCGACCGCTCTCTGCAGCAGCCTTCACCGCTGGTTCACCCGCGAGTGTCGCATTGAGAGTAAGGATCGTGTCGACGGCAGCATCGGATGCCAAAGCCGCACGAACCTTGGCTTCGTTTTCTGCAGGATCCGTCGACGTAGGCAGAACCGTCACCTCACCAAAGCCTTCCTTGAAGCCTGCACAACGCTGATCGAGCGAGACGTTTCCGACTTCCTGATTGACGCAAATGCCTTTCTTTCCGCCAGCATTCTTCAATGCTTCACCGGCAACCTTACCGGCATCGAATTCATCCTGACCGACATGCAGCAGAGCGCCGAGCTTCTTCGAAGCATCGGACCCGGAATTCATGGAAATGACGGGAATACCGGCTGCGACAGCACGTTGAATCGACGGTCCAAGCGCATCCGCATCTGGAATGGAAACCACGATACCTTGTGGTTTCTGGTTGATCGCAGCATCGATAAGCTGCGCCATCTGCACCATGTCAAAGGTTTCCGGTGCGCGGTAATCGACCTTCACACCCGTATCCTTCGCCGCTTCCGCAACGCCATTCTTCACGACAGACCAGAACGGATCGGATGCCTGACCATGGCTGACCACGACGATATTAATATCAGCTGCCTGGGCTGCGACAGAAGCAGCCAGCAAGGCCACCCCGGCTACGGCCGACTTCAATAGAGATTGCATGTTCACTCCTCCCTTGTCCGGCACTCCCCGCCGGTTTGCGTTAACGCTTTACCTTCGTCTGCGGCATCCCGGCGCTCCTCCAAGCGTTTGTCCGGCAACTCATGCAGAGGTTGGGTTTATTCAATAGAATGAAACATTCATAACAAATTATCGTGGAATTATAATTCCATTTCTGGTAGCTGATGTCAATCGCATAAGCTGCCGACGATATGCTTATTTCGCAAAGGAGTTGCGCAGCGCCAAACACCTCGACCATCGTTTCGGGAGGAATGCCATGACTGGTAGAACTGAGCTTCTGACGGTCGGTTTGATCGGGTCCGGTTTCATGGGCAAGACCCACGCCCTTGCGCTCGCAAACGTCAACCGGGTGTTCGACTTGCCGATTGAAGTGCGGCTTCACACATTGGCCGATGTGAATGCGGAAACGGCGACAAAAGCCGCAAAACAACTGGGCTTTGCAACTGCCACCGGCGATTGGCGTACGCTAATCTCAAACCCGGATATCGATCTCATCGACATCACTACGCCAAACCGGTTTCACAGGGAAATGGCGCTCGCCGCCATTGAAGCAGGCAAACACGTCTATTGCGAAAAGCCGCTTGCACCCACCGCGGCCGAGTGCCTCGAAATGGCGCTCGCCGCTGAACGGAACGGTGTTCAGACTGCAGTCGGATTCAACTACCTCAAAAACCCGATGATAAAGCTGGCAAGGGAAATCATCGAAAGCGGTGAACTGGGCGAAATCCGCAATTTTCGCGGCATTCACGCTGAGGACTTCATGGCCGACGCCCGTATCCCCTGGACCTGGAGGCTTGATCCGGTGGGCGGAGGCGGAGCACTGGCCGACATCGGCAGTCATATCATCGCTGCTGCGCGCTATCTCGTCGGACCGATCACAGCCGTCATGGGAGATGCAGTCACAGTTATCAGCGAGCGTCCGGATAGTTTGAACCCTTCAAGGATGAAACCCGTGGAAGTGGACGACGTTTCGCGTGCTTTCCTGCGTTTTGAAAACGGAGCGACCGGAACGCTCAAAGCAAGCTGGATCGCCAGCGGTCGCAAGATGCAGCATGATTTCGAGATTTCCGGATCGAAAGGTTCGCTATGCTTTTCGCAGGAACGCTTCAACGAGCTCGACCTGTTTCTCTTTTCCGACAAGAAAGGACAACAGGGCTTCCGCAAGATATTCGCAGGGCCTGAGCACGAACCCTATGGAGCCTTTTGCGTCGCGGGCGGTCACCAGATCGGCTTCAATGATCTCAAGACAATCGAGGTCCGCGACTTCCTGCTTGCCATCGCCGGACAGAGGAACGGTCACGCCGATTTTCGCGAGGGTTATGAAGTGCAGAAGGCTGTAGAAACAATCTACGCCTCATCCCGGGACCGCCAATGGAAAAATATCTAGCCTCTACGCGAAGCAGGATGAACGATGAACTCGCCGTCGACTGTCAGTATTTTCGCATGTATGCCATAGACGTCTTGCAATAGTTGCGGCGTGAGGACCTCCGTTGGCGCCCCGTCCGCAACGATTTGCCCCTTGTCCACCACAAGCAGGCGCGTGCAATGCTGGGCCGCAAGGCTCAACTCATGCAATGAGGCAACAACCGTTCTCCCCTCCTGCGCAAGTTCGGAAAAACTCTCCATCAACCCCAGCTGATGAGAAGGGTCGAGGCCTGCCACGGGCTCGTCAGCGAGTATCATCGGCGTATCCTGCGCCAGAACACGCGCAATCAGTACCCGCGCCCGCTCGCCGCCGGAAAGCTCCATTGCGGACCTGTCCCGAAATTGAGCAACATCCATGCGCTGCATTGCACTATCGACAAGCGACTTGTCCTGCGCATTCATGCTCGCAAAGACCGGTTTCAACGCAGAACGGCCCAAGGAAACAAGCATCTCCACTGATACCGGCCACGCCACATCACGCTCCTGAGGCAGATAGGCAAGCTTTTGCGCTTTTTCCGAAGCCGTCATTCGGCGCAAGTCGTCCCCATCAAGCGAAATCTCTCCTCGGGACGCAACAAGCCCCAGCATAGCGCGCAACAATGTCGTCTTTCCTGCACCATTGGGTCCGATCAACCCGATGAATTCACCGTCCTGAATAGCGAAACTTGCATCGCTGAGCGCAGCTTTTCCACCGAGCGTAACGGAAAGATTTTTTACCGAAAGCGATGTCATACGAGCCGCCTCCGATATTTGAAAACCAGCCACAGGAAGAACGGCGCACCGATGATTGCCGTGAGGACGCCCAGTTTCAGCTCACGCCCCGGCATGACGATGCGCACCAATATGTCAGCCGCCAGCAAAAGGCCAGCGCCACCGAAACCGCTTGCGACCAGCAATCGCGATGGACGCGAACCCACAAGTGGACGCAAGAGATGAGGAACCACCAGTCCTACGAAACCGATTGCCCCGGCAACCGCAGTGGAAGCACCGACGCAGGCCGCTGTACCCAGCACTGCAAAAAGCTGCACACGAGCCAGATTGACGCCCATCGTGGCGGCAGCGTCGCCCCCTAATGTCAGGCTGTCGAGAGACCGCCCGAGTGCCAGAAGCATCGCCCAGCCGACGAGAATAAATGGTGCGGCAAGACCGACATGGGTCATTGATCTGTCTGCCAGCGATCCGAGCATCCAGAACACGATTTCCATTGCTGCAAATGGATTGGGCGACAGGTTGAGCGCCAGCGCCGTCAATGCTCCGGCAAGACTCGTCACCGCGACACCAGCCAGAATGACGGCGAGCGTACCCGCATTCCGCCCCGCCAGAAGCTTGACGAGAAACACCGACACAAAAGCCCCCGCCAGCGCAAGCAGCGGCAAGGCCAGCGGAAACAGAAGCGACAGGCCGCTATAGATAGCAATAACCGCTCCGAACGACGCCGATGCGCTCACTCCCAGCAAACCCGGTTCCGCGAGCGGGTTGCGCAGATAGCCCTGCAAGGCAGCGCCAGACAGCCCAAGCGAAGCTCCGATAAGGAGCGCGAGCAATGCCCGGGGCAGACGGATTTCGCGCATCACTAGCACGATCATTTCGCTGTCATCGCCGAAAAGTGCCTTGAGACTGTCGGGGATGCTGATTGCCGCAGGTCCCGTCAGCAGCGAAACAACGAAAAGCAAAGCCACGAGCAGGGCCAGCCCGACCAGCAGAAGATAGAAGCGGTTACGCTCAGTCACGCGCGGCCTCCGCGAGTTCTGCCACGGCTTCCACACTGAATGGTCCACCGCACACGGTCAGATTGTCTGCTATCGTCACCGCCTTCGCCTGTCTTTCGAGCGCCCGCAAGGCCGGGTGTTCGAAATTCTCGAAAGCCAACGCAGGCGCGCGTTCTCTGGAACTGCGCACCAGAATATCCGGCTTTTCGAGCACCAGTTTTTCCAGTGATAGCGGCGCAGAACCACTGACGCCTGCCTTGTCGGCTAGATTATCAAGTCCGGCAAGGCGAACTGCTTCATCGACCAGCGTGCCCCGACCGGATGTGTAACTGTTGGCGTAATAAAGCGCGACCGTCTTGCGACGGACAGGCTGCTGGATTGCCGCTAAAGCAGCTTTCATCTTATCGATTTCCCGGCTGGCTTCCGCCTGTCTTCCGAGCAACTCGCCCATGCGACGCAGATGATCTTCTATATCGCTGAACGAGCGGGCGGGTGCGAACTCTTCCACCCGTACGCCGAGCCTCCGCAATAGTCCAACCGTCGCTCGCGAGGAGAATGTTCCCGCCAGCACAAGGTCGGACTTCATCAGGAAAACTTCTTCTGCCTGCGCATGGTTGGCCGGCAACTGCCGGGCTTTCGCAGCCATGACGGACAATTCCGGGTCCTGCGATAGATAGGAAACCGATTGTAGCTGCCCTTCCCTGGCCAACAGTATTGCGAGCTGATCGGTACATACATTGATGGAAACAACCCGCTTTGGACTATCCGCTGCATCTGCCGGATTTCGAACGAAAAGGGCGAGCCCCGCCGCGAGGCAGAAGCTGATGATCCAGTTTGCGGATGCCCTTTTCATTCTCTGTTCAGCCTCAGAAATTCCGGGTCAATCCGACATTGATCGTACGTCCTGGCGCAATATAGCCAGAGCTGGACTGATAGTCCTTGTCAAATATATTCTCGACCGAAAACTTCAGTTGCGATTGCTTGTCGATGGAATAGAGCGCCACGAAATCAGCGGTCACATAGTCACCGAGTTTCTTGTTGTTCGCAGCGTCCGCGTAGCGGGAGCCGCCGTAGATCAATCTTGCAGTCAGATCGAGCTTTTCAATCGGCGTGAAATTGACCTCAGCCGCCGCCTTGAAACGTTCACGATAGGGAAGATCGTTTCCGGTGTCTTCATCGATAGGCCGCTTGAAATCCACCATGCCTTTGGCACCCCACTGGTCGTTGAAGCGGTGGTCGAGCGTCGCTTCAAAACCGGTAATGTGGGCTCGGTCAACGTTCACCGGCAACCAGAGATGTGTTTGCTCGTTTTCTCTCCAGCTGATGCCCTGCTTTAGTCTGGTATCGTAGAAAGCCATATCCAGACTGGTGCGAGCGCTGATCCGCCAATTCAAACCGAGTTCATAAGAACCCGATTTCTCGGGGTTCAAATCAGGATTTCCCGACAGCGGATAGTAAAGATCATTAAATGTCGGCGCACGGAAACCGGTTGCGTAAGAAGACCTCAGCACCAAATCCGGCAAAATTTCATAGCTTGCGCCAAGGTTATAAGTGGCGACGTTGCCGAATTGACTGTTGTGGTCATAGCGAATGCCACCGTCAACGCGCAACGCCTCATATTCCAGCGAATATTGACCGAACACGGCAGCCAGGTCGCGGCTGGTTTCATCATAGGCAACCGTGGTGTTGATCTCCTCACGATAGGCTTCCACGCCAGCGGTGACCGTATGACCAACGTTGCCGGTATCGAAGCTCTTCTCGGTCGATCCAAAGACCCCGTAACGCCTGGTTTCAAACCGGTCAGATCCGTTCACGCCCTTGCGGAAGTTACGGCTATTGTCGATACCGGTGCTGAATTCCAGTGTTGACGACCAGTCCGCCGAATGATCGATCCGCGTTCCGATCTTGCCGTTAAATGCCGTGCTGTCAGCCTGGTTCGGCGAAGGCGCTTTGGCGTCATACTGGTTACGCCCCCGGCTGAAGAGACCATCTGCATAAATCCTACCCCAGTCGAAATCCTTCGCCAGCGCAAAGTTGAAGGAGCCCTGCAGAAATCCATCGCGGTCAGGCTCATGACCGTACGCATCCGATGTGGTGAAGTCATATCCTTGCGTGCCGGTGATGGCCGCGCCGAAAGCGTAATCGACACCATCTTTGCTGCGCCCCTGAACGGAACCGGAAACATAGCCGCCCCATGGATGGCTGACCCCGGTAGAAAGACTGCCGCACCAGGAACGCTCGCCACAGGCGCCACCCTGCTTGGTAATGATATTGACCACGCCACCCATGGCGTCGGCGCCATACTGGGCAGAATGAGGGCCTTTTGCGATCTCAATGCGGTCGATTGAGCTCAGGGGAATATTCGCCAATCCCGTTGCGCCGCTTGTCGCGGACGCGGTGCGCACGCCATTGACCAGCACGACCGTTTGCGTGGCGGACATCCCACGAATGAAGATACCAGCCGAAGAGCCCTGTCCGCCATTCGTCTTGATGGAAATACCGTTATAGGATTTCAGCAGTGACTGCAGATCGGGAGCGGCCGACCGCTCGATATCCGCGGAATCGATGACAGTCACCGATGATGTTGAGCGCTGCAGTGAAGACGCGCGGCGCAATGGCGTGACCACGATTGTATCGAGAACGACGCTGCCCTCGCTTTCCGGCAGGTTTTGCGCAAGCGTCACAGACGGTAGTGCAAGAACACTGGCCGATACCAATAGAACCGATGATTTCAAAAGATGCATTTTTTCCTCAACCTGCCGTATCGGAGGACCGATGACCGGCTTTTCCTCTCACCGCAGGTTGAAGTGATAGTGGCGTGATACGCCCTTCTTCCCGGCGGCAACATTTCAACAATGTCACCGCCACGGACAGCCGCGCCTGGACACACCCCGTATCCATGCATGGGTGACCGGATACGGCAGGTCTCCTGACTTTCCGGGTCATCGCTTTTCCGCCGCCTTCCCGATCGCACGATAGCTTTCAGTGGCTTTCACCGCTTGCACGGCTGTGGAGGATAGCTCTCCGGTTACAGTTGCGGGGGCAGTCGCGGCATCAGCCCGAATGGCTTCACCGTGTTCCCTTTTCATCCGCCTGAACAGCGGAACCGTTTCCTGATGATTGCGATAGCAACATGGTTAAGGATTCGCAACTGCGACGAAGCGCAATCCGGGAGAGAAAACTGAATCACATTGGCAAGGAATGGATTCAGCCTCCTGTTTTCAAAGAATTTTCCTATCGCAGGAACGCACGGAAACGCTGGAGCGCGAAGTAGAAAAGCAACGAGCCGATCACTATCAGGGCCAGAAACTGCGGCCACACGACGCTTAGCCCTGCACCGCGAAACAGGATCGACTGCGCCAATATGACGAAATGCGTGTTTGGCGCAGCCAGCATGATCGTCTGGATGATCTCAGGCATGCTTTCACGAGGGGTTGTGCCTCCTGAAAGCACTTGCAATGGCAGAAGTACCAGCATCAGCAGCATTCCGAACTGCGGCATGGAACCAGCCGCGGTCGCCAGAAAGATACCAAGACTGGTCGTCGCAAAAAGCTGCAGCGCCGCACCGACGAGGAACAACGACACCGATCCATAGATGGGAACAGCGAGCAGTCCCTGCACCACCACGACCAAGGCAAAAGCTGAAGCAATCAGGACGACCAGCCCCATAGACCATATTTTGCTGACCATGATTTCGACGGGCGTTACCGGCATCACCAGCAGATGCTCTATGGTTCCGTGTTCGCGCTCTCGAATAAGGGCTGCGCCCGTCAGAATGATCGACAGCATCGTCACCGACGAAATCACATTGTTGATCGCCCCGAACCAACCCTTGTTCAAATCCTGATTGAATCTCGCCCTCAGATTGAGTTCGACGGGTGTTTGTGCGCTGCCGCGATAGCGATTGAGAAATTCGTTCACCTCGCTCGTCACAATTGCTTGCACGTATCCTCCCCCGGTAAAGGCCTGGCTCATCCGCGTCGCGTCGACATTAAGCTGGATCGTCGGGGAACGCCCCGCCAGAAGATCCCGCTGAAAATTGGGCGGGATGTTGAGCGCGAACGTGTCCAGACCTTCATCCATCCGGGCATCCATTTCATAAGATGAAATGAGTTTCGGAGGTACGAAATATGGCGGATAGAACGCTGTCGTGATGCGGGCCGAAACGGGTGACTGATCCTCATCGACAATCGCTATGGCCGCATTGTTGAGCGTTTCGGGCATCGCCTTGGAAGCCGTGTAGATCGCAAGCGTAAAGGCATAGACGATGAGGATCAGCAGCATCGGGTCGCGTGCGAGGCCCCGCAGTTCTTTCACACCAAGGTGGACTATGTTGGATATCCGCATCTCAGCCCGCCTGTTTCTTGAGAAGAATGATGGCGAGCGCCATGAGTACCGGCACCGCGATCAACAAGGGCAGAAACGACCCTGCGAGATCGGCAAATCCTAATGCCTTGGAGAAAACGCCACGCGAAATGGTCACGAAATGCGTTGCAGGATAGATTTTGCCGATGAAAGCGCCCGCGCCTTGCAGCGACGACACAGGGTCAATAATGCCGGAATATTGCACCGCCGGAATGAGTGTCAGCAGCGCCGTGCCGAAGATTGCAGCGATCTGGCTGTTCATGAAAGTGGACAGCACCAGCCCCATTCCGGTCGCGATCGTGACATAGAGCAATGCCGCCAACGCATAGGTTGGGAAGCTGCCCGTAAACGGTACCCGAAAAATGAAGACTGCAAAGGCAGTCAGCATCAGGAAATTGAGAAACGCCAGCCCGATATACGGCAATTGCTTGCCGAACAGAAACTCGAATTTCGTCACTGGCGTCACGTAGAAATTGATGATGGAACCCAGTTCTTTTTCACGGACTACGCTTAGCACCGCCAGCATCGCCGGGATCATCAGCAGCAGAAGCGGAATGACCGCCGGCACCATGGCCACGAGGCTTTGCACATCGGGATTATAACGGTAGCGGATTTCCAGGTTGAAACTGCCGACAGTCGCCGCGCGTCCATAAAGCTCACGCGCTTTCTGCGTCAGCCAATTGGCATGCATCCCCTGAACATAGCCTTTGATTGTCTCCGCGCGGGTTGGCATCGCGCCGTCGATCCACGCGGCGATTTCCACCGGGCGTCCGCGCATGACATCTGCGCCGAAATTCGGCGGTATTTCGATGGCGAGGCTAATTTCCCCCTCGCGCATTCGCCGGTCGAGATCGTCATAATCGGTTATCGGAGCCTGTTCGGAAAAATAACGCGAACCTGCAATCTGCTGGACATAATTACGGCTGATCGTCGTGTCGTCCCGGTCGAGAACAGCGAATTTCAGATTCTCGACATCCATGTTGATGCCATAGCCGATGACAAACATCAGGATAACGCTGCCAAGGATAGCAAGCGTTGCACGGATCGGATCGCGCTTCAATTCCAGCGCCTCGCGCCGCGTATAGGCCAGCATCCGTCGCAGGTCCGGCAACCAGCTTGAAGCCTTCTTTTGATGCGATTCATCTGCCTTTGCCGCTTGATCCGGCAGGACTGCGGGCAATTGCGCGGGCTGTCCTGTTTCGCCAATAGCATCCTGAAGATAAGCGACGAAGGCCTCCTCCAGAGTTTCCGCATGGCGACTTTCGGTAATCGCCTTGGGGGTATCGCTAATCAACACCTTGCCCGCATGCATCAGCGAAATGCGGTCGCAGAGTTCCGCTTCGTTCATGAAGTGGGTGGAGACAAAAATGGTGACATTGTCCTTGCGCGACAAATCGGCAAGGATTTGCCAGAAGGCGTCACGCGCGACCGGGTCGACACCAGATGTCGGCTCATCGAGAATAAGGATATCGGGCGAATGGATCAAAGCCACAGCCAGTGAGAGCCGCTGGCGGATACCAAGCGGCAGGGCGTCGGGCAAGGAATCCATGACCTCTGTAAGATCAAAACGTTCGGTCAATTCCTTGATCCGGCGTTCGGTCAGGTCGTCCGCCATCTCGAACAGCTTGGCGTGAAGCTCCAGATTCTGGCGAACGGTCAATTCCGAGTAAAGTGAAAACGCCTGGGACATATATCCGACATGGCGGCGTATATCGATATCCTTCGGGTCGACCTCACGCCCGAACAGCAGCGCTGTGCCCTCACTGGCGGGCAACAGCCCCGTCAGGACTTTCATGGTCGTGGTCTTGCCACAACCGTTGGAGCCCAGAAAGCCGAAAATCTCGCCACGCGGGATTCGAAAACTCACGTCATTCACTGCCGTGAAATTGCCGAAGCGAACAGTGACGTTTTGCGCCTCGATTGCGATTTCGGCATCGTCGCCGAATTCACGCTTTGGGATTTCGATGTCGTGATGCCCTTTCCGCAATTCTTCCGGCAAAAGCGCGATAAAGGCAGCATCGAGATTGGGAGTATTGGTACGCTGCAGCAATTCCTGCGGCGTGCCCGTCGCCAGTATCTGCCCGTCATTCATCGCGACAAGCCAGTCGAAGCGTTCGGCTTCTTCCATATAGGCCGTGGCAACGATGACGCTCATTCCCGGACGATCCTTGCGGATATCGTCGATCAATTCCCAGAACTGACGCCGGGATAGTGGATCGACACCGGTCGTCGGCTCATCAAGTATGAGCAGGTCCGGATCATGGATCAGCGAGCAGCAGAGGCTTGTCTTCTGCTTCATGCCGCCGGAAAGTTTGCCCGCCGGACGGTCCGCGAAGGGCGACATGCCGGTTCGTGCCAGAAGATCGGCAATACGCCGCTCACGCTCTTTCCGGTTATGTCCAAACAACCGTCCGAAAAAATCGATATTTTCGAATACCGAAAGCGTCGGATAAAGGTTCTTTCCAAGCCCTTGCGGCATATAGGCGATGCGCGGATAGGCGGACTGAAGATGCCGCTTATCGGAAATATCACCGTTCAGGACCTCGATATGGCCCTGCTGCACCGTCCGGGCCCCGGCGATCAGCGATAACAGGCTCGACTTGCCCACCCCGTCAGGCCCGATCAGCCCGACCATGCAACCTGCCGGAACATCGAGGTTGATCTCCCGCAGCGCGCGGGTTTTTCCGTAGGACAATCCTACGTCTTGCGCCCGGACGACAAAGCTGTCGTCGCTAGCGCCAGCTTTGACCGGAACATCATTCATTTCACGGTTTCCGCAAGATGCTGCGGCCACTCGGCATTGGGATCAAGCTTGACATAGGCCATGCCCGGAAGTCCCGTTTTTACCTGCTGAATATATTTTTGAAGCAGTTCCTGCGAGATCTTCGCCTTAACGCGGAACATCAGTTTCTGGCGCTCCTCCTCCGTTTCCACGGTCTTGGGCGTGAACTGGGCAACATCGGCCACAAAGCTAATATTCGCAGGAATGACATATTGCGGCGCGGCGTCGAGAACGATCCGGGCCTCGGCACCAATGGCGACCCGCCCTGCTTGAGCAGTCGGCAGGAAAAAGGTCATATAAACATCGCTGACATCGACAAGGTTGAGCACCCGTCCGCCGGCGGAAAGCACCTCGCCCGGCTGGGCGACGCGATACTGGACGCGCCCCGGTTTCGGGGCCCTCAGGGTAGCGTCATTGATATCTGCCTGAATACTGGCGATTGCCGCCCTGGCGGCCTCTACCGATGCCTCGGCATCGATGACCTGCGCCTTTGCGGCGCCGATGGCGGCTTCCGTGGCGGCAAGCTGTGCTCTGGCTGCACCGACCGCTGCCTCTGCTCCCTGCGCAGTCGCGCGATCGTCGTCAAGAACCTGCTGAGAAATCGTGCGTGTTTGCGTCAATTGCTGGGAGCGGGCCAGACGTCGTTGCGCGGCATCGAGCTGCGCTTCCCGCTGCGCCACTGTCGCTTCCGCAGCCGTGTGTTCGGCTTCGCGCTGTGTGACCAGGCTCCGTGCCGTCTCGATACCGATCTCGGCTCGGCGCAGTTGCGCTTCGGCCTGTTTGAGCTGGCTTTCAAGCTGGTCCGTATCCATGCGTGCAAGGATGTCATTTGCCTGTACGAAATCGCCTTCGTCGACGAGGATTTCGCGGATGCGCCCCGGACTCTTCGTTGAAATATCGATTTCAACTGCCTCGATGCGGCCGTTACCCCGGGCGATGCCTTCCGGCAGCCCGTCTCCGTTCAGCGATTTCCAGGCGTAATAGGCGCCTGCGGCAAGGACGATAATCGCTCCAGCCAGTATCCATTGCTTGCGGTTGAAAGCCATAATGAACCACCCTCATTGCCATCGTCGTCACGATACCGTCTTCAAACGAAGCATCGGCAAGCGGTCGCTGTCTGCGAGGGTTTTCGTCATCCCCACCGCCCCGCCTCCGGCATGGACCGGAACCTTCTTTGGGGGATATGGAACTACCTTCTCATTTAGCAACCGGTGAATTGGGGGAAGCGATCCAGAATCGCAAACTCCCGGCTGGATCTGCTCTAGCCATCGCCGAAACCGTTCGCCTTGATTAGGATCAAGAACAGCTAAAACATCGATGTCGTTGGAGACGCGGGTGCTGATTTGATGAAACAGAGGGGAGCAACGCCGACAGCACCCGCTGGCTGCCGACAGGCGACGTTGCAGAAAGATCGCGCTCATGCGCTCGACAGATTGATTTAGCCGGGGTGCCTTTCGAGTAGGGCCTCGGCACCCCGGGTCACCGGCTCTGGTGGAACCCGGCAACGATGGCTAGTTAGCACCCGCTCAAACGAAGCTCTTTGATTTCAATCAAACAGGAGACAATTCCGCGAACTATGGTCGTTTTTCCCAGTCAGTTTTTCGTGGCCTGCATTTGCCCCATGTCTTCTTCAGATAGTTCGAGACAGCTCCGAGCTTCGGATCGGAGAGAAACCCCTGACGGAATAGAATGCTTCCCTTCACTTCCGGCAATGCATCATTGAGTTCGAGCTGGCGCTTGATTTCTGTCACGCCATCGCCAGCCTGCCATCCGGGCTCCAGTGTAGTCCCGGCGCCGGCTCGATAAAGCGCCAGACCGATATAAAGGTCAGTCTTCGTCCCCCGAACCGTCTCCGCCCACCATCTGGCAATCGTCCCGTAGGACGCTTCCTTCCTTCCGAAGGACCAGTAAATCTGCGGCGCAATATAATCGATCATCCCCTCCTTCACCCAGCGCCGGGTGTCGGCGAAATCTCCATCGTAATTGGTTTTCCCGGCGCGGGTTGCAGAACCGCGCGGATCGTCAGCGGCATTGCGCCAGACGCCGCTCGGACTGATGCCGAAACGAACATTCGGTTTGATTGATTTTATCTTGTCTGAAATCTGCCGCACCAGCGTATGGGTATTGTAGCGACGCCATTCATATTTGCTCGAAAAACGCGTCCCGAACTGTGCATAGGATTTATCGTCATCGAGTCTCGACGATGCAGTTTCATAGTAGAAATAATCATCGAACTGAATGCCATCGACATCATATTTCTGAACAACCTCAGCGGTAACATTCGTCACCCATTCGCGAACGGCCGGAATGCCGGGATCGAGAACATAACGATCCGCCGATACGCCAACCCAGGCCGGGTGGGTTTTATAAACGCTGGCTGGCGACTCCTTCGACGAATTTCGCAACTCCTTGCGGGTCGACGGCTTTGTATCCATCGAAACGCGATAGGGGTTCAACCACGCGTGCAGCTCGATGCCCCGCTTATGCGCTTCCTGAACCGCAAATTTCAGCGGATCGAAGCCCGGATCTTTGCCTAGCGTTCCCGTCAGATAGGACGACCACGGCAAATAGGCTGACTGGTAAAACGCATCGGCAGTGGGCGAAACCTGATAAATGACGGCGTTGATACCGTGCTCGGCCGCTTCGTCAAAAAGCCTGACAAGTTCTTCTTTCTGGCGCTTTACACGTTCGGCATCGTCCTCGATCCGAGAGGAACTGCGCGACGGCCAATCGAGATTGAGGACCGTCGCTATCCAGCTGGCATGAAATGCATCGCAATCGAGGGGCATGAATTCGTTCCATCTAAACAACTTGTCAGGCAAGGGGTTTGATATGGCTGTTTAAAACATTAGGTTAAAGATTGAAAACCGACAGCGAGGGCAACATGTACAAGAATATTCTCGTCACGACCGATGGGTCGGAGTTTGCAGAGCGCGGGCTTGTCCACGCATTTAAGCTGGCGCATAGCGTTGGTGCGAAGGTTACAGTGTTGACGGTGACCGCGCCCTATTCGGTTTCGGGGCTTCCCGGCGGCTGGACCGATAGCCCTGCTTTCATCGAGCGTTTCGAGCAGGAATGGAACGAATATGCCGATAAATCCCTCGCCCGTGCGCGCGAACTGGCGAAGGAAGCGGAAGTTGAAGTTCATACGCTGCATGAGGTTGCCCCGCATCCGGCGACATCCATCATTGAGACAGCCAAGGAACTGCGCAACGATCTCATCGTCATGGCTTCCCATGGTCGTCGCGGACTGAAGGGCATGCTTCTAGGCAGTCAGACCCATGAAGTCCTGACCCGCGGCAACACACCGGTTCTGGTCGTAAAGTAACACGAAGTCGAGCCCGGCCTGAAATGCCGGCCCTTATTTCAGCTGGCCTGATGACCTGTTGCGCTTTCGATATCAACGCGAAAAAAGACCGGTGCGAGTTTGCGTTCGTGACCGTCTTTGGCAACCGTTTTTGTGTAGGCGGGTTCCCACCAGGTTGGCTCCGAAGCCATGAGCGCGACGATCGAGTTTTTCTCGTCTTCGCGTTCGATCTCCCGATATCGGCCGTTCAGCACTACGGTGCGCCAGCTGGTCCGGGATTCAATCTGATCGAAAAGGATGCAAACCGCATCGTTCTTGCGCAAGGCGTCGGTTTTATGGCCCTCGGTCGTAAAACAATAGAGTGAACCGCCGCTAAACCGGAAACTCAGTGGTAGGATATACGGGCGATTGTCGAGAACGTAAGCCAGCCGCCCCAGCTGGGTGTGCTGTATCATGTTCCGGATATCGTAATCCGACATTTCCCTGATCATCATGGCTCAGCTCCGCCGTTCGCTTGTCTGCCGACAGGTTAACATAGGGCAGCGTTCCAGCTTTGACCGTAATCAAAGCGCAGGGGCGGTAATTTTATCAGATGAAGAGACGTCCTTCCGCGATCTTGACTGCGGTTCCGCCGATCCGGGCACCTGTAAGCTGCTGTTTGGCAACGTCCAGTTCAAGGCGAATCCGCGAAGGCCGCCCCATCTCCATACCTTGCTCGATCCACCACTGCGAACTACCATCAACAGGCTTGTCGTTTTTCTGGATCATGCCTGCAAAGGCCGCCGCTGCAGAACCGGTAGCCGGATCTTCATAGACATTGGCGCCCGTTACAAACATGCGTGCATGGAAATTGCTGTCGAACAGAATTGTTTCGCGGCAATAGACATAAATCGGCAAGGGACGGCCATCGACGTGCGGCAGGCTTTCATTGACATAGACCGGATCAATAGACACTTTCGCTGCCGCTATCAGATTATGGACCGGCACCAGCAAATAGGGTGTACCCGCACTCCAGACGGCGGGCACATGGTTCTCGAATCCGATCTCGTGTGTGCCGAGACCGATTGCAGCGGCGGCCTCTTCCTTTTCGATCTTGACCTCGAGCCGTTCCGGAAGGCGGGGCAGATCGAACTCGGCGAAAGCGCTGTTCTCGCCAAGTATCACGCCACAGCGAACAATGCCGACCTTCTCTTCCAGAGCGACGAGCCTGTCCGTCTCATCCCCCGTCTTGCGGCGTCGGGCGAGCGAAACCGCCGCGCCCACTGTAGGGTGGCCAGCGAAGGGCAGCTCATAATCTGGCGTGAAGATACGCACCGCCGCCTCGTGCGCCGGATTGCTCGGCGGGAAAATGAACACCGTTTCGGAAAGGTTGAACTCGCGTGCGATGGACTGCATGCGCGTATCGTTCAAACCTTCGCTGTCATGAACCACAGCCAGCGGATTTCCAGCCAGAGCCTTGTCGGCGAAAACGTCGAAAACCTCGTAAAATCTGCCGGAAACAGCGGCTTCACTCATCCCTCATTCTCCCCACGACATGCTCACAAGACAAATTGCAAAGGCGATTTCACTCCGATGCTTGATGCTGCGCGTTATCTGCGAGCATAGACAATTTCGTGGCGCTGTCATCTGCAAGTCTGACCAAGTTTTAGAGATTGTTAAAATGCCAGTCCGCGAAGGCTCGCACATAACTCGGCGTGGCCTCGCCCATCGCCCGTGCTGCCTTCACCGGAATGATCTCTGACAGCTCGGGCTCGGCCTCATCAGCCAAGTACTGCTCGATCCGCGACACCAGCTCCGTCGATGGCGCGTCAAAATAATAACGGCGGAAAAGCGCAACGCTGCGATTGCCAGTCACGAGATTGATTTGCTGCTCCGCTCTGGCGTCATGAAGATCGAGACCGGTTTCTTCCTGAACCTCTCGCCTGCGATTGGCATCATAGTCGACATATCCGTCGACAATATCGTTATCGTCGATCGAGCCAGCCGGAAAATAAACCCTTCCGGCTCCCGCATTCTGCACTCCCATGCGGCCTGCGATCAGATGACCCTCGCTGGAGACAATCACACCGACGCCGAAAATGTGCCATGGACGTTCCTGCGATACATCACGTCGCCAGTGCATCAACGTCGCAAAACTTGTACGCTTGAAACCGGCTTTAAATAGACCGCCCGTCAATTCCGCTTGCGGAGCGAGATAAAACTCACCATCGAACAAGGTCGGGTTCGCAGCCCGCTCTTTCGTCCAGTTCGAAGCAATCGCTTCGCTGTTCTCCACCGTATATGGCAAAGGACCGGGCAGGACCCGCACATCCGCACGGTCGATTATATGGACGGTGTTTTCGCGGACCTGTTCCATCATTCAAACCATATTCAGCGTCACTGCGACCGGGCAATGATCGCTTGCCTTCGGACGATCCCATCCGGTTCGGGGATAGCGGTCGATCTGCTGGCCAGGCGGAAAAATCGTGCGCCACGGCTGCCCGCGCCGAACGATGTTCGGAACCGCCCTTTCATTCTTCTTCGCAAATGAAGGCGACGCCATGATGTAGTCGAGCTGGCAGAGATGGCGCTCTTGCGGCCCGCGCGTGTGATAGAGCGTCCAGCGGTCCATCACGGGGCGGCGTTCGACCAGGTTGACCGCAAACCCGTCTCCCAGAAGCACGTCGAGCGCACTTTCTTCCTCGACCATTGGCGTGAATTCGTAACCGTTCCATTCATCGCCTCCGATGATGATCCGCTCGCGATAATCATTGAAGTCACCGCAAATCAGCCAGCGGCGATCAGCAACATTGGAGGGACCGAACTTGTCTTCGATGATACGGCGTATCGCTCGCGCTTCCGCGCGACGTACCGGCAAGGAGGAAGTTCGTCCATCAAAGCCGTTGCGCGCGCCCGTCATCGATTTGAGATGTGTCACGAAAAGCGACAGCGGCTTACCGGCAATACGGATATCCACATTAAGGCAATCACGCTTGAAAATGCGGTCATGGGCTTCAAGTCCGAGTTCGCCGAGCGCAGGCTCGTACAGGCCGAAATCATTATAGGTTACGTAGGCGTAGCTTGTGACCTCATCAACCTCAATGGGCTGGCCGTCCCGTGTGGTGTCGCGCATCATAACGGCGACATCGATGCCACGGCTGTCGTTTCCGTCAATCAGGTATTTATGCCGGAAGCCATGGCCTATCATCTTGAAAAGATAGCCATACTCGAATGCATTCAGCGCAGCGAGGTTGTCCACTTCCTGCAGGCAAAGAATGTCGGCGCGTGTTTCGGCGATAGCAAGGGCCGTCATCTGACGCGTATCGTCGGCATGCGCAATGGCCCGTGCCTGCTCGAGAAGGCGATATTGCGCCTCATCGCTGATTTCAAAGAGTTGCAAGGTGCGATCCTGATGCAATTCATTGCGAAAGCCGGAAAAATCGAACCGGCGCATCAGGTTTTCGACATTGAAGGTAGCTATTGTAAACATGCATGCGCAATCTCTCCGCTTGCCGGGCGATTGGCAAGAGGATGAATTCCGAAACCAATAAATTTCTGCTGAAACCGTGACTTGGGTTTCAAAAATACCCATATACCGGGAGAAACGTCATTGAAGCGAGCCGAGACGATGCGAAACCTACTGCACCTGACGATACTGACCGGACTTTTCGTTGCCGGTATTGCGAGTGCGGGGTCAACCGTCGAACTTCGCAACAGCCAGTATCTTCCCTCGTTGAAACCGAGCGGCCCTTTGATTATCGGCGGTCAGGCGGGAGCCAATCGCACCGACCCGAGCGCCCGTAACTGCTACGGTTCGACCCTTTGCCGGGAAAGCGGAACCTATATTACCGAACACGGCGTATTAAATTACAAGAACGGCGATGCCCTGCAATATCGGCGCACGATGCAGCCACCGACCGCCGGCGCGCGTCCAAGCAGCAACCATATCCAGTGGTGCTCGAACCGCTATCGCAGCTATCGAACATCCGACAACACCTACCAGCCGATAGCCGGTCCGAGAACGGGCTGCAATTCACCCTTCCAGTAAGAAAAAAAGCCGGGGCAGAACCCGGCTTTTACATCTGCGGCTTAGGCAGCGGCAGATTTTGTGTGAACGCGTATCAGGCGACCAAGCCGCTTGATGCCTTCATCGATCATCTCGTCATTGGCGCAGGAATAGCTGAGGCGCAGTGTATTGGCTCCGCTGCCGTCAGCAAAGAAGGCGCGGCCCGGAACGAACGCGACTTTTTCGCTATCGATGGACGCGGCAAGCAGTGCAGCTCCATCCATGCCTTCCGGCACCGTGACCCAGACGAACATGCCGCCCTCAGGCTTCGTCCAGCTCGTGGTCTCCGGCATATATTTCGCCAGCGCTTCGAGCATCTTGTCGCGACGGTGCTTATAAACCCTGTGCAGCTTCGCTACCTGAGCATCGAAGCCACTGCTGGCAACGCGCTGAATAGCGATCTGGTTGATCGTGGAAGAGTGAAGGTCCGCTGCCTGCTTCATCAGAACAAGCTTGCGAATAACCGGCTTCGACGCCACCACATAGCCGACGCGCAGGCCCGGAGCCAGCGTCTTGGAGAAGGAACCGCAATAGATGGTGCGGGTCTTCTCGATATCGCCGCCGTTACGGGCAATGTCGAGTGCCAGGATCGGCGAAATCGCATCGCCATTGTAGCGAAGATACTGATAAGCCGCGTCCTCGATCACCGGAATGTCGAGTTCATCCGCCTGTGCGAGCAGTTTCTCGCGGCCAGCAAGATCGACGGTTTCGCCGGTCGGATTGCTGAAATCGGCAGACAGATAAGCGAACTTCACCTGGCCGCCAGCTTTTTCCGCTGCCTGCGCATAGGATTCCGGCGTGCGATTGCCCTTGATCGCCAGTATATCGTAATTGGGCTCGTAAGCGTTGAAGGCCTGGAGCGCGCCGAGATAGGTCGGTGCGGTCACGAGCGCCGTGTCGGCAGGCGACAGGAACAGCTTGCCGAGATAGTCGAGAGCCTGCTGCGAACCCGATGTGATGAACACATTGTCTTCCGTGCAGGGAATGCCGATCTTGGCAAGCTCCCCCACGAGCCAGGTGCGCAGCGGCTTGTAGCCTTCCGAAATGGAATATTGCAGCGCTGCATTGGCTTCGGGGCCGGTAAGAATATCCTTATAGGCCGCCTGGAATTCGTCATGCGGGAAAAGCGCCGGATCAGGAATTCCGCCCGCAAACGAAATAATATCGGGACGTTCCAGAAGCTTCAGCAGTTCGCGGATTTCTGATGCGCGCATACGTTTCGAGCGCGTTGCAAATACATTTTCCCAGTCCAACACGGGAAATCTCCTCAATTAGACTATCCGTAGATTTTACGGAACTTGTAATAGCGAAGTCTCCTCAGAACTTGGCTATTGGATGTGAAGCTCTAGCGCACTTTTCGGCAGACGAGAACAGCTTTTCCCATGCTTCTATGGAATAAAGATATTCGGAATTGTTTTGGGCCTTTAAGTGCATGAAACGAAAAACTGGCGCAGAATTTGAGTTCTTTTCGTTCGCAACGAACGCATAAGCCTTCTGGGACGCCAACTATTAAGGGGGCGCATGAAACGCCCCCTTGATCGAACAATGGAAGCTGAAGTCTCTTAGTTGCGAGCCTTGTCCACGAGCTTGTTCTTTTCAATCCACGGCATCATTGCACGCAGCTTGCCGCCGACTTCTTCGATCTGGTGAGCATCGTTCATGCGGCGGATACCCTTGAAGCGGGCAGCGCCGGCCTTCCACTCCTGCATCCAATCCGACGTGAACTTGCCCGTCTGGATGTCTTTCAGGACGCGCTTCATTTCAGCCTTGGTTTCGGCAGTGATGATGCGCGGGCCGGTCACGTATTCGCCCCACTCGGCCGTATTCGAGATCGAGTAGTTCATGTTGGCGATGCCGCCTTCGTAGATCAGGTCCACGATCAGCTTCATTTCGTGCAGGCACTCGAAATACGCCATTTCCGGCGCATAGCCAGCTTCGACCAGAACTTCAAAGCCGGTACGGATCAGTTCGACCACGCCGCCGCAAAGAACAGCCTGTTCGCCGAACAGATCGGTTTCGCACTCTTCCTTGAAGGTGGTTTCGATGACGCCCGAACGACCGCCGCCGACGCCCGAAGCGTAGGAGAGCGCCAGATCGTGTGCGTTGCCCGAGGCATCCTGGTGAATGGCGATGAGGCAAGGAACACCACCGCCCTTCTGGTATTCGCCGCGAACCGTATGGCCTGGACCCTTTGGCGCGATCATCACGACGTCAACCGACTTCTTCGGCTCGATGAGGCCGAAATGGACGTTGAGGCCATGGGCGAAGGCGATAGCAGCGCCATCACGAAGATTGTCGTGAATGTGCTCCTTGTAGATGTCGGCCTGCAACTCATCAGGCGTTGCCATCATCATGAGGTCGGCCCACTTGGCGGCATCGGCAACATTCATCACTTCAAAGCCGTCAGCCTGTGCCTTCTTCGCAGTCGCAGAACCTTCACGAAGGGCCACGCGCACGTTAGCGGCACCGGAATCCTTGAGGTTCAGCGCATGGGCACGGCCCTGGCTGCCGTAACCGACGATAACCACCTTCTTCGACTTGATCAGGTTAACGTCTGCATCCCGATCGTAGTAAACGCGCATTTCCTTATTCCCTTCGTTCAGATTGTTCTTCGGCTTTCTCGCGTCCGCCGATGTGATTAGGCCCCGTAGAGGGCAAAAAACTGCTTGGTGGCGCGCCGGGCGTCCCGGATGACCACGTCGTCAGTCAGTTCCAGATGGTCGCCAAGCAGCAACCGTATTTGCATGTCCCGGACGACGAGCCCGAAAAACGTGCGAAATGCCTCATCAACATCGTCGAAGGCCAGTAAACCGGCCTCCTGCCCCATATGCAGAATGGGCTTGAGACGCTTGGCCATGGCCACAGGGCCGTTGGCCAGGACGATATCGCCCAATGCGGATTTAGCGGACGCTGCGTGGCTCACCGCAAGGCGGTTCAGAGCAATCGAGGTCTTCCCCGACAGCACCAGAAGCCAGTCGCGCGCGAAATGCTCCAGACTCGAAAACAGGGACTCCGCATCGAGCTTCTCACGCGTCAGCGGCACAACGCGAACCTTCGAGGCCTGCCAGCGAACCATCGCGGTCAATAGGCCATCGCGGTCACCAAACCATTTGTAGAGGCTTTCCTTCGAGCAGTTGGCAGCACGTGCAATACTTGCGGTCGTCAAAGCGCGGTCCCCGCCTTCCACTAGAAGGCGCAACGCCTGCTCCAGAACATCGTTCTGACGCGGCGAAAGAGCCTGCTGCTTTTGAGCCTGCAATTCGTCGGTGGTATCAGTCACGGGTCTTTCCTCCACCTTGTACCGTACGGTACGGTTCCCCAATTCATAATTATTGTTCCCGCCACGGTCAAGCGTGTTTTCGAAAATTACAGTTCGCTACTGCAGAATTCAGTTTGCCGCGCATAGAACGCAAAAAGCGCCCTCCCGAAGCCGGGAAAGCGCCCTGTAAAATTGTCGGTTCAAGCAGATTTAAAGGTTTACCTGCGTTCCAATTTCCACCACTCGACCTGTCGGGATCTGGAAATATTCGGTTGCGTCTGATGCCGTGCGCGCAAGCAGGATGAACAGCTTGTCCTGCCAGAGCGGCAGGCCGGAATGAGCGGATGCCTTGAGGGACCGGCGCGACAGGAAGAAAGACGTGGTCATGATGTCGAATTTCCAGCCGAGTTTGCGACAGATGCCGAGCGCCCGCGGGATGTTAGGCTGTTGCATATAGCCGAAAGTGAGCGTCACCTGCATGAAGCGCTCGTTATATTGGGACACCCGTGCCCGGTCGGCACTCGAAACCCATGGCTTCGAGGCGGTGACAACCGTCAATATGACATTGTTTTCGTGCAGGACCTTGTAGTGTTTCAGGCTATGCATGAGGGCGGTCGGAGCGCTTTTTGGGTCGCCCGTCAGAAAAACAGCCGTACCCGGCACGATGGTAGGCGGACGCTTGGTCATTTGCTGGACGATCAGGTCCAGCGGAACTTCAGCCTTGCGGGTCTTGTGAAAGAGGTGGCGCGTTCCACGCACCCAGGTCCACATGATGAGGACCAGCACCACTGCGATACCGATCGACGCCCATCCGCCTTCGTGAACCTTGATGATGTTCGCACTGAAAAACATAATGTCGATGATAAGGAAGCCAAGAATAAATGGCAGGGCGCGGCTTACACGCCAGTTCCAGATACGGGTCATGACGATATAAAGCAGAACCGTCGTAACCAGCATGTTGCCGGTAACGGCAATCCCATATGCCGCCGCAAGATTGCTGGATTTCTCGAAACCGAGCACCAGAATGACCACTGCCAGCCCCAGAAGCAGGTTGACGCGAGGGATATAAATCTGGCCGTGCAGCTTTTCCGAGGTGTGCTGGATTTCCAGGCGCGGAAGAATGTTGAGCTGAACGGCCTGACGCGCCACGGAGTAGGCGCCGGTAATAACCGCCTGGCTCGCTATCACGGTCGCAGCGGTGGCAAGCAACACCATGGGCAGGAGTGCGAAACTTGGCATCATTTGGAAGAACGGCAGCGCAGCCGCTTCACCGTGAGAAAGAATGAACGCAGCCTGCCCGAAATAGTTGAGCAGCAGGCATGGAAAAACGATCCAGAGCCATGCCCGGACAATTGGCCTGCGCCCAAAATGGCCGAGATCGGCGTAAAGGGCTTCAGCGCCCGTCATTGCGAGAAACACGGCGCCGACCGTAATGAATGCGATGCCGGGGCTGACCGCCAGAAAGCGCACCGCATAATAGGGATTGAGCGCCACCATCACGGTAGGATCATCGAAAATATGCCATAGACCCGACGCGCCCAGCGCCAGGAACCACAATGCCATGATCGGTCCGAAGACGATGGCAACCTTTCCCGTTCCCAATTTCTGTACGGAGAACAGCGTCACAAGAATAACGACGGTTATGGGAACCACGAAAGGCGTAAGATCGGGAGCGACAATCTCCAGCCCTTCCATTGCCGAAAGGACCGATATGGCAGGCGTGATGACTGCATCGCCGAAGAACAGCGCCGCGCCGCAGATGCCTACCCCCAGGATCAGGTCCGGCCTGCCTTTCAACGCACTTCTGACAAGGGCCATCAGCGAAAGAATGCCACCCTCGCCATTATTGTCTGCACGCAGAACAAACAGCACATATTTGATTGTGACAACCAGTGTCAGCGCCCAGAAGATCAGCGAAACGACGCCCAGAATATCGCTGCGGGCGAGAATGCCGTCACTTGCCGCCGCATGAAGCGCTTCACGAAAAGCGTAGATAGGGCTGGTGCCGATGTCGCCATAGACGACACCCAATGCTCCCAGCACCAGCGTCTTCATGCTCTCATTGTGCTGCCCGGCATCTTCAGCAAACGCAACGCTTTCAGGAACACCGACTGCAGGCACACCAGCCTGCATCGGCGTGTCATTGCCATTTAGCTCGCCGCTCATATGCAGGCACCTCGCAACTTCCTGAAAACGTTCTGGCTGGAGTTACTGGGATCGAATTGAGATAATGAGCGTATTCGCAAAAAGTTGCGAATTGCGGCATCGCTGCCAAGCCTTGCCGGAACCAGTTTCAATCATGGTCATGGCGTCGACTGAACGTAGCAATCTGCACGAATGCAACAGCATTGCAAATGCCGCAGCGCGCAAAGCAGACGTCGGAGAACTGCTTCAATGCTTCCCTCATACGATCCTGCGCGCCCCCAAACGCATCTGAATAGTGGCGGACGCCTATAGCTTGTCGCATCCGAATGCAAATGCGCTTTTTGCAAAGCTCCAATCCCAGCCATGCATCAAGCGCATTGAATAACATCTATCGCAAGGCCGCGATATAGCGGCTTACCGCCGTCGGCATCCCATACATGAGGGCATCGGCTGTCAATCCATGCCCGATGGAAACTTCGTTCAGTTGAGGAACACGTTTAACAAGCGCGGGTAGGTTGTCTACTGTCAGATCATGCCCGGCATTGATGGCCAATCCCAACGCCGTGGCAACATTTGCAGCCTTTTCCAGACGATCCAGTTCGTGCACCGCGGCAGCCGGATCATCATAGGTAGCGCCGTAGGGGCCGGTATAGAGTTCCACCCGGTCCGCCCCGATAGCCTTTGCGCGTTCGTATCCCAACGGATCGGGGTCGGCGAACAACGACACCCTCATTCCACCTGCTTTCAGGCGAGCGACTATCGGTGCGAGGAAATCAGACTTCGATACGAAATCCCAGCCGTGATCAGAGGTCGCCTGTGTCGGATCATCAGGCACAAGCGTCACCTGCTCAGGCTGATGCTTCTCCACGAGATCTAGAAATGCCTCGCTTGGAAAGCCCTCGATGTTGAACTCCGCCTGCGGAAACTCGTCATCGATCAAAGCGCGTATTTCGCCGAGGTCGGAAAACCGGATGTGACGCTGGTCTGGACGCGGATGCACTGTCAATCCGGCGGCCCCTGCAGCGAGTGCGGCGCGGCCCAGACCGGTAACGCTTGGCCATGGCAAATCGCGCCGGTTTCGCAGCATCGCAACAGCGTTGAGATTGACCGATAATTTCGCAGGCATTGGAGACTCCCGGATGAATATTCCGCTTTATAACGCCTGCCATGGAAAAATGTGAGTGTTTTGCCGTCGCACCACGTCTGCAATCCCCAACCGCGCAAATTGGTTGTAACAAACTGGGTTTGCAGAGCTTTTCCAGTTCGTATCAATTTGGCGCTCGACGCAACCTTTGACCCCGCTTCGGCGTTTGAATCTGATCAATGATGGAGGTCTATGATGCGAAATGAGGACATACCCGTCATTCGCCGTATTCCAACAAACCGGGATGACGTTTTTGCCTTTGCAATCGAGGGACATCTTGACGACGCATCGCTGGAGAACCTCTACGGACTTCTCGATGCCGCTTACGAAACCCACGACGAAATCGATCTACTGGTCCGTCTCACCGGCTATGAGGGGTTCGACTGGACCGCTGCGTTTTCGGAGAGTATGTTGTCCATGCGCGCCAAATCGCTCAAAAAGCTTCGCCGCTATGCTATCGTGGGCGGTCCACTGTGGATACAGGCCAGCATAACCCTCATGCAGCCGTTCCTCTCGATAGAACTCCGTGCCTTTGAGGCGGACGAAGAAAACGAGGCCTGGGAATGGCTCGGCGCAAGACCGACGGAAGAATGATTATTTTACGATAGTCAGGCGTTCGGCGGCGCGGGTAATGGCCGTATAAAGCCAGCGCTCACGCGTATCGCGGAACGCAAAACTTTCGTCAAAAAGCACCACTTCGTCCCATTGGGAGCCCTGCGCTTTATGAACCGTCAAGGCATAGCCATAATCGAAATCATCATAACGCTTTTTGGTCTGCCACGGAATTTCACTGTCCGGATCTTCGAACTGCGCCTTCAACAGCTTGATCTTCGCAACGCCGCGATCGTCGTCCTCGGGCGTAACAAGCAGGTTGATGCCCGGCTTCACGGTTTCCTTGGAAGAGGTCATCACCTTCCATAATGATCCGTTGAGAAGCCCCTTGGCAGGATCGTTGCGAAGGCAAACCAGCTTGTCGCCGGCCTGCGGATAATCCGCAGTGAAGCCCTTCAATTCCCGCAGGCGCTGATTGTAGCGGCGTCGCGTTCGGTTTGTCCCGACCAGCACCTGATCGGCAGCCAGAACCATTTCCTGATTGACATCGCCTTTACCGATAACCTTCGCAGCGCCGTGGTCGCCATAGGGAAGTTCCCTTCCCTCTCGCACGTCGAGCGCCATACGGATGATCGGATTGTCCTGTGCCTGACGATGAATTTCGGTCAGCAGGTAATCCGGCTCGTGCTCCGTGAAAAACCCACCACCGGAAATCGGAGGCAACTGTCCCGGATCGCCAAGGACAAGGATAGGCGTGCCGAAACTCATCAAATCCCGCCCCAGCGCTTCATCGACCATGGAACATTCGTCCACAACGATCATCGCTGCTTTGGCGACAGGGCTTTGCCGGTTGAGCGAGAAGGTCGGCGCAATGGAGGTCTTGCCGGTTGTTTCGTCCTCGATCGCTTCTTCACCGCGCGGGCGATAGATGAGCGAATGAAGCGTGCGGGCGTTGCTAGCACCTTTCGAACGCAGCACCTGAGCTGCCTTCCCCGTAAACGCAGCAAACTGCACATCGCCATCCACATGCTCGGCGAAATAACGGGCGAGTGTCGTCTTGCCCGTACCCGCATAGCCGAACAATCTGAAAATGGGGCTGCGACCGTCCTTGAGCCAATGCCCGACGGCTTTCAGCGCCTGATCCTGTTCCGGTGAAAACTGCATGATCCTTTCAGACAGGATTCGCCGCCTGAAAACAAGATCAAACCGTGATCAAACGTTTTTGCTCATCAAAGCTGCAAATCTGTCGAGATCAACGTTACCGCCGCTGACGATGACGCCGACGCGCTTGCCTTGCAGCTTCGACGCTATCTGTCGCGCTCCGGCAAAAGCAAGACAGCCGGTGGGCTCGACGATCATCTTCATCCGGCTGGCGAAGAATTTCATGTCTTGCACGAGTTCATCGTCGCCAACCGCCAGAATATCGCGAACGGTGTTGCGAATGATGGCAAAGGTCATGTCCCCCAGCGCCTGCGTCTGCGCACCGTCCGCCAACGTCTTTGGAACATCTATATGGACTATCTTGCCGGAGCGGAACGATTGCTGGCCGTCATTTCCAGCCTCCGGTTCCACCCCGTAGACATCGCAAGCGGGCGACAAGGCTTTCGCGGCCAGCGCCGAACCCGCAAGCAGGCCACCGCCGCCGAGACAGACGAACAATGCATCGAGCGAGCCGGTTTCCTCGATCAACTCCTTGGCAGCAGTCCCCTGCCCGGCGATGATATCGGGATGATTGAACGGCGGAATGAGGGTCAGCCCGCCCTCCTCCGCCAGCCGACTTGAAATCGCATCGCGATCTTCTTCGTAGCGGTTATAGGTTACAACCTTCGCACCATAGCCTCGCGTTGCTTCCAGCTTGGCGCGCGGCGCGTCTTCCGGCATGATGATGGTCGCCCCAATACCGAGTAATTTTGCTGCAAGCGCTATCGCCTGGGCATGATTGCCGGACGAAAAAGCCAGCACACCCCGCGCCTTTTGCTCATCCGTAAACCGTGACAAAGCGTTGAACGCACCTCGAAACTTGAATGCACCGATGCGCTGAAAATTCTCACACTTGAAAAAGAACTGCGAGCCGGTTTCACGGTCGATTGTGGACGATGTGAATACGGGCGTGTGGTGAGCGTGGCCTTCGATCTGCTTTGCGGCCGAGATCACGTCATCGTAAGTTGGAAGCTTGTTCATCATCTGCCTCTTCATCCTTATTTCAGCATTGGCCACAGGCTCAGCACGAGCAGCAAAGCCATGACAAGATTGAACCATTTCAACCGAACAGGATCGGAAAGCCAGTTGCGCAGCAAGGTTCCGAACCCCGCCCAGACCGACACGCTCGGCAAGTTCACGATCGCGAAGGCAGTGCTCACCAGAAGCACGGCAACATAATAATTGTCATGGGTGGCATAGGTGGCAATGCCGGTGACGGCCATCACCCACGCTTTCGGATTTACCCACTGGAACGCTGCCGCCTGAAGGAAAGTCATCGGCACGCTCTTATCGCGATGTCTGGCTTCTCCGATGGAGCGCGACATGGCGATTTTCCATGCGAGATAAAGCATATAGGCGCCACCGGCGAATTTCAGCGCCGTATAGAATGACGGCACCGTTTCGATCAAGGCGCCGAGGCCGAAGCCGACCGCCAGGAGCAATACGAAGAAGCCGACGCCAATCCCCAGCATATGCGGAATGGTGCGGCGGAAACCGAAATTTACACCCGATGCCAGCAGCATCAGATTGTTCGGCCCCGGTGTAACGGATGAGACGAAGGCGAAGACGAGAAGCGCCAGAAAAATTTCGATAGACATAGGATGGCCCCGATTTATAGGGACAAATTAGCTCAATAAAAAACCGGCACAATCGAAACATTGTGCCGGTTTTCAACGATATTGTATCGATCTTCTCGAAAGCTGTTACATGCCTTCCGGCCCCCGGTTCATGGCCGCAACGCCGGTACGGCAGGTCTCAACCAGACCGAGCGGCTTCATGATCGAGATGAACTGATCGATCTTGGCAGTTTTGCCGGTGATTTCCAGAATGAAATGATCTGTCGTCGCGTCAACCACCTTGGCCTTGAATGCGTCGGCCAGACGTAGCGTCTCGGCCCTTGCCTCGCCTTTGCCGGCGACCTTCACCAATGCCAATTCACGCTCCACCGGACGATCATGGCCGAGTTCCGAGGCGCGATGACTGAGATCGACAACGCGGTGAACCGGCACGATGCGGGCCAGCTGGTGGCGTATCTGGTCGAGCACATGCGGGGTGCCGCGCGTCACGATTGTGATGCGCGAGAGGTGCTTTTCGTGCTCGGTTTCCGAAACCGTCAGGCTTTCGATATTGTAGCCACGGCCGGAGAAAAGACCGATCACGCGGGCAAGGACGCCCGGTTCGTTGTCAACGAGGACGGCAAGCGTGTGCGTTTCCGGCATTTGCGTTTCGGCAGCGATGAAATAGGCCGATCCGGAAGCTAGGTTCTGTGCATTCATGATTTCTTTCCTCCGGGTCAGACGAGCGCGCGGCCCTTGGCATCGATTGCATTGGCAACGGCTTCATCTGTCGCTTCATCCGGCAACAGCATTTCGTTATGCGCCTTGCCCGACGGGATCATTGGGAAGCAGTTGGCGAGATTTGCCACGCGGCAATCGAAAATAACCGGCTTGTCGATATCGATCATTTCCTGAATGGCGGCATCGAGATCACCCGGCTTTTCACAGCGGATGCCGTGCGCGCCGTAGGCTTCGGCCAGCTTCACGAAATCCGGCATCGCCTCCGTATAGGAGTGCGACAGACGGTTACCATGCAGAAGCTGCTGCCACTGGCGCACCATGCCCATATACTGGTTGTTCAGGATGAAGATCTTGATCGGTGCATTGTGCTGGATCGCAGCCGACATTTCCTGAATGCACATCTGGATGGATGCATCGCCTGCAATATCGATAACCAGAGCATCAGGGTGCGCGATCTGCACGCCGAGCGCCGCCGGCAGACCATAGCCCATGGTGCCGAGACCGCCGGAGGTCAGCCAGCGGTTGGGCTCCTCGAAGCCATAGAACTGCGCAGCCCACATCTGGTGCTGTCCAACCTCAGTGGTGATGTAGGTCTTGCGATCCTTTGTCAGTTCATACAGCCGCTGAATTGCATATTGCGGCATGATGACGTCCCGGTTCGGCGCATAGGCGAGCGAATTGCGGGAGCGCCAGCGGTCGATCTGCTCCCACCATGCGCTGATTGCCTGCTTTTCCGGTTTCCTCTCAGAAGCGCGGAACTGACGAACGATGTCTTCCAGAACGTGGGCAACGTCGCCGATGATCGGCACGTCGACGCGAACGTTCTTGTTGATCGAAGATGGATCGATATCGATGTGAATCTTCTTCGAGTTGGGGGAAAATGCGTTCAGGCGCCCGGTGATACGGTCGTCGAAACGGGCGCCGACACACAGCATGACGTCGCAGTCATGCATGCTCATGTTGGCTTCATAAGTGCCGTGCATGCCGAGCATTCCGAGCCAATTCTTGCCGGAAGCCGGATAGGCGCCCAGTCCCATAAGCGTGGAGGTGATCGGGAAATTGCTGATCTCCACCAGCTCGCGCAGCAGACGGGAAGCTGCCGGGCCGGAATTGATCACGCCGCCGCCGGAATAGATGACGGGCTTCTTCGCATTGACGAGCAGACGAACGGCATCCGAAATTGCCTGCGCATTGCCGTCGAGAACCGGACGGTAGCTGGTGCGCGGCGCAGTTTCCGGCGGCGTATAAATGCCCTTGGCGAACTGGATATCCTTCGGAATGTCAACCACGACGGGACCGGGGCGACCGGTGGAAGCGACATGGAAGGCTTCGTGCAGGATGCGCGCCAGATCGTTGACGTCCTTCACGAGCCAATTGTGCTTCGTGCAGGGGCGCGTAATGCCAATCGTATCGCACTCCTGAAATGCATCGGAACCGATCAGGGTCGTCGGCACCTGGCCCGAAATGCAAACCAGCGGAATGGAGTCCATCAGGGCGTCCTGAAGCGGTGTGACCGCATTTGTCGCACCCGGACCGGATGTGACAAGCATCACCCCAACCTTGCCGGTCGAACGCGCGTAGCCCTCCGCCGCATGTCCGGCGCCCTGCTCGTGACGCACCAGAACGTGCTGAACCTTGTCCTGCTGGAAGAGCTCGTCATAGATCGGAAGCACAGCGCCACCGGGATAACCGAAGATGCTCTCGACGCCCTGATCGATCAAAGCCTGAATGACCATTTCCGCGCCGGTCATTTCGCGCGGATTGCTTGCTTCCTGCGTTTCTGCGGCGTTTGCGTCCGCCTCACGTTTATCTGCAGTCATTGTTCTCTTCCCGTCTGCATTTCATTTCTGATTTGGATAATAAAAAAGGCCCCCGAGGGAGCCTGTCTTTCGCGCATGGGAGCTTTCGCCGGATGGTTACACCATCCTGCCCATGCGCGCCCGTACCACAAGAATAATAATCGTGTTCATGGTGGCGGACACTAATAGCCGGATTTGGCGTCGTCAACGCATAAATACATCGCCTGCGATATTTTCTTAGGCTCGCTCGCCCTAAACGATAACTTTATTTCAACCGAAGACTCTTATCCTGATGCGAAACCTCCTGTTGAAAGTTGGGGCAAGCGGGCAGCATGAGCGAAATCGGCGACAATTCCGGCGCACGAGAACACGGCGCATACGTGCAGCGCAATCGCACGGAAGGGTACGTCATCCAGTGTGATGGCGAAGGCGCCATCGTCTCGGCGTTGTCAGGCCCTTCCTCCGCCGCATCCGACGATTACTGGGCAGTGGGACAGCTGATATCCATTCGGTCAGGCGACAATCGCGTCGTCGGTCTTATTCGCAATGTGCTTGTGCCGGGTGATGTCTGGATACGCGGCGGTGACAACACGCTCCATGTCCATGTCGAGTTTCTTGGCGAGGTTCGCGTGCAGTCCAATGGGCAAACCACATTCAACGGCGGCATTTCTCAATTTCCCCATCCGGGCGCTATCGCCCACCGCATCCGCGCGAGCGACCTGGCGGCCATTTATGCCCAGACCGGGCACAGCAGCGTTTCGATCGGCACGTTGACACAGGACGCAACAGTTCCGGCTCATATTTCGGTCGACGATCTTATTTCCCGGCATTTCGCCATCGTTGGCACAACGGGCGTCGGTAAATCGAGCGCAGTCATGCTGCTTCTGCGCCGCATCGTCGCCGAAAAGCCCAATCTTCGTGTACTCATCCTTGATCCACACAACGAGTTCGCGAGCGCATTTCCTGACCTCGCAGTAGCCGTCGATCAGACGAATATCGAGCTGCCATTCTGGATGCTGCGGCTTGAAGAATTCGCAGACGTGATCTTTCGCGGGCGTGCGCCCGACCCGACGGAACTCGATATACTGCGCGATCTTGTCCAGCTTGCGCGGGAAAAAATGCAAGGCACCGAGCCGTTGTCCGCAAAAACCTTGCGGCGACAGCTGGCGGACCGGCAGAGCGTCAGCGCCGACACGCCCGTTGCCTATCGCCTCCCAGATCTGATCGCCCTCATCGACGAGCGCATGGGGCTTCTCGACAGCAAAGCGGAACGTCCCTATCTGCGAAGCCTCAAGGCTCGTCTGGAATCGATTTCTGCCGATCCTCGCTTCCGCTTCATGTTTGCCGTGACTGGCGGACCCGAGACGATGCGGCACGCCATTGGCCGCATTTTCCGCATCCCGCAAAACGGAAAGCCCATCTGCACATTCCAGCTTGCGGGATTGCCTTCCGAGGTGGTCAACGCCGTCGCGTCGGTTTTGTGCCGACTGGCATTCGATATCGCTCTTTCAAGCGAGGGCAGCCTGCAGACGCTGGTGATCTGCGAAGAAGCTCACCGCTATATTCCGGCCGACCGCGACGCCGGCTTCTGGCCGACGCGGCAGGCTATAGCCCGAATTGCCAAGGAAGGCCGAAAATACGGTTCCTATCTTGGCGTCATCAGCCAGCGCCCTGGTGAGCTTGACGCGACAATCCTGTCGCAATGCAATTCCATTTTCGCAATGCGGCTCGGCAATGAACGCGACCAGGAAATCATCAAAGGTGCCATTCGCGGCGGCGCACAAAGTATGGCGGGTTTCCTTTCATCGATCGCCAATCGCGAGGCCATCGCCTTCGGCGAAGCCTTCTCGACGCCCATGCGACTTACATTTGAGACTATTCCATCCCATCAACTTCCGGGACGCAGCAAAAGCGAAAGCGCCCTTTCCGGCTGGCGGAACGACGGCAAGATATCGCTCGACCGTATCGTCGAAAAGCTGCGCGCCTTCGAAAGCAGCTCCCAGGCGGAACCAGTGGACCGGCTCGCAGACGACGACAATCTTTGGGGCAACCCGGTTTCCACCTCTCATCGCGACCATGCATCGATCGGAGAGCAATTTCATCGGGCACCGTCATTGAAGCCGCAAACTCGACTCAGCCTGGACACGAAGCAGGGCATCGAGAAGATGGGCGAATTGGTGCGCAGTTTTCGCAAGGACCGCGAGCGCTAGACACGCTCAGGCGCAGACGCGGTTGCGTCCCATGTTCTTTGCTGCATAGAGCATCTTGTCTGCGCGGCGATAGAGATCCTTCGAGGTCTCGCGCCGGTCCCATATCGCAAGACCGATACTGACGGTAACACCAAGCTTTTCGTCACCGAGATCGATTTCAAGCGCCGATATTGCCTTGCGAATGCGATTGGCAAGCTTGATCATCAATTCCGCATCCATGTTCGGTGCGAGGACTGCGAACTCCTCCCCACCCAGCCGGGCGACAACGTCATGATAGCGTGTGTAATCCCTCAGGCACCGCGCCGCCTCCTGCAGTACGATGTCGCCAACGTCATGCCCGTAAGTATCATTCACGGTCTTGAAGTGATCGAGGTCGATAATCATCAGCCCGACGGGCCGGTGAATACGGTCGAACTGGACCAGATATTCCTTCAGCGCCTCGTCGAAATAACGCCGGTTCTGCATGCCCGTCAGGCTGTCCGTCAGCGCAGCATGTTCGAGGGTCTGTGACCGCTCGGAAAGATCCTGCGTGATGACCTGCAACTTGCCGCGATCCAGCGCATCGATTCTTATTTGGGGATAGATCAGGAACAGCCCGCAAGCGAGCGTCGCCGCCAGCAACCAGATCGTGACGTAGCTCAACTGGTCCAGCCGCGAAACCAGTTCCAAGGTGCTGCCCTCAAGCGGTAAGGTCAGCAATTGTCCAATGTCGACCCGAGCCTGGTAGAGCAGCAGCCCGATACCGACCATCAAAACGATCAGAATAAAAAATGCCCGCTCCGATCTGTTGAACCGCATAATCCACGTCCGCCTCCTGTTTCAGAGAGTGCCAGCGAGTTATTTCGTTGTCGTTAATTGAGCGAAAGCATCATTAGAATTTGCATGGACGGACCAGCTGGCATCGAGCTGATTTCGAAACCATGTCGATTGACGCTTCGCATATTGCCGCGTGGCGATAACCGAACGTTCAACAGCTTCTTCTCGCGACATCGTGCCTTCAAGGTACGCAGTGATTTCACGCACACCGATGGCTTTCATCGCAGGCAGTCCGGGGTCCAGATCAAGGGCCAGCAATGCCTTGACCTCGTCAATCGCGCCATTGTCCCACATCAACGCAAATCGCTGCGCGATGCGCTCTGAAAGCCATGCCCGATCAGGCGCCAATACGATTTTATGTGCGCTGTTTTCATCTACAATGGCCCTACCTTTTGTCTGCTGCCAGTAGAGAAGAGACTTTCCGGTGCCCTCCAGCACTTCCAGTGCTCGAACGATGCGCTGACTGTCGGCTGGCTGAAGTGTTGCAGCCATATCTGGATCGCGTTCACCGAGGATCCGGTGAAGCAACTCCGGTCCATCTGTCTCCATTCGCCCTCGCCAATAGGCCCGAACATCACCCGGCACCTCCGGCATTTGCGACAGTCCGCCCAGCAATGCCCTGAAATAAAGCCCCGTGCCGCCGACAAAGATCGGAGTGCGGTCCTTCATCCGGGGGTGCGATAACAGACGAGCTACGTCCTCCAGCCATCGTCCGGTTGAATAGCTTATCGACGGCGCGACATGGCCGTAGAGATAATGGGGCGCGGCAGCAAGATCGGCTTTGTCCGGCCGGGCAGTCAGAAGATCGAGTACGTCGTAAACCTGCATGGAGTCGGTGTTCACGATGAAGCCGTCTGTGTCTCGAGCCATGCGAACCGCAAGTGCCGACTTGCCGCTGGCCGTCGGGCCAGCTATCAGGATTGCATTCGTGATCGCATCCTCATTCATCGCCGGAATTGCTCTCCATGTCCCAACAGGTTTCTCTCGTCGCCACCTTGATCGCCAATCCGGCCAGGGCTTCGCTTGCATCAGCGCTTGGGATTAAAGCGTCATCGGCGGTGAATGCAACCGGGCTTTACTGGCTGGCCGACAACATCGCCTGCGACATTCCGCTACCATCGGGGATCAGCAGCGAAGAAGCAGAAGCCCTGCTTCGTGATACGCTTGATGGCGCGCCAGTCGATGTCGTGGTGCAGGAACAGGAGCGTCGGCGCAAGAAGATTCTGATTGCCGATATGGATTCCACCATGATCCAGCAGGAATGCATTGACGAATTGGCGGAAGAAGCCGGCCTGCGCGAGCACGTGGCAGCGATCACCGCGCGCGCCATGAACGGTGAGATTGCATTCGAACCGGCCTTGCGCGAGCGGGTGGCCCTGTTGAAAGGCCTGCCGCTCTCCGTCATCGATAAGGTGATTTCAACCCGCATCACACTGATGCCCGGCGGACCCGAACTTGTGCGCACCATGCGCAAGCATGGCGCTTACACCGCGCTTGTGTCCGGCGGCTTTACATCATTCACCCATCGCATTGCTGAAATGATCGGCTTCAACGAAGAGCGCGCGAACAGGCTGATCGATGATGGCGTGCACCTGACCGGCCTGGTCATGGAACCCATTCTCGGCCGTGAGGCCAAGGTGGAGAAGCTCATGGAAATCGCTGATCGTCTTGGTCTTACACCGGATGATGCGATTGCGGTGGGGGATGGCGCGAACGATCTCGGCATGATCCAGCTTGCGGGAACCGGCGTTGCACTTCATGCAAAACCAGCCGTGGCAGCGCAAGCCCGGATGCGCGTTGACCATGGCGACTTGACTGCCCTGCTCTATATTCAAGGCTACCGGAAAACGGACTTCGTTCAATGATCATTCTGGAAACCCCACGCCTCGTCGTCCGAAATTGGGAAGATCGCGACCGCGATCTGTTCCATATCATCAATTCCGACGAAGAGGTCATGCGTTTCTTTCCCTTTCGCAGAAACCGCTCGCAATCAGATGAATTGTTCGACCGCCTTCAGAAGACGATTTCTGCAACGGGTCTCGGTTTCTATGCGCTGGAAGAAAAAGCGGGCGGTCAATGCATCGGCTTCGCCGGTCTCGCCCGCACCGATCTCGAACCTCATCTACCGGACGGCACTGTTGAAATCGGCTGGCGGCTGGCCACTCCCTTTTGGGGCAAGGGTTACGTAACCGAGGCCGGCAAAGCGCTGATCGACTATGCGTTTGACACTCTTGGCCTCTCGGAAGTCGTTTCCTTCGCCGTTCACAATAACGAGCGGTCTACAGCTGTCATGCAGCGCATCGGCATGATCCGTGATCCAGGGCGTGATTTTGATCACCCGCGCGTGCCGGATGAAACTCCGCATTTGAAGCGTCATGCGGTCTATCGCATTTTACAATCAGATCGATCACCTGACGTTGCATAAGCATTCAGGCAGCCTGACCGGCAACCCAGCCGGACGACCAGGCCCACTGGAAGTTATAGCCGCCGAGCCAGCCGGTAACATCCACTACCTCGCCGATGAAAAAGAGGCCGGGGACGGATTTGGCTTCCATGGTCTTGGAATCGAGCTCACGCGTATCGACCCCTCCAAGCGTAACTTCTGCGGTACGGTAACCTTCCGAGCCTGCAGGCTTGATACGCCAGTCGTTTATCGCTGCCTCGACGCGACGGAACATCTTGTCGGACATATCCGCCAGATGACCCGTTGCGCCAATATCCTCGGCTAAGGTCTGCGCCAGCTTTCTTGGAAGATAAACAGCCAGTGCGGTCTGCAATGCCTGCTTGCCGTTCTGCTTGCGCTGCTCGCGCAGTGCTTCGAAAATATCTGTGCCAGGCAGCATGGCTATGCGGATTTCGTCGCCTTCCCGCCAGTAGGAAGAAATCTGCAAAATCGAAGGGCCGCTAATGCCGCGATGCGTAAAAAGCATCGCCTCGGCGAATTTGGTTTTACCGCAGGAGACAACAGCGTCGACGGCAACACCGGCCAGCGGCTTCAGCCTTTCCAGCGTGTTGGGTTCAAACGTCAGCGGAACCAGCGCCGGTCGTGTTTCTACAATCCGCAATCCGAATTGTGTCGCGATATCGTAGCCGAAGCCTGTAGCGCCCATCTTCGGAATCGATTTCCCACCACAGGCCACGACCAGTGATCGACAGCTAACAGGTCCGTCCGACAGTTGAAGAGAAAAGCCTTCTACAGATTTTTCAACCGAACTGACGCTGCAACCAAGCTTCAGTCGCGCCCCATGGAGCTTCATTTCTGCCAGCAGCATTTCGATTATCTGCAATGCCGAACCATCGCAGAAAAGTTGTCCCAGCGTCTTCTCGTGATAGGCGATGCGATAGCGCTCAACCAGTGCAATAAAATCGCGCTGTGTATAGCGGCTGAGGGCCGAGATACTAAAGTGCGGATTCTGCGAGAGATAATTCTTCGGGCTCGCATGGAGATTGGTGAAATTGCAGCGGCCACCGCCCGATATGCGGATTTTCTCACCGGCTGTTTTGGCGTGATCCACGACCAGCACGGAACGTCCGCGTCTGGCCGCTTCGATGGCGCACATCATGCCTGCCGCGCCGGCGCCTATGACCACAATATCGACTGTTTCCAACTCATCTTACTCCGAATGGCGCCGGTCCATAGCACAGCCGAAGCTTATGAAACAGAAAACTTTGCCATTGCGGATAACCATGGAAGGATCAATTGATCCGGACAGTCACAAAACGCAATTCGCCCGAGCGGGATGCCAGCATCAGGAGTGCATTCTTGCGTCCCTCGCGGCGCAGCGCATCGATGCGCTTCTTCACATCGTCGGGCGTTTTTACGGTCACCTGGCCAATATCGACGATAACATCACCGGTTTCGATACGCTTTTCGCCGGCAGCGGAGCCGGGAGAGACGTAAAGAACCGCAACGCCTTCTACATCTTCGGCAATGCCAAACTCACCGCGGACCTCGTCGCTCAGCTCGCTGAGCTTCATCCCAAGCACGCTTGGAGCAGCGTCGCTCTTCTGGTCCTTTTTCGGCGTATCCGGCATTTGCTTGCCTTCATCTCCGCCTTCGCCTTCAGGAAGCGGAGCCTGGTCTTCCGTCGCAGCCTCGGTGCTCTTGTCGTCCTCTACGAGACGACCGAGCTTTACCTTCACGGTCTTTTCCTCACCCTGACGGACCACGACAATTTCTACTTCCTTGCCGACAGGCGTTTCGGCAACCAATCGAGGCAGATCGCGGGCAGTGTTAACCGGCTTGCCTTCATAACGGATCACGACATCGCCTGCTTCAATGGCCTTGTTGTCGACGCCGGAGTTTTCGATCAATCCGGCGACCAGCGCGCCCTTGGCTTCCTTCAACCCGAGGCTCTGGGCAATATCGTCCGTAACCGGCTGGATGCGCACACCGAGCCAGCCGCGGCGAACCTCACCAAACTCCTTGAGTTGGTCGATTACACCGACGGCCATTTCTGCCGGGATGGCGAAGCCGATACCGATGGAACCTCCCGACGGCGAGATGATCGCCGTGTTGATGCCAATCACCTTTCCTTCCATATCGAACAGAGGACCACCCGAATTGCCCCGGTTGATAGCCGCGTCGGTCTGGATGAAATCATCATAGGGACCGGAATTGATATCCCGCTTGCGGGCCGAAATAATGCCGGCGGTAACCGTTCCGCCAAGACCGAACGGATTGCCGATTGCAAGAACCCAGTCGCCGATACGCGCCTTTTCCGAATTGCCGAATTGTACGGCCTTCAGCTTATGCTTGGACGGGTCCACTTTAAGGATCGCCAGATCGGTCTTGATGTCCTTTCCGACGAGTTCCGCTTTCAGCTTGGAACCATCATTGAAATTGACTTCGATTTCGTCGGCATCGGCGATCACGTGATTGTTTGTGACGATGAACCCCTTCTCGGCATCGATGACGAAACCGGAACCCAGCGACTGGACCTTGCGCGATTCGTCACCCTGCGCGCCGCCATTGTCGCCGAAGAAGTCCTTGAAATATTCCTGGAACGGGGAGCCTTCCGGCACCTGCGGCATGGGAACAGCACCGTCACCTTCCCCGTCTCCCTTGACGGTCTGGGATGTGGAGATGTTCACGACCGCATCGAGCAGGCCCTCGGCCAGATCAGCAACGGAAGCTGGCCCCTGAGCCGCGATTGCGGGAGGCGTCCCCATCGAAAGAGTGCCACCGACCGTCATCGCCCCCAGTGCCACGGTTGCGAAAAGGGTGCGAGCAAATCCCGCCTTTGGTGCAATTGCCATGAAGCCCTGCTCCGTTCCTGTCTGCTTGCAGTCGTTTGATTAGCGATAGATGTACTACGGCTTGATCGCTGCAAAATACGGCCTGTTTACGGCCTCGCATAGACCGCAGACAATAAATAACGGAAGGAAAGCGGCTTATCCCCTGACCAGCCAGACAATGCCGACGCCAATTGCAAGCGCTGCAATCCCGGCGATGCGCAACATATTCTCCGGCGTCTCGCTCGCCTCACGGGCCAGCTTCTTGGCCAAAGAAGGAAAGCCGCCGTAGAGCAGCCCTTCGAGAACGAAGAGAAGACCTACGGCGGCTAGAAAATCGCTCATGAGCGTTTGCCCCGGTTGTTACTGGGCAGGTGTTGCAAGTCTGCCGCCAGCGTCCCGGAAGAACTTGAAGAACTCCGAGTCCGGTGAGAGAACCAGCGTTGTATCCGGTGTCTCAAGTGCTTCACGATAAGCGGACATCGACCGGTAGAAGGCGAAGAAGCCGGGGTCCTTGCCTGCGGAACGGGCGAAGATCTCACTGCGCTGGGCATCGCCCTCACCGCGAAGGATTTCCGATTCCTTGCGTGCTTCCGCGATCGTTTCGACGACCTGACGGTCGGCCACCGCGCGGATGCGCTGGGCGGCCTCACGGCCCCGGGCACGCAGGCGCTCCGCCTCGGCCAGACGTTCGGCCTTCATGCGGTCATAGGTCTGCTGCGAGACCTCGGCGGTCAGATCCGTACGGCGAATGCGAACATCGGCAATGGTAAGGCCAAGCGACGTCGCGTCGGGACGAAGCTGGTCACGCACTTCGCGCATCATGTCGCCACGCTCTTCCGAAAGCGCCGCTTCAAAACCGCGCTGGCCGTAAACGCTGCGCAGTGCAGCATCAAGACGGGTGCGCAGCCGCTGCTCGGCAAGAAGCGTGCTGCCTGAAACGGTTTCACGGAACTTGCGCGCATCGGTGATACGGTAGACGAGGAAGGCATCGACGTCATAGAACTTGCCGCCGGAAACCTGAACGCGGATATCGTCCAGATCGAAGCGCAGCAGACGGTCATCGATCAACTGCACGGTGTCAGCATCCAGGAAGCCGAAAGGCAGCTTGAAATAGATGCCCGGGTCCGTCTTCACATCGACGATCTGGCCGAAGCGAAGCACGATAGCCTGTTGACGCTCGGATACGATGAACGTGGCGGAGTAGATCAGGAAAGCGATGACGGCAACGATACCGCCAATGATTGGAAGCCTGTTCTGGGCCATTACTGGTTACCTCCGCTCGGGGTCGTCGTCGTCGCATTCACACCGGGGCGTGGCTGGCGCATGAGCTCGTTCAGCGGCAGATAAGGCACGACATCCTTTCCAGGTTCGACAATAACTTTCTTGGTGCTCTTCAGCACCTGTTCCATGGTTTCGAGGAACAGACGATTGCGCGTGACTTCAGGCGCCTTCTGGTATTCACCCAGCACGGAGCTGAAACGTTGCGCCTCACCTTCCGCATCCTGAACGACGCGGTTCTTGTAGGCGGCTGCTTCTTCACGAAGCTGCGCTGCTTCACCGCGGGCCTGACCGAGCTTCTGGTTCGAATACTGGTTCGATTCTTCCACGAAACGATCTTCGTCCTGTTCGGCACGCTGCACTTCATCGAAAGCATCGGCCACTTCACGCGGCGGCGCTGCGTCTTCGATGGAAACGGCATTGATCTGAATACCCGCCTTGTAGGCGTCTAGCGTCTGCTGGACGATATCGCGGACGCTCGTTGCGATAGCCGCACGGTTGTCACGGAAAACATCCTGAGCCGGGCGACGGCCAACGATTTCGCGGATCGCGCTTTCAGAAACCTGCTGCACCATCGCATCGGGATTATCGACGTTGAACAGATATGCCTGAGGGTCCGAGACACGGTAAAGAACCGAGAACTGAACATTGACGATGTTCTGGTCGCCCGTCAGCATCAGGCCCTGGGTCGCGCTCCGGTTGCCCTGGCCGCCAATGTTGATCTGCTTTTCGACGATCTGCGCCTTCTCATAGGTTTCGATCGGCCACCAATGGAAATGGAGGCCCGGTTCGGACACTTCTTCCTTCGGCTTTCCAAAGCGCAGTTCGACGGCAAGTTCATCCGGCTGCACGGTATAGATCGACTGGAAAAGCCAGAAGCCGAGAACGGCTGCGCCGATCAGGAACAGAACGCCCCGATTGCTGCCGCCCTTGCCCCCACCGCCGGGGAATACCTGCTTCAGACGGTCTTGGCCCTTGCGCAAAATATCTTCGAGATCAGGTGGCGTGTTCTGGCCGCCACCACGAGGACCTTTCGGTCCTTGTCCCCATGGGCCACCATTATTGTTGTTATTATCGCCGCCGCCACCCCACGGGCCGCCGCCACCATTCTGGTTACTCCAGGGCATCCTCACCTCTCGTCCAGGCGACGGGAAAGCGAGTTGCCCACTCCCGTCATCAACTAATGTTTCCGTTTTATAGGCATCGGGAGGTCCGCTTTCAACGCGAAGACGACAAAATTCGTGAACTATGCTTTACACAGCACGTTTTTCGTACACGAAATAGCGCGTTGGGTGGCTGTCCTTGTCCCCGGCGGGCACATCTTCCTGCGAAACCGCTTGCCATAGGTTCGGATCGATTTCCGGAAAACGCGTATCGCCGTCGATCTCCGCCAGAACGCGCGTCAGGTGAACGCGGTCCGCGAGAGGCAGAGCCTGCGCATAGATTTTTCCCCCGCCGATGACACAGACCTCTTCGGCCCCCACCTCGGCGGCGAGTTTACACCCAAGCGCAATCGCTTCATCAAGAGAACCGACCGTAGTCGCGCCCTCAGCCCGAAATCCCTTGTCTCTTGTCACCACGATGTTGGGCCTCCCCGGCAAGGGGCGCCCGATGGATTCCCAGGTCCGTCGCCCCATGATGACAGGCTTTCCGAGCGTCAGCGCCTTGAAGCGCTTGAGATCGGTCGAAAGCCGCCACGGCATGTCATTATCGCGCCCGATAACCCCGTTTTCAGCGGCGGCGACAATGATCGAAACAATGGGCCTCCTTGCGGACATGATGCACCTCAGACCGCAATCGGAGCTTTGATCGTGGGATCGGCCTCATAGCCCTCAAGCCGGAAATCCTCGAAACGGAAGGCAAAAAGGTCTTTCACATCCGGATTGATCCACATCTGGGGCAATTTCTTTGGAGTACGCGCGAGTTGCTCGCGCGCCTGATCGAAATGGTTGGCGTAAATATGCGCGTCACCCAGCGTGTGCACGAACTCTCCCGGCTTCAATCCCGTGACCTGCGCGATCATCATCGTCAGCAATGCGTAGGACGCAATATTAAACGGTACGCCCAGGAATATATCAGCCGAGCGCTGATAGAGCTGGCACGAAAGCTTGCCGTCGGCGACATAAAACTGGAAAAGACAATGGCATGGCGGCAGCGCCATTTCATCGACGAGCGCCGGATTCCAGGCCGATACGATGAGGCGGCGCGAATTGGGATTCCCATGCAGCATCTTCAGAAGATTCGCGATCTGATCGATGTGACGGCCGTCCGGCGCGGGCCATGAGCGCCACTGATAACCGTAAACCGGCCCCAGATCGCCGTTTTCGTCTGCCCATTCATCCCAGATCGAAACGCCGTTTTCCTTCAGATAAGCGATGTTCGTGTCGCCTTTCAGAAACCAGAGAAGTTCATGGATGATCGACCGGAGATGCAGCTTCTTGGTGGTGAGAACGGGAAAGCCCTCTTCCAGATTGAAGCGCATCTGATATCCGAAAACCGACCGCGTACCCGTGCCCGTGCGGTCGCCACGGTCAACACCGTTATCGAGCACATGTTGAAGAAGATCGAGATAGGTGCGCATGGGGGATATCCAGAATCCGATTCGGTTGAGCCCACTATAAAGAAAAACCCCGGCGTCGGGCACCGGGGCTTCGATTTCACCAGATCGCTGTGGATCAAAGGCTGGCGAGTTTTCCGAGCTGCTTGGCAACCAGATAATAGAAGGTAACGCGATGCTTGTTGCGGTCGCCCTTCATGACTTCAGCAACATGGGCAACGACCTCATCGCCCTTGGCTTCGTCGTCAACGCCAAGCTTCTTGGCGACCCAATTCGTGCGGACGCGCTTCAATTCTTCCGGGTCCGTTGCCGAAACGAGGGAGGAATCGCGATTGCGCAGCGCAATACCCAGATGCTTGACGATCTTGTCGACGACAGCTTCATCGGCAGCGGCATCGTAACGACGGACATCCGCGAGATATTCACTCATATATCCACTCTCCTTCGATTGGGGTTTCAATACCCGTTTCAGCTCACGGAATCCGGCTTCATCGAAATTTCGCTCGCCGCCCCCGATATATTGGTAGGATTGACCAGCGAAAGCAGACTGTCAATGAAAAATGAACGGGAACCGCAGGCCCCGGAATATCAGCAAAACCCGTTAAAAACTGCGCCCCCTCTTCCAATCGCGGTCAACCGCGCCTATATACGGCGTGTCAGCGCAAGCTGACTATGGTGATAAACGGACGGTGTAATAAACCCATTGGACCCGGGGGCGGTACCCGGCGCCTCCACCAGAATACAGATCGGCTAATGGTTTGTATTGTGGCGGGGGCGAAACAGGATCGACAAGGGTGTAAAGATCGCTCTTTTACTCGGCATGATACCACCGTTATCGGGTCAATTGAGTAGTTGCAAATGACAACAAAGCTCAGGGTTATGCTCTCGCTGCCTAATGGCGGTGCGGGAAACCCACTCTAAAGCCCTTGGGGTTAGCACCTTAAGGCGGGGTTCGGAGGCACCTGGCAACAGAAGCCTCCACTTTCCCTTTCCATGGATTACGCCGCAGCAGCCTCAGTATCGAGTTCGTTCGCCTTGCGCGACAGAACGACTTGCGTCAGCACGAAGGCGGTCAGCGCACAACCGGCAATCCCGCCGACCATCGGCAGTGCCGTTCCATCGAAGAATGAACCGGTCACGCCGATTGCCACGCCGCCTATCACGAAATGCAGCGTGCCCATGAGCGCCGAAGCCGTGCCGGCAATTTCACCGTGATCCTCAAGAGCCAGAACTGCTGTTGTGGGGATGACGAGGCCGAGAAAGCCATATCCCACGAACAGGAAACCGGCGATCAGCCAGAGCGACTGGTGCCCCATCAGGGCGGCGGCGAACATGGCGAGCATTGCCGCAGCAAATCCGGAGACCGCGAATCGCATGACCCGCCGAAGGCCGAAGCGCGATCCCAGCCAACCGTTCAACTGCGAAACACCAAAGAACGATACTGCATTGGCCGAAAAGGCGATCGCATATTGCGTGGGCGTCAGGCCGTAATGGTCGATAAGCACGAAGGACGAATTGGCGAGATAGACGAAGAAGGAAGCAATCCCGAAGCCGCCGACAAAAACCAGCCCGAGAAAGTAACGGTCTTTCAACAGGCGGCCATAGCCGCGCAAGGCGCTGCCCAGATTGCTTTCTAGCCGGGCTTCCGCCGTTCTCGTCTCCTTTTGCGCAGTCGCCACGAGAACGATACCGATAGCAGCCGCAACCAGAACGGCCCAGAAGACACCGCGCCAGCCGAAGAAGCTGATAATGACGGAGCCCGTCAAGGGAGCAAGAATCGGCGATATGGAGAAAACCAGCATCAGAAGTGACATGAGGCGCGCAGCCTCGATGCCCGTATGAAGATCACGCACGACAGCACGTGGAATAACCATCCCCGCAGCAGCACCCAGCCCCTGCACAAAACGGAAAAGCACGAGCACATCTATGTCGGTGGCGACAGCCGAACCGATGCTGCCTATGCCAAACAGGACCAGCCCGCCATAGAGCGGCAGTTTGCGCCCGATCATGTCGGACAGCGGTCCGCAGAAGAGCTGCGCTATCGCGAGCGCAATGAAAAAGGCCAGAAGGCTCATCTGCACGGCACCGGTTTCCGCATGCAGATCGGCGGCAATGGTGGGCAGAGCGGGCAGATACATATCGATCGCAAATGGGCCAATGGCGGAAAGAAGGCCAAGAACAATGGCATTGCGCACAAGACTGGAAGCCATGGGGGACGCGCTTTCATCAATGTTTCGTGAGATTCCCGCACCGATTTCGGATCTCCGGTTTTGCTTGGGAGGATGGCGCCATCGGGCTCGCAAAATCGGTACAGGACAGATAAATCTTTGTATTCGCTTCGAGTTTTCGTTCTCACTCAATGAAGTCAGCCCATTTTGGGTTGTGGCTGACATTTGAAAACTCTGAAGCGAAAGGCATTCTATACGGATGGTCAAAACAGATTTGACACTGATGTCAAATTAGACACCATTGTCCAAAACGTCAAGCTATCTTATGTTGGAGTTATGAAACCTACTGACATAATCGACATGGCCGTCCTGCCCGAGAAGCGCGCCGTATCCGAAAAGGGCCTGAATTCCGCGGCGATAAAGCCCGGACAGTGCATGAAGCGCGACTTCATCTTGTGTTCCGCAGCGCGGGTTTTCAACCGCGACGGGTTTCAGGGGGCGAGTATCGATCTCATCGCCAGCGAAGCGGGCGTATCACGCCAGACCATCTACAATCATTACCGCGACAAGGAAGCGCTGCTCGCTGCCGTCGTCGAGGATGCACTGGCGCGTATGAGTGCGAGCATGTTCGCGGTTCTGGCCACATTTCCCCAGACCGGCGACAATCTGGAGCATGATCTGGTGGCGTTCTCCATCCGCATGAGCCGGAACTGCATCTACGATTCGTCCGGGGCGTTTCTGCGCAAGATATTGCAGGCCAATGAGACCAACCTGCCGCTTGCCGCCAGCATTTGCAATACGAAGGGCCCTGCACAGGCTATACCTGCGATCGCGGCGCGCCTGGTCCGCCTTGCGATGGATGGCCATCTGCACGTCGATGATCCCGATCTGGCGGCGCGCCATTTCATGGCGCTGATCAACGCCGACACCCATTATCATATACTGACCGGCCAGTGTCTGGATGATGCGATCATCGAGAAGAGCGCCGTCAACGGAGTGCGCACCTTCCTGAGGGCATTCGGGCGTCGATAGACCCGGCGCCTCCTGTGGCGTTCAAAAATTGCACATCTTCAGGCCACAAGCATCGCGCTGTTGCATTTTCAGGTCATATATCATCGTATCTGATGAGAACGAACTTGACATCGACCTCCGAATCCGTGGGATAAGCAAACCATGGTACAGGACCTAATCCGTTACGATATTCTCGCTCAGGAAGCCCTCCGCGGCGTCATTCGCAAGGTTCTTGCGGAAGTGGCCAAGGCTGGCTTGCCAGGTAACCACCACTTCTTCATCACGTTCCTGACCGGAGCGCCTGGTGTGCGAATTTCCTCGCGCCTGAAGGAGAAATATCCCGAGCAGATGACGATCGTTTTACAGCATCAGTTCTGGGACATGCATGTGACCGACCAACTTTTTGAAGTTGGCCTTTCCTTCGGGGACATTCCGGAAAAGTTGACCGTTCCATTTTCGGCAGTCCGCGGTTTTTATGACCCTTCGGTCAATTTCGAACTCGAATTTGACGTAGCGGTCAGCCAGCCCGAAAGCGACAATGACGAAGGCGGCAATGTTGCCCCTATCGAGATCGCTTCAACGGAAGCCCCAGTCGAGAAGGCGGAAAAGCCTAAATCGAAGTCGCGCAAGACTGCGGCCGAAAAAGAAGCCGCTGCTTCCAAAGACAGCAATACAGATGAGGCCGACAAGGAAGCCAAGCCTTCGGCTGATGTGGTTTCGCTGGATGCATTCCGGAAGAAATAATACCGCGATTGCCATCCCGATCTGAAAATCTGCTGGCTCTATCCGTTTGTTTGATTGAATGGGTCCCTTTTCACAGTTGATTGCAATCAATGGTGAAAAGCAAACGGTCGCTTTATAGTCGGTTTCGACGGCAACCGGTTCAGGATTGAGTTCGATGATTCGTGCAATTGCTCAGGCAGTATTGTGGATAAGCGGCCTTGTCGCAGCCTTCTTTGTGGCCAAGGACGAACCGAATTTCCCTCTTCTGCAAATGACAGTCGGGCTCATACTCCTAATTCTGGTTTCCCTGGCTATCTGGTGGTTCACCAATCCGAAGAACCCGCAGAAATAGTGCCAGCCTATTACGCACTTGCGGGTGGAGACCGATACGCGGTAATTTTTCGGAAAATCTTCAACGTTTCCGCGTGGTTCCATGAGCGATATTGTCAACCTACGGCAGTTCAAAAAACAGAAAGCTCGCGCTGAGAAAGAGAAGCACGCGGACCAGAACCGCGTTCTTTTCGGGCGAACGAAATCCGAAAAGGTTCTTACGCAGGCGGAAATGACAAAAGCGCAGCGTTTTCTGGATCACAACCGCCTGGAGAAAAGCGACAAGCCGGACGCGGAAAAGTGAACGCGCCGGGGCGGTTACGCAAACATTCCGTCAGTATTCGCGGACATGCGACGAGCTATACGCTCGAAGACCCGTTCTTTGAGTTGATTGAGGAAATTGCGGACACGCGTGAGATGTCCGTTGCAAGCTTGATCGCAGAAATCGATAGCAGGCGTGACAGGTCAATCAACCTGTCTTCCGCGCTGAGGCTCCACGTCCTGGATTGGCTTAAATCCAGATTGCCTCAAGGCTGAGGTGCCGGGGCAGCAGGCACTTGCTCCAGGCTTTTCAGAAATTCGTTGAGGGATTGCCCGCCGTCCGGCGATGCGAGGGGGGCATTCGTCCCTCCCGCCGGAGCGGCCTGCGGCTTTTGCGCCTCAAGCTGTTGCGCTTCCTCTGCGGCTTGCCGGGCCGCTTCACGCGCCTTTGCTTCAGAACGGCGCCTTGCCTCTTCCTCACGCTGCAAGCGGTTGCGTTCCTCTTCATCCGCCTCGAAAAGTCCAAGCTGGCGGCGAAGACGCTGCTTCTCCATGAGGCTTGCCTGCATCGATTCAACACGCTCCTGCTCGCGCTCGAGTGCACGCTGGGTGAGGAACTGAATCAAGGGCTGCTTATCGAAAGTCACTTCCGGTACGCTATAGGTGCCCCCCAGAGAAAAGGCTACCTGCGGTGAGATGCCGGTATCGGAACCGCCATCGTTCTGGAACGTCAGACTGCCGTTTCCGCCAATACCGAGCGTGGACAGATCGAATTGCAGATCACCGAGAAGGACTGCATTGCCGTCATTCAGGTTCGCCGCAGCCATACGCGCGACACCGCCGCTAATGGTAAAGTCAAACCGCGCATTACCCGGCGTGAACGTACCTTGCCCCGTAGCCTTGTCGGCAATACCGACAAATTGCTTCGAAGCGAGTTTGTCAGGGCCAGAAGACTGATCGCCCGTCGCGTCAGCTGCCGCGATCATCGCGGGCAACGCCGCCCCGTCCAGACCATTGACGGTAAAATTCTCCACGTCGAAACTTGCAGTTCCAGCCAGCGATCCGACGAGCGCCGCCACGCTCTCGCCACTTCCGTTCAGATTGACAGCGGCTTTCACTACGCCGCCAAGCGGCGCAGCACCGGTCTCCAGCTGGTAGAAATCCTTGAGGTTTGCGCCACTCCACTTGAGTTCCGTCGAGAGAAGAGCATTCTTGTCGCTGTTGCTCAAGGAAACATTGCCGACCAGGTATCCGCCTGCCCAGTTACCGGTCAATTCGTTCAGCTGAAGGCCGTCCATGGTCTTCAGCAGCCGTGTCGAAAACTCCGTGGCGGTCCCGAAGCCGCCCATATGCGCCTGCGCTACATTGAGTTTCACATCCAGCAGGAGCGGCAGCGATGATCGCACAGCGAATGCGCCGCGCGGCCAGATCGTCTTCGCAACAGGCTTTGCCGGCTCGAACGCATCCTGCCCGAGCATGATCGCTGCGAGACTGTCGACCTCAAGCGTGGCAAGCTTTGCTTCACCCTTCAGCTGCGGGAGTCCGCTGTCGGCAAAATTGGCCTCGAGCCGCGCCGACACCTCTTCCCCGTCCAACTTTCCCGTCAGATTGGGGAACCGCAAGATACCTTTTGCAAACTGGAAGTCGCTGGCAAGGTCTGCTGAAAGTCCCTCCCCAAATCCAGGCAGGGCGAAACCTGCCGTCGCGATGAAGGGTTGCAGATCGGCGGACTTCAGCTGAGCCTTGCCACTGGCGGCAATATCACCGCCAACCAGCGAAATCACACCGTCGGCAGTCGCTGCCCCGTCAGGTGCCGTGAGCTTGAGGAGCGTCCGCATTCCCGCGCTCGGTGCACCTTGCATGCTCAGATCGGCCGTAAGTTCACCCGCAAGCCCCAGCGGCAGGGTGGGCAATCCGATCAATGCAAGCACCGCTTCGCCTTGTTCCGATGCCGCGGTACCGTTCAATTGCATCTGCAACGGCTCGCTCTCCCCTTCGCCGCCGCTCGCGGTCCCCGACAGGTCAAGCTTCATTCCGCCCGCCTTGCCGGTAACGCTGAATGAAAACTCGCCAACACCGGGAGGATTCTTGGCTTTCGCCTCGGCGGGTCGGTCGCTCTTGTCTTTGGATGCCGCAGTTTTTGCAGGCACCGGGGCCACCGCTGGTACCGAAGGCGAAACTGCGTTGGCGATGACATTGATTTCGCTATCCTCGAACAGGCCAGGGAAATTGGCTGCACGTATCGAAAGCGCGTGGAACAGCGGCAACTGGGGATAGCGATTGGCCATCAGCGACAGGAACCGCGAAAGGTCGGCAGACAAGATTGTCGCGTCGAGCGAACCGGAGGGCGTATTGGCAAAAGGTTCGTAAGTGCCGGTCGCAGTCAGTGTCGTGCCCGCCACGTCGCCGATCATCAGCCGGTCGAAATCGAAGCGTCCGTCATGCAGCCGGAGCGCCATATCGACATTGCCAGCCTCCATGTCCTGATACCGGACCGGTCCCGCCTTGAAAGCCAGATTCAGCGACTGACCATCAAGCAGACCAAGGCCGTCACCGCTGGAGAAAAATCCTGTAAAGGCTTGTAGTGCTTCGCTTTCCACCACACCGCCATTGAGCGCGAGCGTTATTGCAGGCTGCGCCAGCCCCTTTACTTCGCGAACAAATGAGCCTTTGAGCGTTGTTTTTCCCAAGGCGATTTCGAGATTATCGATCCGCTGCATACCGTCGCGAAGCTCGACTTGACCGGAGAAGCCTGCACCGTCCAGCTTGCGGACGGAATCATCGACTGTCTCGTTGAGCCATGTTGCCAGTCCCGAAGGCTGGCGCGAGGCAACCAGCAATTCGCCCTTGAAGCCGAAATCCTTGCCGACCGAAAGCGTGCCCTTGGCTTCCACCTTGGTTCGTCCAGGAAGATCGGCAGCGAACTGACGAATATTCCAGTTGTTTCCATCAGGTTCCGCACTCACCGTGACCGAGCGTATCGTCGTACCACCCGCGATCACCGCAGGTAGGCGCAAATCCACATTGCCGGGTATGGTCGGAATGGGCAATTGCTCAAGAACACGGCGCACAATCGCAATCCGGTCTGCAATTGGCATGTCTGAGCCAGTCTGTTCTTCGCTGGCGGCCTCGTTCGGCCCCCAGTAGAGCTGCTGGCCATCGGCACTGACCTCGAAACGTGGCTCTTCGCCGTAATCGATGAAGGCCTTGCCATTCACCACATAAGGATTGTCGGCTGGCCCCTGCTCCATCCGGAATTCGCTCGCGTCGAAACGACTGCGATCCGCCTTGAACTTTCCGGTTACACGCACGCCACTGAAAAAGGGCGTTTCCGCCGGCGCCTTCTGGTCTTTGCCCGTCTTTGCAACCATATCCGACGAACGGAGAGAAAAGTCGCCGGCATAGTCCAGCCGACCCTCGGTTACGGTCACATCGCCATCGGTCTCGAAAGTAGCCGGTATTGCATCCGGTGAAATTCGAGCCCGCACGCGCAGCGATCCATCAGGCTTCGCTTCGCCGCTTGTCAGGTCGATCGCAAGCCTTTCTCCCCGCAAGACGAGGCTTCCATTGGCCTGCCACGGACCTGCCAGACTGTTTGCAGAGATCACCGCATTGAGTTCGGTCGCCGTATGGCTGCGACCGCTCGCTTCTTCGCGAAGCGTGATGGTGCCATCTTTGACGGAAAGTCGTTCCAGCTTGATTTTCGCCGGATCGAGCGGCGTCGACGGACGGATTGCCCAATCGACCTTGCCATCCCTGTCGAGCGAAATCGTCGCCCGCGGACGGTCGACACGCATATCGAAGATCAGAAGCTGGCCGCGCAGGAACGGCATCAGTTCGGCATCCATCGAGAACGTGTCGACGGTCATCACCGGTTGGGCCGCGTCGGCCCCGACACGCACATCGGAGAACGCCACCGAGGGAAATGGCAAAAGTCGGGCGCTGACGTCACCGGCGACTTTGACGGGACGCCCCAGAATACGGCTCGCCTCCCGCTCGAAATCGGCGCGATAGCCGCTCCAGTCAACAAAAGGTGGCACGACAAGTGCTGCCGTCAACAGCAGCACGAGTAGCCCGCCGACGATGACGAATATGCGGCCCAAAAAAGCAGCTCCGGTCAAACAGATTGCAAGTTAGCGTGAAACAAACGGTGAATCACGCTGTCTTTATCTGCGCAACATAACGGCATCGATCCGGCGACAACAAGGCAAATTGCATCCCGGCCACCCCGATATGCACGCCTGCATGAATCAAACTCTTGGCAAAATCGTTCAAAGGCCTGATTTGAATCACGAAATCAGTATTTTACCCGGATTCATGATGTTGTCGGGATCAAGTGCTTGCTTGATGGCCCGCATGTAATCCGTGGCCTCACCCAATTCCATGGTAAGATACTTCATCTTGCCCTGCCCGATACCGTGCTCACCGGTGCAGGTGCCCTCCATGGCGATGGCACGTTTGGCGAGCCGGTCCATGAAAGCTTCGGCACGTTCCATTTCGCTCGCATCATCCGTGTCCAGAAGCAGGAGCAGGTGGAAATTTCCATCGCCCACATGCCCGACGATCGGAGCGATCAGGCCGGTTTCGGCGAGGTCCTTTTCCGTCTCGCCAATGCAATCCGCCAGACGCGAAATCGGCACGCAAACATCCGTCGAAACACCTTTGCAACCCGGTCTCAGCAGGAACGATGCCAGATAGGCATCGTGCCGGGCACGCCAGAGCCTGTCGCGCTCCTCTGCATCGTGTGTCCACCGGAAATCGCCGCCGCCATTGCCCGCAGCAATCTCTCCAAACAATTCCGCCTGCTCGGCAACGCCGCTTTCCGTCCCGTGGAACTCGACAAACAGATAGGGCTGCGCCTCATAAGGCAGTTTGGAGTGGAGGATCAGCGCCTGCATCTGAAGCGTGTTCACAAGCTCGATGCGCGCAACGGGAATGCCCATCTGGATGGTTTCGATCACCGTGCGGCAAGCCGAATCCACATCCGGGAAAGGACAGATGCCACCGGAAATCGCCTGTGGAATTCCCTGTAGTTTCAATGTCAGTTCGGTGATGATGCCAAGAGTTCCTTCCGCTCCGACAAGCAGCCTCGTGAGGTCGTAGCCCGCAGCCGTTTTCTTCACGCGCTTGGAGGTCTCGATCAGGCGGCCATCGGGCATCACGGCTTTAAGCGCCAGCACATTTTCACGCATGGTCCCATAGCGCACCGCATTCGTGCCGGAAGCGCGGGTTGAAGCCATGCCGCCCAGCGTGGCATTGGCACCCGGATCGATCGGGAAGAACAGTCCCGTGTCGCGCAGATATTCATTCAGTTCCCGACGCGTAACGCCCGGCTCCACCACGCAATCGAGATCCTCCGCGTGAACGGCAACCACCTTGTTCATGCGGGTGAGGTCAAGCGACACGCCGCCAGCTGGCGCGTTCACCTGCCCTTCGAGCGACGAGCCGGCACCGAAAGCGATAACCGGCACACGGTGCTCGGCACATATACGCACGACATCCTGCACTTCCTGCGCGTTCTCGGCAAAGATGACGATGTCGGGTGCCTGCGTCGGCACATAGGTTGTCGTGTGGCCGTGCTGTTCGCGGATAGCCTGACCGGTCTGCGCACGCTCACCGAAACGCTGCTTGAGGACACCGACTGCTGCGGCGATACCGTCCTCGTTGCGGGCAAGCGCGACAACATTTTCAAGCGACATCGTTCATTCTCCGAAACTCGATATTCAAACGGCAGGCAGCGCCAGAGCAACCGGGTCTTGCCCAAGATGTTTCGCCACCGCCCGGATCACCAGATTATGGTCCTCGCGCTGCGGCAGCCCAGATACGATCACCGCACCGATCACGCCCGCCCCGGCAACGCGGATCGGAAACCCGCCCCCTGCCAGTGCGTAATCCTCCACATTCAGCGCCTTGTGGGGAGCGAACATTCGGTCCTCGCGGTTCTGTTCCAGAACAAGACGATAGGTCGAAGCGTGAAAACGGCGCACCACATTGAACTTGCGGCGCAACCATTCCTGATTGTCCACTGTGCTTCCGGCTGTCGTCGCATAAAACAATTGCCGGTCCCACTGGGATATTTCGATGGCGATTCCAAGCTTTTCCTTCACGGCGATATCGCGGATGCTCGCACCCAGCGCAAATGCTGCATTTTCGTCAAACGAGGGAAAAATAAGCGCCTGTTCCTGTCGGATGATCTGCGCAATCGCCTGCTTGCTGTCGTCGCCTTGTGCCATTTTCTGCATTTTCCCGATGAGCTGCACGAAATCTGTGCGTTCCTTGTGCGCCTTCGATCACGTGATTGCAATAAGGCTTGTCGGCCATCAAACTTGATTGATCGGATGCAATCCACTAGTGGAGCCTTATGGTTCAGAACCCCAATATAGATGTGCCTCTGAAAGGCGATCAAATACCGGAATTTGTGGAAACCGCCGTATTCAAGCGCGACGTGTTTTCGGAAACCCATGCCGGCTATTTCGTGAACGATCCCGAAACCCGCATCATCCGTCGCGTGGTGAGCGCCGCTCCCTGGTGGTCGAAGCCGCTGGCCTGGATATTGGCCCGGCGCGAAATTCGCGGTCTCAAGACAGTGCGCGGTATCGAAGGCGTCCCACAACTGCTTGCCACTGACAAGGACGGGCTTTATCGATCCTGGACAGAGGGAACGCCACTGCATCTGGCCCGCCCTTCAGATCCGAAATGGTATCGCACCGCGCATCGCATCCTGCGCGACATGCGCCGACTCGGCGTCACCCATAACGATCTCGCCAAGCCCCAGAACTGGCTGATGACGCCTGAAGGCGAAGCAGCGGTCATTGACTTCCAGCTGGCAAGCGTTCATCGCCGTCGCGGTGCCCTCTATCGGCTGATGGCGTATGAGGATTTCCGCCATCTGCTCAAGCAGAAGCGTGCCTTCGCCAAGGACCGGATGACACCAACGGAAAAACGCATTCTGGCGCGCCGGTCCCTGCCCTCCCGCATCTGGCTCGCGACAGGCAAGAAGGTCTACAACTTCATCACCCGTGGCATTTTCAGCTGGTCGGACGGTGAAGGTACGGGCGACCGGATCGACAACGAAGGTCCTGCAATCCGTGCGGCACTGAAATCCGATCCGCGCGTAACCGATGTGGCGCTTGCGCTCTATTCACTTCCAGCCAAGGGCGTCGGCATCTACGCTTTCGTGGAAACGCTCAACGCAGACGAGAAAAGTCTGCGCGCAAGACTTAAAGGACAGAAGGTCGAACTGATCCAGCCGGTTGCCCATCTGCCACGGCGCGCCGATGGGACCGTCCGCGACGACATTCTGCGGCTGATCGCCATGAACCAGATGACGGAACTGGACGATCTGTTGCAGCGTGAACCCGAACTGCGCGGGCTCGTCGAAGCGCTGGCTTCTCATCGCCTGAACTTTACGGATCGTCGCGTTACTCAATTAGAGTAGTCGAATATTTTAACCCTTTCGCTGGTCTTTCAGCCACGAATCATTACATTCGGGTCAAATGTCTGACTTTCCCGACGATATGCCGTTTTTCGGCGATGACGACGCTCCGGCAAGCCGCACGCCTGCTCCCGGCAGCATTGCCGCACGTGCCATGGCAGCACGCAACCAGCAGCGCGGCGAACCCGATTACCTGAAAGGGCTGAACCCCGAACAGCGTCAGGCTGTGCTGACGACAGAGGGTCCGGTGCTGGTGCTTGCCGGTGCGGGCACCGGCAAGACACGCGTTTTGACGACCCGTATCGCGCACATTCTGACCACCGGCCTCGCCTATCCAAGCCAGATTCTCGCCGTGACCTTCACCAACAAGGCTGCGCGTGAAATGAAGGAGCGTATTGGCCATCTGGTCGGCGGCGCAGTGGAAGGCATGCCGTGGCTTGGCACATTCCACTCCATCGGCGTCAAGCTTTTGCGCCGCCATGCGGAACTTGCCAATCTGACATCGGATTTCACGATCCTCGACACTGATGATGTGATCCGGCTGATCAAGCAGCTCATTCAGGCTGAAGGCCTTGATGACAAGCGCTGGCCGGCGCGCACCTTCGCCAACATGATCGACGGATGGAAGAACAAGGGATTCGGCCCATCCGATATTCCTGAAGGCGATGCACGCTCATTCGGCAATGGTCGCGGGCGCGAGCTTTATCAAGCCTATCAGGAACGCCTGCGCACATTGAACGCCTGCGATTTCGGCGATCTTCTGCTGCATCCGATCCGCATCTTCCGCAATCATCCGGATATCCTGCGCGAATATCACGCAAAGTTCCGCTACATTCTGGTGGACGAGTATCAGGATACAAATACGGCGCAATATCTCTGGCTGCGCTTGCTTGCACAACGCCCTCAATCGAGAAATACCTCTGCCACAACACAAAACACAAATGCGCCCATACAGCCCGCTAGGGCGTCCGAAGGCCCCCGCGGAGCCGGTGAGCGCAGTGAACTCGGCGTGAGCGAAAACAAAGTCAATCTCTGCTGTGTCGGCGATGACGACCAGTCGATCTATGGCTGGCGCGGGGCAGAAGTGGACAATATTCTTCGTTTCGAGAAGGATTTCCCGGGCGCAGTCGTCATCAAGCTCGAGCGCAACTACCGCTCCACGGCGCACATTCTCGGCGCCGCCGCACACCTGATCGCACATAATGAGGGCCGCCTCGGCAAAACGCTGTTTACGGAAGCGCCCAATCCGGACGATCCACGGGTGAAAGTCCATGCCGCCTGGGACTCCGAAGAGGAAGCGCGCGCAGTCGGTGAAGCGATCGAACAGGCACAGCGTCAGGGGCACCTCCTCAACAACATGGCGATCCTCGTTCGCGCCTCTTTCCAGATGCGTGAATTCGAAGACCGCTTTGTCACGCTTGGCCTCAATTACCGCGTCATTGGCGGTCCGCGCTTCTATGAGCGCCTCGAAATCCGCGATGCGATGGCCTATCTGCGCGTGGTCGCGCAACCTGCCGACGATCTAGCGTTGGAGCGCATCATCAACACGCCGAAGCGGGGGTTGGGCGAAGCCGCCATCCGGCAGGTGCATGATTATGCCCGCGCACGCGACATTTCCATGTTCGCTGCGGCTTGCGACCTCATCGAAACCGAAGAGTTGAAGCCGAAGCCACGCTCCGCGCTGCGCGAAGTGGTCGAGAATTTCCTGCGCTGGCAGTCGATGATCGACAATACACCGCACACGGAACTGGCGGAAACCATCCTCGATGAGTCCGGCTACACGGCTATGTGGCAGAATGACAAGTCTGCCGAAGCACCGGGTCGGCTTGAAAACCTCAAGGAACTCATCCGTTCCATGGAGGAATACGAAAGCCTGCGTGGTTTCCTTGAACACGTCGCCCTTGTCATGGATGCCGAGCAGAACGAGGATCTGGATGCCGTCAACATCATGACGCTGCATTCAGCCAAGGGCTTGGAGTTTGAAACGGTCTTCCTGCCCGGCTGGGAAGAAGGCCTGTTTCCGCACCAGCGCGCGCTTGACGAAGGTGGGCGTTCGGGCCTTGAGGAAGAACGGCGCCTCGCCTATGTCGGCGTGACCCGCGCCAAGAAAAATCTGCATATCTGGTTCGTGTCCAACCGGCGCATCCATGGAATGTGGCAATCCACCATTCCGTCCCGCTTTCTGGAAGAATTGCCGGAAGCGCATGTGGAAGTGGCTGAACTGGAAGGCAATTACGGCGGTTATGGCGGTGGCTATGGGCAGTCCCGTTTCGACAAGGCCGATCCGTTCCAGAACACCTATTCGACGCCCGGCTGGCAGCGTGCGCAACAGAACCGTTCCGATGCGACACGCAATAACTGGGGCTCGCGCTCCGGCAGTCGCGTCGAGCGTATCGGCTATGGCGAGACCGATTCCGGCTTCGGCGCCGGACGTGGTTCTGTGAAGGGCCGCACGATAGACGGCGAACTGGTAGCCAAGTCAGTGGCCGACAAGCCATCGGCCTTCAAGCTTGGCGACCGCGTGTTTCATATCAAGTTCGGCAATGGCACGATCTCGCTTATCGACGGCAACAAACTCACCATCGATTTCGACAAGGCTGGGCAAAAGCGCGTTCTCGACAGCTTCGTCCAGCCGATCTGAATTACACCTGCTGAAGAAGCCGGATTAGCAAAAGCTTTGCTATTCCGGCTTACCTTTAGCCCACGCAACATCGCCCTTATAGAGCGGCACGGTCGAAAGCGAGGTCTTCGCGGAACCGTCCTGAACCTGCGTCGCATGGGCGAGATAAAGCAGCGTATTGTTCGTCTTGTCGTAAATGCGCGTGATGACGAGCTTCTTCCAGATCAGACTGGTGCGTTCGGAGAAAACCCGTTCTCCACCCTTGCCAAGATCGATGTCGCCGATGGTGATCGGCCCTGTCTGCTCACACGAAATCGAAGCATTGGATGGGTCTTCAAACCAGTTACCCTTTTGCAGCCGGTCGATCATGCCACGTGAGAACGACGCCAGATGGCAGGTTACGCCCTGCACCTTCGGGTCCTGTACCGCGTCGATGATGATATCGTTTCCAAGCCAGTCGACGCCGACCTTGCCGACTTCCTCGGCGGGAGCCGCCGAAGCTGCAACAACCATCATTGGAGCAAGCAACAAACCGGCAAAACGCTTCAGTCCGACCATATTTTCCAGTCTCCAGAACTATCGTGACGTGAAAGTGGGAAAATAATTACGGCTTTGCAAGAGCCGGATTCAGCCGCTCCACTTTTCAAGAAACGCCTCGATCTCGAGCATCTGAATGTCCGGCACCGCTTCGTAGAGTTTTTCCACTGGCCAGTTCCACCATTCAAGTTCAAGCAGCCGTTCTATGACGGCATTGTCGAACCTTTTGCGAATAAAATGGGCCGGAACACCACCGACCACATGATAAGGCGGCACATCCTTCGTTACGACGGTGTTCGCGCCAATCACAGCGCCATGGCCGATCTGGATGCCCGGTGTGATGACCGCACCGTGGCCGATCCACACATCATTACCGATGATCACGCGCTGCGCCTGACGCCTTGCACGGAACTCTCCATCAACGCCCAGATAACGAAAATATTCATTTGGCCGGTAGCTGACCTTATGCGTCGTCAGCCGCTCCATAGGGTGTTCGAGCGCATTGATGCGGACATTCGCAGCAATGGAGCAGAACTTGCCAATCTCGGCATAGATCCCCTCACCGTTCCGCTCGAAATAGGTGAAATCGCCGACCGTGACTTCACGCAGAATCACACGCTCACCGATATCCGCATACCGCCCCAGCTTGACTGATTTCAGCTGAGCAGTGGAATGAATGCGAGGTTCACTGTTTTGGAAACGAAGGTCATCTGACGACGTCATGAATATTCACCCGAAGCATCGCTACAAACAGCGAAATCCGCGAAGATCGGCCTATGCCGCTGCCATTTCAGGCATATATCAGTTCGCCCCCTTGCGAAAGACAAAGCAAGTGTCCCCTAAACTCGTTCATCTCCCACGCGACAAATAGTCAAAAATTTCAGAAATTATTGAAAATTGAACAAATGACCCTACACTGCCGCCAGCTCTTCATGATGCAGGATGCGGCTTTAACGACGGTTCTGCAATGCATAAAGAAAAGATAGGTTGTTGAGCAGCGCAACGAGGCGCGTTCGGAAATTCAAGGCTGACTGGACATGAAAAAATTCCTGCCCATCTTCATCATCGCCTTTATCGTCGTCATTGTCGGCGCTGCGGGGCTTAACCTTTTCCGCGACAAGCAGGCGGCTAAAGAACCGTTTGGCGGCCCACTCAACCTCGTCACCATGGACGGAAAGCCGTTCACCGAGAACGACCTGCGCGCCGCGCCGGCGGCCATCTTCTTCGGCTTCACCCACTGCCCCGATGTCTGCCCCACCACTCTCTATGAGATGGATGGCTGGCTGAAGCAGCTCGGACCGGAAGGCAGTGACATCAAGGCTTATTTTATCACCGTCGACCCGGAACGTGACACGCAGGAAGTCATGAAAACCTATGTCGGCAACGTTTCCGACCGCATCATCGGCGTCACCGGCACGCCGCAGAATATTGCGGATGTGGTGAAGTCCTACCACGTCTACGCAAAGAAGGTTCCCGGTGAAGACGGCGAATATACCATGGATCATACGGCATCGGTATTTCTGCTCGACAAGGGCGGCCGCTTCCGCAGCACCATCGCCTATCAGGAAAACCCGGATACGGCTCTGGAAAAGTTGAAGAATCTGGCCAAAGGCGCTGCAAAGAGCTAAGGAGAAGCTCTAGAACATTTCCAGCAGAGAGCTTTTTACTTCATGGCCCAGTCACGACTTTTCTTTTCGGCAGATAAGGCGGAATCCGAGCGCATCTACAACATTCTCGAACAGGCTTTCGAGGACGATGGCTTTCCCATAGCAATCACCGAGATCGATGAAGACCGACGGGTTTTCGAGGTTTCGGTCTATGTCGAGGACGATGCCGAAGAAGTTGCCGGGCGGATCGATGAACTGGTAGGTACTGGCCTTTTTGCCGTCGAGGAACTGCCGGACATCGATTGGGTCACGCATTCGCTGGAAGGTCTGAAGCCGGTGAGAGCCGGACGTTTCTTCGTCCATGGCTCGCACGACCGCGACAAGATCGAAGCAGGCGATATTCCCATCGAAATCGACGCGGGCCTTGCCTTCGGCACCGGCCATCACGGAACAACGGCGGGATGCCTCGAACTGATCGAGGAGACCGTCACCAGCGAACATCCGACCAATGCGCTTGATCTCGGTACCGGCAGCGCCGTTCTCGCCATCGCTATCGCCAAGCTCGCTCCCATTCCGGTATTGGCTACCGATATCGACCCCGTCGCCGTTACGGTCGCTGCTGAAAATGCCGCCAAGAATGGCGTTGCCGAGCACATCGTCACGGCAACAGCCGAGGGCTTCGGCCACGCGATATTCCGTTCCTATTCACCGTTCGACCTGATCGTCGCCAATATTCTGGCCAATCCGCTTATCGAGCTTGCGCCTTCCCTAAAAGAACACCTCGCGTCCGGCGGTTCCATCATTCTTTCCGGAATACTTGACAGCCAGCACGATGCGGTGCTCGCTGCCTATCAGGCACAGGGTCTCACCCATCAAAAGACGCTGCATCGCGAAGGCTGGGTGGCGATCCATTTGAAATAAAGCATTTCCAGCAAAAGTGCGAAGTGGTTTTGCTTCGGATAATGCGTAACATCCAAGAGACAGAGCAGTTTAACCACACTGCTCTAACGGGCCGCATGCACCAAGGCGTATTCCTGTTTTGAGCGAGTTACAAAATGGCTTTTCAGAATTTCGACGTCACCACAAATCCGGCCAATGGAGCCCCGCGCGTTGCAAAGCTGCGCACGAAGATGGCCGAGCTTGGCCTCGACGGTTTTCTGGTTCCTCGCGCCGATGAGCATCAGGGAGAATATGTCCCGCCCCATGCGCAGCGTCTTGCATGGCTGACCGGCTTCACCGGATCGGCAGGTGCTGCGCTCATCCTCAAGAACAGCGCCTATGTTTTCGTGGATGGACGCTACGAATTGCAGGTTCGCGCCCAGACCGACCCAAAGGTCTTTTCCTATGAAAGCCTCGTGACCAATTCACCGGCTTCCTGGCTGGAGGAGAACAGCAAGGGTCTGAATATCGGCTTCGACCCGTGGCTTCACACCATTTCGGAAGCCCGCGCTTTGCGCGAGGCGCTCGAAAACCAGGGGGGTCAACTGGTTCCAGTCGAGATCAACCTTGTCGACGCCATTTGGGACGACCAGCCCGGCGTGCCTTCGGCGGAAGTCACGATCCAGCCAGCCCGTTTCGCAGGCCATGAGGCGGAGGACAAAATCAGGGAAATGCAGACGGCCGTTGCCGCAAGCGGGGCCAGCGCGACTGTCCTCACCGATCCGTCCTCGGTCGCGTGGGTGTTCAATATTCGCGGCAAGGACGTTTCCAACACGCCGCTTCCGCTCAGCTTTGCAATCATTCCCACGCAAGGCGAGCCAGAGCTTTTTATTGATGAACGCAAGCTCGCCATCGAACCGCGTGCCTATCTGACGCAGCTTGCCAGGCTCGCAGCACCTGCCGATCTGGAGGGGCATCTCAGTGCCCGCGCGGTCAAAGGCGAAGCTATCCTTCTCGATCCCGCTCTTGCTGCCGAAAAACTCCGCCTCATCGTCGACAGTTCAGGCGGTAGCGTGATCGAAGGCAAGGATCCGGCCCGTATTCCTCGCGCCATCAAGAACAAGGCCGAGCTTGATGGCTCGCGCGCAGCGCATGAGCGCGACGGCGTGGCGATGGTCAATTTCCTTTCCTGGATCGACGCCCAGAAGCCCGGTACGGTCGATGAAATCAGCGCCGCCCGAAAGCTGGAAGAATCGCGTGCCGATGCCGGGCGAGATTTCCAGATGCCGCTGGAAGACATATCCTTCGACACGATCTCCGGTGCGGGGCCAAATGGCGCGATCATCCATTACCGCGTCAACACCGATACCAACAGGACGCTCGAAAACGGCGAACTCTATCTGGTCGATTCCGGCGCGCAATATCGCGATGGCACTACCGACATCACCCGCACCGTGCCCATCGGCAGCGTGTCGCCGGAGACGATCAAGGCCTTCACGCTCGTGCTGAAAGGGGTGATCGCGATCACCACCGCCCGTTTCCCGAAAGGCACGCGCGGCCAGGATATCGACGCTCTGGCCCGCATTGCACTGTGGAAGCATGGTTTCGACTACGCGCACGGAACCGGCCATGGCGTCGGCTCCTACCTGTCGGTCCATGAAGGCCCGCAGAGCATTTCGAAGAAGGGCGCGCAGGAGTTGCTGCCGGGCATGATCCTTTCCAACGAGCCGGGTTATTACAAGCCGGGTTCATTCGGCATCCGCATCGAAAACCTCATCATCGTCACCGAACCGGAAGTGCCCGAAGGTGGCGATATTCCGATGATGGGCTTCGAGACACTGACTTTCTGCCCCATCGACCGGCGCTTGATCGACAAGTCGCTGTTCACGCAGGAGGAAATAGACTGGCTGAACAGCTATCACGCCCGCGTGCGCGAGAAGCTCTCCGGCCATCTCAAGGACGCTGAACGCAAATGGCTTGAAGCGGCCACCGCGCCGCTTTGATAGCACTTTTACGCAGCAAAATGGCGTAGCGCCATCAGGAGCGCTACGCCCGCAAAAAACATTGTCATCATGCTGAGTCGCAGCGAGAGCACGATACACACCGCCAACACGAGCAGTTCCCGCCAGCCGTGATCTGAAGCGGGTGCGGCCACAATGGCCGTCAGAACAGCCGCAGGCACTGCGTTGAGCGCCGCTTCCACCCGATAATGCACATGGCTGAAGCGTGACAGGACCAGATGCCCGCCGATGCGGGTAAGATAGGTGCAGAGCGCGCCTGCAAGAATGATCCAGATCGTGGTGGACATTTACGCCTCCCCTTCCCGTGGCTTTGCGATAATCGCCGCCAGCGCAATCCCGCCAAGCGCGCCCAGCGAAACATGCCACGGAGACCCCACGAACTTGTAGGCTGCGACCGCAGAAATCGCACTGACGATAACGACAGGCAGCCAGTTCTGGCGATGGCGAAAACTCATGACCATGCCGAGAAAATAGATTGGCAAAAGAAAGTCGATGCCGAAGGCATAGGGGTTGGTTATCAGATTGCCGAACAAACCACCGATAAGCGCTTCCAGAACCCAGGTCAGATAGAAGGTGAGCCCGAGGGCCATATACCAGGCGAAGGTGACTGGCTTGCCGGCTTCCGCACGCTGTTCGACCTCCGCATACTGGATGTCCACCAGAACGAAAAAAGCCAGCGCCTTTTGCCATAGCTTGAAGTGACGGATGCGGCGACCTGTCGTCGCCGAATAGAGCACGTGCCGGAAATTGACCGCGAAGATCGACATGACGATCATCCACGGCGCAATATTCTGGCTGAAGAGATCGAGCCCCACCATCTGGCTGGCACCGGCATAGATGATCGCGCTCATGAATACCGCTTCGGAAAGCGACAAGCCGTTATCGACAGCCAGAGCCCCGAACAGCAAGCCAAATGGCGCTCCTGCGACGACAAGCGGAAGTCCACGCCGGACACCGTCAACAATATCGGCGCGCGCTGAAGCCCTTCCGGGCCGAAAAGTCTGATTCACGAATACTCACTCCTCCGAATGAAGAGTAGTTATGAAATTCTTCTGCCGGTTGGAATATGATTTCCCAAAAAATCATACTATTAAACGACGATGCCGCATTTGGGCATCACTCATAAATCCCGCTGATGCATTCATGAATGATCATGATTGTTGCAGAACGGTCTTTTCGATTTTGTGCATCCAGTCCACCAGCGGACGAGCCCGTTCGGTGAAATCGACAAGACGATCCGCCAGATCGGCGCGGGTAATCGTTTCAGGGTCGATTTCCATCCGCACCGAGAAATGCCGATTGCGAATGGCTTCCAGCAGATCGTCGTCAGTGACGGCCTCAAAACCCCGCGGCGTTCGTTTCAGCCGGTCGTAGTCGCTGATTTTCAAGCCGTTTTTCTTGAGTTTCGCGACCATGGCGCGGAATTCTTCCGGCTTCTCGACGATAGAGTTGCGTATGGCTTGGAGTAGTTCTTTCTTCGGTCCCCACCACGCGACACAGGCGTAGCTGTCGCGCACACCCGGCAAGCCGATGCAGACATAGAAGCATCCGCTCTCGTCCCATTTCGTGCCCGATTGCGACAGCAGTGCAGACAGATGACGATTATAGGGAGCCTTGTCCTTCGAAAACCGCGTGTCACGCTTGATGCGGAACTGCGATTTCGCTCGGTCGCCCTTGAACGGCAGACCAGCCTTTTCAAACCGGCTCGTCAGTTCCTCGACAAGATCGCCAAGCGGCTCCTTCAATTGCTGCTCGAAAAGTTCCTTGTTCTCCACGAACCATTCGCGGTTCTGGTGAAAATCCAGAGCTTTCAGAAACGGGATCGCTTTCTCGCCAAAACCGTTGAACGGGGCCATTATTCTTCTCCGACCAGCTTGAACCAGGCATCTTCGTCAATGACTTCGATGCCAAGCTCCGATGCCTTGGCAAGCTTGGAGCCCGCACCCGGTCCAGCCACCACAAGATCGGTCTTCCTCGATACCGATCCGGCGGTCTTTGCCCCATAGCGTTCTGCCATGGCCTTGGCCTCATCGCGCGACATACGCTCCAGGCTGCCGGTAAACACCACCGTCTTGCCTTCCACCGGCGAACCGGTGGCAACGCGCGCCGCCTCATCAAGCGGCGTCACTTCCGCCAGAAGAGCCGCCAGCACTTCGCGGTTATGCGGCTCGGCATAAAAATCCACGACCGCCTCGGCAACAATGGAACCAATGCCCTCTACCGCGATCAAGTCCTGCCAGGCTTCATTGCCCTTGTCGGTACGGTCGCCTTCTTTCGGCGGGACGGCTTCCAGTGCAGCTTTTTCAAACGCGGCATAAGACAGATAGGACCGGGCAAAGCGCTTGGCATTGACCTCGCCAACATGACGGATGCCAAGACCGAACAGAAAGCGATTGAGGGCAATCTCACGCCGGTCGTTGATTGCGTCGTAAAGCTTCTTCACGGAAGTCGCGCCGAAGCCTTCGATGTTCTCAAGCTTCTTGAGAGAACCCGCCTGCCGCTTTTGCAGCGTAAAGATATCCGCAGGCGATTTGATCTTCAGGCTGTCATCTTCGGCGTGGAAGAAGAACTCAACCTGCTTTTCCCCAAGACCTTCGATATCGAAGGCATTGCGCGATACGAAATGGCGAATGCGCTCGACCGCCTGCGCCGCACAGGTCAGGCCACCGGTACAGCGGTAGACCGCCTCGCCTTCCTCACGCACCGCGTGGCTCCCACAGACCGGGCATTCATGCGGGAAATGGAACGGCACGGCATCGACCGGACGCTTCTCCAGTATAACATCGACAATCTGCGGGATAACGTCGCCTGCGCGCTGCACAATGACCGTATCGCCAAGGCGAATGTCATGCTCGTCCGCGCGGATACGCTCCCCCTTGAGACCGATGCCCTTAATATAATCTTCGTTGTGCAGCGTCGCATTGGTGACGACCACCCCGCCGACCGTGATCGGCTCCAGTCGCGCCACCGGCGTCAGCGCGCCGGTTCGCCCGACCTGAATGTCGATACCGCGCAGGATCGTCGTCGCCTGTTCTGCCGGAAACTTATGCGCAATGGCCCATCGCGGGCTGCGCGAGCGGAAACCAAGCCGCGTCTGCAGATCGAGCCGGTCGACCTTGTAGACCACGCCGTCGATATCATAGTCCAGCGTCGGTCGTTCGAGCCCGATGGCACGGTAATGCGCAAGCAATTCGTCCGCACCGTGGAGCCGCTTTGTCAACGGATTGACCGGGAAGCCCCACTCGCGAAACATCTCGACCATACCCATCTGTGTGTCGGCGGGCATGTCCGACATTTCACCCCAGGCATAAGCGAAGAACTTCAGCTTGCGGCTTGCCGTCACCTTGGCGTCAAGCTGGCGTAGCGAACCTGCTGCCGTGTTGCGCGGGTTCACATAGGTCTGCTTGCCTTCAGCGGCCATCTGCTCATTGAGCGCGAGGAAATCGCTCTTGGCCATATAGACCTCGCCGCGCACTTCCACGACGGACGGCGCTCCAGCTGGGAGCCTGTTCGGGATTTCGGCAATGGTGCGGATATTCGCGGTCACATTCTCACCGGTCGTGCCGTCGCCGCGCGTCGCACCGCTGACCAGAACTCCGTTCTCATAACGGATCGACATGGAAAGGCCGTCGATCTTCGGCTCGGCGGTAAAAGCGATGGAATTGTCCGGCAACTGCCCCAGAAATCGGTAGACGCTGCCGACAAAATCACGCACGTCCTCATCCGAAAATGCATTGCCCAACGAAAGCATCGGGCGCGCATGGACAACCGGGGCGAATTTGGAAACCGGCGCAGTGCCGACCCGCAAGGACGGGCTATCTGTCCGCACCAGATGCGGAAAGCGCGCTTCGATTGCATCGTTGCGCCGCTTCAGCGCGTCATATTCCGCATCTGAAATTTCCGGTCGGTCATTGGCATGATAAAGCTCATCATGATGCGCAATCTCACGCGCCAGCCGCCCCAGTTCGGAAACGGCTTCTGGCTCGGTCAGTTTTTCGACGGGAATATCGGTCATAAGCGAAGCAAAACCTGCTGATTCAGTTTCGCCCAACATAACCAAGAAATATGATTACGCCTACGAAAACAGCGGACTGCACAGTGACTGCTGACAGGCTTTTAAATTGCCAGCGCGCTATTTTCGGCAAGGAGGCGCTCCGCTGCTGCGCGCGCTTCATCAGTGATGCTGGCACCGGCGAGCATACGGGCAATCTCTTCCTGCCGCTCGTCCACCCCGATGGATCGAATCGAGGTCGCCATCCGGTCTTCGTTGGTCGCCGACTTAGCAATCAGGAAATGGGTGGAGGCACGCGCCGCCACCTGCGGCGCATGCGTAACCGAAAGCACCTGCACACGGCCCGAAAGCCGTGCAAGGCGCTGGCCGATCGCATCCGCCACAGCGCCGCCCACGCCGGTATCGATTTCATCGAATACGAGCGTCGGAGCAGAACCGCGATCGGCAAGCGCCACTTTCAGCGCCAGCAGGAAGCGCGAAAGCTCGCCACCCGAAGCGACCTTCATCATGGGCCCTGCCCGCGTGCCCGGATTGGTGCGCACCCAATATTCCACCGTATCGATGCCTTCCGCCGCGCGGGCTTCCGGATCGGTCGTCATTTCGACGATGAACTCGGCGCGCTCGAGCTTGAGCGCAGGCAATTCGGCCATCACAGCGGCCTTCAGATGTTCTGCGGTTTCCTTGCGCGAAGCGGAGAGCTTGGCGGCAGCCATATCATAGGCCGCACGCATTTCGCTCGCCTGGCCTTCAAGCTGGACGAGCTTTTCCGCGCCGGCATCGAGGTCGGCAAGATCGGAATCCATCTTGTCACGCAGCGCGGGCAGGCCTTCCACGGCAACGGAATATTTGCGCGCGGCAGCGCGCAGCGCAAAAAGCCGTTCCTCGACCTGTTCCAGTATGCGAGGATCGAAATCGATTTCGCGCATGGCATGATCGATGCCGTCCTGCGCAAGAGCCAGGCTGTTGAGCGCTTCGTCGATTGCCTTGCAAACCGGTTCCAGCAGATGCGGCGCTTCCGGAATCTTGCGCTCCAGACGACGCACAAGGCTTGCAAGCGACGGCACGGGGGAACCCTGCCCCGACAGCAATTCGCCAGCTTCGTTCACGTCACCGGCGATCTTCTCGGATTTCATCATGATCGCGCGACGTTCAGCGAGTTCTTCCTCTTCGCCGGGTTGCGGATCAAGCTTCGTCAGTTCTTCGACCGAAGAGCGCAGATAGTCGCCTTCGCGCTCGGCCTGTTCGACGCGAGCGCGGTGTTTGGCAAGTGCGGTTTCCGCATCGCGCCAGGCCTTGTGACGCTCACGAACCACCGCAGCCTCTTGTTCGAGACCACCGAAGGCATCCAGCAATGTACGATGAAGATCGGTATCGATCAGGGCGCGGTCATCGTGCTGGCCGTGAATTTCCACCAGCTTGCGCCCAAGGTCGCGAAGAAGCGCGACGCTCGCCGCCTGATCATTGATGAAGACGCGCGTGCGGCCATCGCCCATCTGCAGGCGGCGCAGGATGATGTCGCCATCATCGTCAAAACCGTTATCGCGCAGAAAATTCCGGGCAGGATGTCCGCCCGGCACATCGAATACCGCCGTCACCTGCCCCTGATCGGCGCCATGACGCACCAGTGAGGCGTCGCCGCGCGCGCCCAGAGCCAGTGAAAGCGAATCAAGCAGGATGGACTTGCCCGCCCCGGTTTCACCGGTAAGCACGGACAAGCCCGTCTTGAACTCGATGTCGAGCCTTTCAATCAGAACAATATCGCGGATCGACAGGTGCGACAGCATGTGAGAATCAGCTTATGAGCCGCCGCCGGTGATGAGCGCCGAAGCCTTGGCCAGCCACGAATTGCCATTTTCGCGCGGCTGAAGACCGCCGCTCTGCAGGAGCTTGTAGCTGTCCTTGTACCACTGGCTGTCCGGATAGTTCTTGCCGAGAACCGACGCGGCCATCTGGGCTTCCGAGGTCAGGCCAAGCGCATAATAGGCTTCGACAAGACGGGCGAGCGCTTCTTCCACCTGACGGGTGTTGGAATATTCTTCTACCACGCCGCGGAAGCGTTTGATGGCAGCCAGATATTCCTTGCGTTCCAGATAGTAACGGCCGACCTGCATTTCCTTGCCTGCAAGCTGGTCGCGGGCGAAGCGGATCTTGGCCTTGGCGTCATCCGTATATTCGGAATCCGGGAAGCGATCGACCACTTCCTGCATCGCGGCGATTGCGCGGCGGCTTGCGGCCTGGTCGCGGGTCACGTCCGGAATCTGGCGGAAGTAGGAAAGACCGATGATGTAATAGGCATAGGCCGATTCCGGCGAAGTCGGGTAAAGCGTGTTGTAACGCTTCGCCATCGAGATCGCTTCTTCGTAATTGCCCTTGCGGTAGTTGGTGAAGGCAGCCATCACGAGCGACTTGCGCGCCCATTCCGTGTAGGGATGCTGGCGGTCGACGGCAGCAAATTTCTTCGCGGCTTCATCGAGGCGGCCTGCATCCAGATTGGCGAGACCTTCATTGTAGAGCTTGTCGGCAGGATCGATCGTCTCGACATATTTGGTGAGATCGATGTCGTCATCCTTGCTGGCACAACCGGCGAGCGGGATAAGAACGGCGATAGCGCCAGTCAGCAGCGCGGTTTTCGTCACACCCTTGAATTTGAAACTCGTCATGCGGTCTCCGGCCTTCTGGCAGCGTCATTCCTGTTTGGAGTTGCGTGCTTCTAGCACTGCACGGCTGCTCCATCCATACAAAACATTCAGCTCCAGCCAATGTAAGAACATTGCTGACGCTGTTTTGGCCGTCCATAAACCACATGCAGGCGAAATCGGCAATCGTCTAGTAGCCCGAATCCGCCGGACGGCACGTCGAAACCCGTAACCAGTGTGAATTGTCCCCGGTATTGACCACCCGCATGGGTAGATACTCCCCGATCAATCCACCGCGGAAACGGCGCACCGACTCAATTGCGAGGGGAACCGGCGAACACGGCCCAATTAAGGCCATGTGCCGATACCCACTCATTTCATGCTATAAATCAAAGCGCCCAGGGAGCAGCGATATTCGGCTTCACGGCAACGAAATCGGAGGCTGTTGAATTCTTGCGGACACCGGAAGCTTCGACAATATCGAATGCCGACTTGTCCGACAGCAACGCCTTCACGGTTTCCGCATTCAGCCGGTGGCCGCTGCGATAGGAACGGAAGCAACCGATGAACGGCAGGCCTGCCAACGCCAGATCGCCAACGGCATCGAGCGTCTTGTGACGGACGAACTCGTCCTTGAAACGCAAACCACCGGGATTGATGACCGAATTATCGTCACCGATGACGAGCGAATTGTCGAGCGACGAACCAAGCGCATGGCCGGAAGCCCAGAGGCGCTCCACGTCCTTCATGAAACCGAAAGTGCGTGCGGTGGAAAGCTCCTTGCGGAAGGTCGCTTCATCCACATCATTCGCAAATTTCTGCCGGCCGATCAGCGGGCACTCGAAGTCGATCTCGACCTCAAATCGCGTACCGGCGAAGGGGCGAAACTCACCCCAGGAGCCGCCAGCCTCGACGCGGACCGTTTTCAAAATGCGGATAAAGCGGCGCTTCGCTTCCTGCGTGACGATACCCGCTTCATCGAAAGCCTCGATAAAACGAGCCGAGGTGCCATCAAGAATGGGAATTTCAGGGCCATCGACTTCCACGACAAGGTTGTCAATCCCGAGAGCGGCGATTGCCGCCATCAGATGCTCCACCGTGTCGATCTTGGACTCTTTCGGCCCGAGAGACGTACAAAGGTCCGTCGCACCGATCTGCGAAACATGGGCGCGCACTTCGGGCGCCTTGCCCTTCAGGTCTGAGCGCTGGAATACGATGCCGGTGTCGGCATCAGCCGGGAAGAATGTCGCCGAAGCAGGAGCTCCGCCATGAACGCCGACGCCTGAAAGCGTGACCGCACGACCAATTGTCTTTTGATAAGCGCTCAAGACAGTTCCAATCTGCTGAATATAATGAGTGCAGGTCGCCCAAAAGGAATTTCAACGACCGATTTCGCAATTCTTGGGTCTATATGGATAGATATAGCTAAAATTGCGACAGGAATCACGCAAGGGTGTACAAAACTCCGCCGCCCGAACCATACCCGTTTCGATCAAGATAATAATTCGCGCGGCCTGAACAAAATCACGCTTTCTTACGAATGTGCTGTTTCTGTTTACAGAAACGAAAAGCCGCGGAGTTACCCGCGGCTTTCATATTCATTGCCAGAAATGGCTCAGTTCGACTGGCGGCGCAGGAAGGCCGGGATTTCGAGCTGGTCTTCTTCCGAAGCTGCGCGCGGCTGCGGACGGCCCTGATCGTCAAGCTGGCCGCGACGCGGTGCATAGATCGACGAATCCTGCTGTGGAGCGCGGCGTTCAGCCGGGCGCATGCCGGGTTCGCGGTGCTGAGCCGGTTCCAGACGGGCCGCAGGCTGATCGTCCTCACGACGCGACAGACCGTGGGTCAGACGCTTCAGGAGGCTCATCGGACCGCGCGGTTCTTCCTGTACAGGCTGCTGCGGAGCGCGACGGGCATTGATTTCAGCCTGTGCAACCGGCGGGAAATCCGAAACGGCTGGCATGCGCGGAGCAGGACGCGGTTCACGAACCGGCTGTTCATGCATCTGCGGCTGCTGGTAGGCCGGCTGCTGCACGGCCTGTGCCTGATGGGCAGCCGGAGCCTGCGGCATCGGCGCACGGGCAACCGGAGCGCGCTCGAAGGATTCCGGTGCCGGAGCCTGGAAGATGCGGCTCTGCGGGCGGAATTCCGGCTCTGCCGAAGCGGCAGGTGCAGCCGGTGCGGCGGGAATTTCAGCTTCAGCAGACTGGATCGCCTGGGCAATCGGATCGACCTGACGCGGCTGTTCAACGACCGGAGGACGCAGTGCGCCATGCGGAGCCATCGGCTTTGCCTGTGCGGTCTGCTTTACCGGCTGGCGAAATTCCAGCGGCGCAGGCGCCGCGTCTCCTAACTGCTTATCAATACCGGTAGCGACGACAGACACGCGGATGACGCCTTCGAGGCCTTCGTCGAAGGTCGCGCCAAGAATGATGTTCGCATCCGGATCGACTTCTTCGCGAATACGCGTCGCGGCTTCATCGACTTCGAACAGGGTCATGTCGCGACCGCCGGTGATCGAGATCAGGAGGCCCTTCGCACCGCGCATCGAGGTTTCATCGAGCAGCGGGTTGGCGATTGCAGCTTCGGCAGCAGCCATCGCGCGGCCTTCGCCGGACGCTTCGCCCGTACCCATCATGGCCTTGCCCATTTCGCGCATCACCGAGCGAACGTCGGCGAAGTCGAGATTGATCAGGCCTTCCTTGACCATCAGGTCGGTGATGCAGGCGACGCCCGAATAGAGCACCTGGTCAGCCATTGCGAAAGCATCGGCGAAGGTGGTCTTGTCATTGGCGATGCGGAAAAGATTCTGGTTTGGAATGACGATGAGCGTATCGACATTCTTCTGCAGTTCTTCGATGCCGAGATCGGCAGTTTTCATGCGGCGTGCGCCTTCAAAATGGAAAGGCTTGGTCACGACGCCGACGGTAAGGATACCGCGCTCACGAGCAGCACGCGCCACGACCGGAGCAGCACCGGTGCCGGTGCCGCCGCCCATGCCTGCCGTCACGAAGCACATGTGGGTGCCGTTCAGATGATCGACGATTTCGTCGATGCATTCTTCAGCAGCCGCACGGCCAACCTCTGGCTGGGAACCAGCACCAAGACCCTCTGTAACGGCAGCGCCGAGCTGGATCATGCGTTCGGACTTCGACATCGTCAAAGCCTGAGCGTCGGTGTTGGCCACGACAAAATCCACGCCGCGCAAGCCGGCATTGATCATATTGTTGACCGCATTGCCGCCGCCGCCGCCGACACCGAATACGGTGATGCGGGGCTTCAGCTCGGTGATATCCGGCTTTTGCAGATTGATAGTCATAGGTCCTTGTTCCTCTTAAGCCTTACCACCGCTTCGCCGCCGCGGTGTGGATTGGTTGTTACCCAGATGGTCACGCCCCAATAAGTCGACACGCTAATTCAACACGCTATTTCAACAGCTTACACAATACTGGATACTCAGAAACTCTCTTTCAGCCATTGGCTGACACGTTGAATGCGCCCACCCGTACCGGTCATGAGACCGGAGGAAGCCGCTTTCACCGACCGTTCTTCTATCCCGGCCACCTGCGGGTAAATCAGAAGTCCAACGGTCGCGGCGAAAGCCGCCCCCTTAGCCGCCTCAGGCAATCCCGCTATTCCTAGAGGACGCCCGATTCGTACATTTCTTGCAAGGATTCGTCTGGCAGCCTCCGGCATTCCCGGCAACTGGCTTGCGCCCCCCGTCAGAACCACGCGCTTGCCGACGATATGTCCGAGGCCGGACTGGTTGAGCCTGTCGCGCACCAGTTCCAGCGTCTCTTCCACTCTCGCACGGATAATCCGCGTCAGTACCGAGCGCGGATATTGATTGGGTACATCACGCTCATCGTCACCGATCGGGGGAACCGAGATGAGGTCGCGGTCATCGGCAGCGCTTGGCAGCGCCGAGCCGTACATGACCTTGAGGCGCTCGGCATCTTCCATACGGGTGGAGAAGCCGCGCGCCACATCCATCGTAACGTGCGTGCCGCCGATGGCCACGGCATCGGCGTGAATGAACTTGCCTTCGGAGAAGACGGAAATCGTCGTCGTGCCGCCGCCCATATCGATGCAGGCTGCGCCCATTTCAGCCTCGTCGCCGACCAGAGCCGCAAGACCGCTGGCATAAGGCGTTGCAACGATGGCTTCCACCGACAGATGGCAACGATTGATGCAAAGCTCCAGATTGCGCAGCGGCGCAGCATCGGCTGTCAGCACGTGCATGTCGACACCGAGGCTGTCGCCGAGCATTCCAAGCGGATCGCGAATGCCGCGCTCACCGTCGAGCGTATAGCCGACGGGCAGCGAATGGACGAGGTGACGTTCAGCGGCCAGCGCCTGCTTTGCGCCAGCCGCCAGAACGCGGCGAATATCCGTCTGCTCCACTTCATGGCCGCCCAGATTGACGCTTGCCGTGAAGGTTTCGCTCTTGAGGCGACCAGCGGAAATATTGACGATAAGGCTATCGACGGTCAGGCCAGCCATGCGCTCTGCGGCGTCGACCGCAAGACGGATCGACTGTTCAGCCGCGTCCAGATCGATGATGACGCCCGACTTGACGCCGCGCGAACGCTGATGGCCGATGCCCAGCACTTCCATGCGGTGCGTGCGGCCTGGCAGCAGTGCGCCGCCCTCATGCGGACGCAGCCTTGCGATGACGCAGGAAACCTTGCTCGACCCGACATCCAGAACCGTTAACAGGCGCACCTTGCGCCCTGCAGTCCCGCCTTGTGATGTCCCCTTGCCGCCCAGAATACTCATACGCGTTTCCCCGTGCGGGATAGTTCTTTTTTACGCTCTGCCAGAAATTTCTGGCGCTGCTCCATGCCGCTTGCCGTCAGCTGCACCGTCACACGATCTTCGAGACGAAGATCGACCGCAGCGATATCGCGCGACAGAAGATGCTGCTCCTGATCGAGCTTCTCGACATGCGCCAGCGCCTTTAGCGGATCAGTCTCCGGAAGCATGATGCGCACGCCATTATCCAGAAGCAGGTCCCAGCGACGGTCGCCGACCCGAACGTAAGCGCGAACCTTTCCGGCCAGCGCCGGATAGGCGGCAATCTCATCGACGAAGCCCTTGACCTTCTTTTCCGCGCCTTCGCCCACCACGAGCGGCAGCGAATTGTAACGGCCCGGACGGAACGGAACGATGGTGTCGCCCGCAGCGTCGATCAAGGAAAGATCCTTGTCGTTCTGCCAGATGGCGAACGCCTTGCGCTCGCGCAGCGACACGAGAACGGTGCCGGGATAAACCTTGCGGACTTCCGCGCTTTCAACCCAGGGCAGCTTGTCGATGGACTGGCGGGCCTCTTCGGCGCTCAGGCCGACAAGGGACGTCTCGCCGTCGAGATCGAGCTGACCAAGAATATCGATGTCGGAGGTCTCGTTGTTGCCGACAACCTTCACATCCTCGATTGCAAAACCAAGCGTGGATGCAGTTGTCTTGACGACCTCGGGCGTATGACCGCCGACGGCCATGCCATAGAGACCGGTCGCACCGAGGAAGCCCAGCATGCCGACGGTGCCGGCATGGCGCGGAATATTGACATTGCCCTGAAACAGGCGGACGGCAAAGCGGAACGGCTTGCGCAGGAAGCGCGGCAGGACAAAAGCGGCACCCATCGCACCCGATGCATCCCGCATCGAGCCCGAGCGCCCGTATCCGTCCGATTTTCCGTTCAACGCAAACAAGACGCGTCCTCCACCATCCAACTCAACAATTCACCGAAAGAGATACCAGCCGCTCTGGCGATATCAGGCACGAGCGAGGTGGAAGTCATCCCCGGCTGGGTATTGATTTCCAGCCAGATAACTTCGCCATCTTCGGAGAAACGATCATCGAAACGGAAGTCTGACCGGCTTACACCCCGACACCCGATTGCCCGATGCGCCGTAAGGGCCATTGTTTGTATTTTTTGGTAAATATTTGGTAAAATTTTCGCCGGGCACACGTGAGTTGATGCGCCTGCAACATATTTTGAATCGTAATCGTAGAACTGGTGCCCGACGGGAATGATCTCGCACACATCCATGGCGCGATCGTCCATAACGGAACAGGTCAACTCGCGACCGGGAATGTATTTCTCGACCAGAACCTCGGCGCCATAATTCCACTCGGCAGAGCTGATGATTTGCGGCGGATGGGCCTGATCGTCCTTGACGATCACGACGCCAAAGCTGGAACCTTCACGCACCGGCTTGACCACGTAAGGCGGCTTCATCGGATGCTCGGTACCGATCTCGAAACGATTGAGCAGAAGCGAGGGAGCAACGGCAACGCCGGCGGCGGCGGCAACCTTCTTGGCGCGATCCTTGTCCATGGCCAGCGCCGAAGCGAGAACGCCCGAATGCGTGTAGGGAATCTGGAGATATTCGAGAACACCCTGGATAGCGCCATCCTCACCGAACGGGCCGTGCAGCGCGTTGAAAACAACATCAGGCTTCAGCTCGGCAAGAACGGTGGCAACATTGCGATCCACGTCAATACGCGTCACGCGATAGCCGCACTCTTCGAGGGTCGCAGCACAAGACGCTCCGGAGGACAGACTTACCGGACGCTCCGAAGAGAAACCGCCCATCAAAACGGCAACGTGCTTTCCCGTCATGTTAGCATCCCCTCTGCGCAATCCCCTGCGCATCAATTAAACAGAATCCGAGCAACCCAGCAGCACAGGCCGCAGGCACCCGCGGCAGGAAAATCCTGCCGAATCAAATCACTGTGTGGTTAACCCTAAAGAATCAGAGGATTGATTCCGTGACAAGACCCTATAGGAAGGGACGAACCTTACGTGTCGCTTGCGAAGGCAAAAAAGCCCGGAATATCAGGTAGAAAATCCGGGCAACTTTTTTATCAAAATTTTCCAAGAAACTCTTCAACCGGCTCGCCCTCGCGGAACAAACCGAGACGTTTGATTTCCCAATGAAGGCGAATACCCGAATTTTCAAAAACTCGGGCGCGAACCGTTTCGCCCAAAGTCTCCAGATCAAGCCCCGTTGCGGTGCCTGTATTGATCATGAAATTGCAGTGCATCTCTGACATTTGCGCGCCGCCGACCCGCAAACCGCGACAGCCTGCCTTGTCGATTTCCTTCCAGGCCGATGTGCCTTCCGGATTCTTGAAGGTCGAACCGCCTGTCTTTTCGCGCACCGGCTGCACCGTCTCGCGGTGATGCTGCACCTCGTCCATGGCCTGCCTGATTGCGTCGCGCTCGCCCGCAATCCCCTCAAACAGGACGGAGGTAAAAATCAGGCCCGGCGAAGCCGAGGAATGCCGGTAGGCGTAGCCCATATCCACATTGGAAAGCACCTGCACCTCGCCATTGCGGTCAAGCGCGCGCACTTCCACGACGCGCTCGCGCGTTTCCACGCCGTTCGCGCCCGCATTCATGCGCAGCGCGCCACCTATGCCGCCGGGGATGCCATGGTAGAAATGAAATCCTGCGAGCCCTGCATCCAGCGCCGCCGCAGCCACACGCTTGTCAGGCGTTGCCGCCCCTGCCCGCAATTGCGTGTCGGAAACCTGTTCGACTTCGCCGAAACCCTTGGCTGAGAGCCGCACGACAAAGCCGGGAACGCCGCCATCGCGCACCAAAAGGTTGGAGCCAATGCCAACAACGAGGATCGGAATCTCTTCGGGCACCGCCTTCAGAAATGCGGAAAGGTCTTCCTCGTCAGCGGGCTGGAAAAGGACCTGCGCCGGTCCGCCAGCGCGAAACCAGGTAATCTTGTCCATGCCGGCATCCGCTGTCAGCCTGCCGCGCAGGCCCGACAACTTGCCGTCGAGCTTTTTCAGAAGCGTCTCGCCGCTTTCCATCTTACTTCTTGCCCTGTTCAGCCAGTTCTTTCGGCAATGCGTAGGCCCACTGCGTTATGTTGCCTGCACCGAGGCAAACCACGAAGTCGCCCGGCTCCGCAATCGACGCGACCAATGGCGCCAGCGCTTCCGGGCCGTTCGCATAACGCGCATCGCGATGACCTGCGGTCTTGATGCGCGATACCAGTGTCTCGGAATTGACGCCTTCGATCGGGTCTTCGCCTGCCGTATAGACCGGCGCCACGATGACCGTATCGGCATCGTTGAAACATGCCGCAAATTCATCGAAAAGGCTTGCCAGACGCGTGAAACGGTGCGGCTGGACGATGGCGATCACACGGCCTTTGGCGGCTTCACGGGCTGCTTTCAGCACGGCGCGGATTTCAACCGGGTGATGGCCATAATCATCGAATATCTCGACGCCGTTCCATGTGCCGGTATGGGTGAAGCGGCGCTTCACACCGCCGAAAGAGCCGAGACCACGACGAATATCGTCGGCGGAGATACCGAGTTCATGCGCAACCGCAATTGCCGCCGTCGCGTTGGATACGTTGTGCTGGCCCGGCATAGGCAGGCGCAGATCCTTGATCTCGGTCGCCTCGCCCTTGCGCGAGCGGATCACGACGTCGAACAGGCTCGCAGCACCGTCCATGCGGTGATTGACGAAACGCACTTCCGCCTGTGGGTTCTGACCGTAGGTGATGATGCGGCGATCCTCGATGCGGCTCACCAGAGCCTGCACTTCCGGGTGATCGAGGCACATCACGCCGAAACCATAGAATGGCACATTTTCAACGAACTGGCGGAAAGCGGCGCGCACGGCATCGAAATTGCCGTAGTGGTCGAGATGCTCCGGATCGATATTGGTGACAACCGCGATGTCGGCTGGCAGCTTCAGGAACGTGCCGTCGCTTTCGTCCGCTTCCACGACCATCCAGTCACCATCGCCCATGCGGGCATTGGTGCCATAGGCGTTGATGATGCCGCCATTGATGACGGTCGGATCGAGGTGCCCGGCATCAAGCAATGCCGCAACCATCGAGGTCGTGGTCGTCTTGCCGTGAGTTCCGCCAATCGCAACCGCATGCCGGAAGCGCATCAGTTCGGCCAGCATTTCCGCGCGGCGCACGATGGGCAGCAGCTTTTCGCGTGCGGCGATCAGTTCGGGATTGTTCTTCTTGATCGCGGTCGAAACGACGACGACTTCAGCATCGCCAATGTTTTCAGCCTTGTGGCCGACAAAGACCTCAATGCCTTTTTCGCGCAGGCGCTGCACATTGGCGCTGTCGGACTGGTCCGAGCCCTGTACCTTGTAGCCCAGATTATGCAGCACTTCGGCAATACCACTCATGCCGATGCCGCCAATTCCGATGAAATGGACGAGCCCGATATTCAGCGGCATTTTCATGGCCGAGTTCCTTCTTTGAATTCCTGAACAGATTTACCCGCTGCAATAGCCTCTGCCAGATCGGCAAGCAACCGCGCAGCATCCGGCTTGCCAACGCTTTTCGCAGCTTTTGCTTGTGCTTCGAGGCGCTGTGGCTCATTCATCGCAGCCTGGAGTATCCCCGCCAGGCGTTCCGGCGACAATTCCGACTGGCGAACGACCTCGCCGCCGCCCACTGCCGCGAGCGCTGCCGCATTCGCGGCCTGATCATGGTCCAGCGCATGCGGAAACGGCACCAGCATGGCCGGGCGACCGATGACCGTGATCTCGGAAACGGTGGAAGCCCCGGAACGCGAAATCACGAACTGGGCATCGGCCATGCGTGCCGGCATGTCGTTGAAGAACGGCGCCACATCCGCCGGAATGCCAAGCTTCTTGTAAGCATCCCGCACCGCGGCTTCGTCTTCCTTGCGGGACTGCTGGGTGATCAGCAACCGTGCGCGATCTTTCTCCGGCAGCAAGGCCACGGCAGCGGGAATGGCGGTCGAGAAGAACTGCGCGCCCTGGCTGCCCCCAAAAACCAGCAGCCGAAAACGTTCATCCACCTTGACCGGCTTGTAGGGCGTTCCGGCTGCAACCAGCACAGGCGGACGCACCGGATTGCCGGTCGTGACCGTCTTCTCGGCATGAAGGCCACCCGTTTCAGGCAAAAAGCCACCGGCGATGGCTTTCACCCGGCCCGCAAGCCCCTTATTGGCGCGGCCCATGACAGCGTTCTGCTCGTGGACCATGGTCGGAATGTTCATGTTGCTGGCGGCATAAAGCGGCGGCAGCGTCGGATAGCCGCCGAAGCCCGCAACCAGTTTTGGCTTCAGCCGACGGAACAATTTGCGGCAATCGAGATTGCCCTGCCACAGCGACCAGAACGTCTTCAGGAGCGCAATCGGATTGCGTCCTGCGATCGTCGCCGAGCGAATGACATGAACATGGTCTTCCGCGAATGCGCCGGCGAAACGCTGCGCGCGCGCATCGGTCGCCAGATGGACGTCCCAACCGCGCGCCTTCAGTTCATGTGCCAGCGCTTCCGCCGGAAACAGATGGCCACCCGTTCCCCCGGCGGCCAGTACGATTACGCCTTTCCCCATATTCCCCTCACAAAGCCGGAATGCGCCTGTTCACATCGGCGCCCATGCTGACCGTATGGGTCATGCGGGCTTCCGGACGGCGGCGTGTCAATGCCAGAAGAATGCCCATCGTGATGGCGATGGCGATGAGCGAGGATCCGCCATAGGAAATGAACGGCAGGGTCATGCCCTTTGCAGGCATAAGATGCAGGTTCACCGCCATGTTGATGATCGACTGGAAGCCGAACAGGATGACAATCCCCGAGACGGCCAGACGCGTAAACGCATCGCGTTCGCGCAGCGCGATGGAAAGGCCGCGCACGACGATGAACGCGAACAGCAGCATGATGACCATGCATAGGATGATGCCGTATTCTTCCGCCGCAACCGAGAAGATGAAGTCGGTGTGGCTATCCGGAATGATGCGCTTCACGGTGCCTTCGCCCGGCCCTTGTCCAAACCAGCCACCGCGCAGGATCGCCTCGCGACCGGCATCGACCTGGAACGTGTCGCCCTCGCCCGTCATGAAGCGATTGATACGTCCGGCGACGTGATCGAACATGAAATAGGCCGAAATGCCGCCACAAACAGCAAGACCGCCAAGAACCAGAATCCAGAACATCGGCAGGCCCGCAAGGAAGAACATCGCGCCCCATGTGCCGGTGGTCAACATCGTCTGACCAAGATCGGGCTGAAGCACGAGCAGGGCCGCAACGGTGCCGAACAGCAGCATGGCGAGAAAATTGCCGGGCATTTCGCCGCCGCGCTCACGTTCCGAGAACAGCCAGGCGCAAACCACCACGAAGGCGGGCTTCATGAATTCCGATGGCTGGATGGATATGCCCGCCAGGTTGACCCAGCGCCGCGCACCCTTCACTTCGATGCCGAAGAACAGTGCCGCAACCATCAAGACGAGCGAAATGCCGAGCAGGATCAGAGCAAAACGCCTGATCTGGCGCGGCGAGAAAAACGAAACGCCGATCATGACGACGACCGCCGGAAGCATGAAGAAAATCTGTCGCTCTACAAAATGAAAACTGTCCAGCCCGATGCGCGACGCGACAGCAGGACTTGCGGCGAATGACAGCAGAATGCCAAGCCCCATCAGGGCCAGACATGCAGCGAGGAAGAAGCGGTCTATTGTCCACCACCAGTTGGCGACAGGACCGCGATCGACACGGCTTACCATCAGCTTTCCCCTCCTATCCGCTCGACACCCGGAAGTGCGAGAACAGCGCTGCGGAATGCATCGCCGCGTTTTTCAAAGTTCTGGAACTGGTCGAAACTCGCGCAGGCAGGCGACAGCAGCACGACTGGCTCGGGAGCCGCATCGTTGCCGGCATCCCGGGCAGCGTGTTCAACGGCGACCGCAAGCGTGTCGGAAATCTCGAACGGCGCCGCATCGCCAAGCGTTGCCGCAAACTGCGCGGCGGCTTCGCCGATCAGATAGGCCTTGGCAATCCGTGGGAAGAACGCGGCCAGCGAAGCAATCCCGCCAGCTTTCGGCACACCACCTGCAATCCAGTAGATGTTCTGCGGGAACGAAGACAATGCCGGAGCCGTCGCTTCCGCATTGGTCGCCTTGGAATCGTTGACGAACAAGACTTTCCCGCGATGTCCGACCTGTTCCATGCGATGGGCGAGGCCAGGAAAGCTATTCAGACCGGCGTGGATTTCTTCAAGGCTGAGGCCCACGGACAGGCAGGCGGCAATCGCCGCAAGTGCATTCTGCGCATTATGCGCGCCGCGCAGCGAGCCGATACCTTCAAGAGAAGCGATTTCATCAACTTCTCCATCCTGTGCCCAGAGCAGTTTCGCACCGTCAGCAAAGTAGCCCTTGCCGAGTTGTTTTTCCTTGGAAATCCGCACGACATGCACGCCGTCACGATAAAGCCGGTCGGCAATGGCTTCGCAATATTGATCGTCGACCCCGACAATGGCCGTGTCGCTTGCCGCGACCAACCGTTCCTTGATCGCCGCATAGTTTTCCATCGATCCATGACGGTCGAGATGGTCCGGTGTCAGATTGAGCAGGATGCCTGCGGTCGGGTTCAGCGAAGGCGCCAGATCGATCTGGTAGGATGAACATTCAACCACGTAAAAGCGGTTCGCCTGCGGCGGCTCTAGCGTGAGGATTGCTGTGCCGATATTGCCGCCGAGCTGCATGTCGCGACCGGAAGCCTTGATGATATGGGCGATCAGGGCGGTCGTCGTCGACTTGCCATTGGTTCCTGTAATGGCAATGAACGGGCAATCGGGAGCAATGTGGTTGCGCTCGCGAACGAACAGCTCCACGTCGCCGATGATCTCAACCCCGGCAGCACGAGCCAGATCGACGGTCCAGTGCGGCTTCGGATGGGTCAGCGGGACGCCCGGCGAAAGCACGAAAGCCGCAAACTGCGACCAGTCTGCCTGCCGCAGGTCGCCAGTGGCAATGCCCGCGCTCTGTGCACGGGCAACGCTGTCGGGATTGTCGTCCCAGGCAATGATCTTTGCGCCTCCGCCAAGAATGGCCTTGGCGGTCGCGATGCCCGACCCGCCCAGTCCGAAAAGGGCGACCGTCTTGTCCTTGAGGGCGGTGATCGGGATCATGGCACTTTACCGGAGCTTGAGGGTGGAAAGGCCGATCATCGCGAGAATGATCGCGACGATCCAGAAACGGATCACGACCTGGCTCTCGGTCCAGCCCTTCTTTTCGAAATGATGGTGGATCGGCGCCATCAGGAACACGCGCTTGCCGGTCAGCTTGAAGGACCCAACCTGAATGATGACGGAAAGCGCTTCCACGACAAACAGGCCACCGATGATGGCGAGAACGATTTCGTGCTTTGTCGCAACGGCAACCGTGCCCAGCATACCACCCAGCGCAAGCGAACCCGTATCGCCCATGAAAATTGCGGCAGGCGGCGCATTGAACCAGAGGAAGCCGAGGCCCGCGCCGATGACGGCGCCCAGAACCACTGCAAGCTCACCCGTGCCGGGCACGAAATGAATCTGCAGGTAATCGGCAAAGATCGCGTTACCGGACAGGTAGGCGATGAAGCCGAAGGAGGCAGCGGCAACCATGACCGGCACGATTGCAAGTCCGTCGAGACCGTCTGTCAGGTTCACGGCATTGCCTGCGCCAACCATGACGAAAGCAGCAAACGGAATGAAGAACCAGCTCAGATTGATGACGAACTGCTTGGCAAACGGGAATGTCAGCGAGGACGAGAACGGCTCCTGCCCTGCCCGCATGATGATGAAAGCGGCGGCGGCGGCGATCAGGAATTCGATGCCAAGACGCGCCTTGCCGGAAAAGCCCTTGTCGGACTGCTTCGTCACCTTGAGATAATCGTCATAAAAGCCGATTGCGCCGAAACCCACGGTAACCAGCAGCACGACCCAGACATAGACGCTGGAGAGATTGGCCCAGAGCATGCACGACACAAGAATGCCGGTCATGATCATGAGGCCGCCCATGGTCGGCGTACCGGCTTTCTTGAAATGGGTCTGCGGGCCGTCGGCGCGGATCGGCTGGCCTTTCCCCTGACGCACCCGGAGCGAGTTGATGATCGACGGGCCGAACAGGAACACGATCAGCGCCGAAGTGATCATCGCGCCGCCGGTGCGGAAAGTAATGTAGCGGAACACATTGAGCGGTGTCATATGTTCGGCGAAGAAGGTGAGAAGCATCAACATTTAGAGAAAAATCCCTCAAATACCGCTTATTCCGCCGGTTCTACCGGCGGAAACTGGCTGATCAGCGCCTTGACGATTTTGGAAAAACCGATTCCCTTCGACGATTTCACCATGATGACATCGCCCGGACGGACAGTCTTGACCACCAGCGGCAACAATTCGTCGGTGCTCTGCCTGTACTCGGTATGAATTTCAACCGGCAAGGCATTTTTAAGCGCCGACATGTCCGGTCCACCGATAAAAAGCGCATTCACCTCGGCATCCACAATCGGACGCGCCAGATCGGCGTGGAGTTTTCCCGACTGACGGCCAAGCTCCAGCATATCCCCCAGCACCGCAATGCGGCGGCCGCGCGAACCTTCCGGCGCCGTTGAATGCAAGAGCGACAGGGCTGCGCGCATCGAGGTTGGATTGGCATTATAGCTTTCGTCGATCAGCGTGAACGTGCCTTCGGGGTGCTGCAGCACATGGCGCGCGCCGCGACCGCCTTCCGCGGTGAGCGTCGCCATTGCCATCATCACCTTGGCGATATCCGCGCCAACCAGATCGGCTGCGCCGAGGACGGCAAGCATGTTCTGGACGATATGTCGGCCCGGCATGCCGACCTTGACCGCAGCTTCATGCGTGCCAGCCTTCACCGTCATGCAGGAACAGGTGGGATGAAGCTTCACTTCGCGCAGGCGGTAATCGGAGCGTGCATTCTCGCCGAAGGTGACGATATGCTCGACGCCTGCCTTTTCAGCCAGTTCTTCCAGCTGCTTGAAGCGCTTGTCGTCACGGTTGAGGAGTGCATAACCGCCCGGGACAATGCCTTCAAAAATCTCCGCCTTGGCGACGGCGATTTCCTCCAGATTGGCAAAATGACCAAGATGCGCGGGGGCGATCAGCGTAATCAGCGCCACATGCGGGCGCACCATCTTTACCAGCGGGCGGATTTCGTCATGATGGTTCATGCCGATTTCAAAAACGCCATAATCCGTATCGGCAGGCATGCGCGCAAGCGTCAGCGGCACGCCCCAGTGATTGTTGAACGACGCCACCGAAGCATGAACCTTGCCGACTTCCGAAAGTACATGGCGCAGTGCTTCCTTGGTCGTGGTCTTGCCGACAGAACCTGTCACCGCGATGATCTGGGCCTTCGAGCGGGCGCGCGAAGCAATGCCAAGCTTGGTCAGGGCTTCAAGCACGTCCTCCACCACGATCATCGGCACCTTGGAATTGCCGAAAGCGGGCAGACGGTGTTCTGCCACCACGATCAGACCGGCACCGGCAGCCATGGCGGCGGTGACGAAATCATGGCCGTCGAATTGCTCGCCCTTGATGGCGAAGAACGCCTCGCCCGGCTTCAGCGAGCGGCTATCGATGGAGATGCCGGTTATGCCGCCGGGAAGGTTACCGAATGGCCTTCCTTCCATGGCTTCGACCATATCGTCGGATTTCCAGAGCCACTCACTCATTCCGAGCGCTCCTCAAGACGGGCAGCCAGTGCTGCCGCAACTTCCGCATGATCCGAGAACGGCAGGGTGATATTGCCGACGATCTGCCCTTCTTCATGACCCTTGCCTGCAACGACCAGCGTATCGCCCGGCTGCATCATCGACACGGCGGTGAAGATCGCCTCGCGGCGATCACCGATTTCCGTCGCACCTGGCGCAGCCGCCATGATTTCCGAGCGTATCTGCGCGGGAACCTCCGAACGCGGATTGTCGTCCGTGACGATGGCCACATCGGCCAGACGCGACGCGATTTCGCCCATGATCGGACGCTTGCCCTTGTCGCGATCGCCGCCGCAACCGAAAACCACGATCACACGGCCCGTCGTGAACGGGCGCACCGAAGTCAGCACATTTTCCAGCGCTTCCGGCTTATGGGCGTAATCGACGTAGGCCGGTGCGCCATCTTCCGTCGCGCCGACGAGATCCAGCCGTCCCGGCGCCCCTTTCAGGAGCGCCAGTGCGCGCATTGCAGCCGCAGCCGGAACGCCCGTGACCATGGCAAGTCCCGCGGCCACCAGCGCATTGGCCACCTGAAAATCTCCGGCGAGCGGCAGCTCGATCTCGAAGATCTCGTCGCCGATGCGCACTTCGACATGCTGGCGGAAACGCTCATGCTCCACGCGCTTGAGAGCGATGAAATTGCCCTTGCGTCCCACCGTCTTGACGTCGCATCCAGCTAGCGTCGCCGCTTCGATGGCCTGCGCCGAAAAATGATCGTCGGAGAAGATGATGGCTGGCGCGCCCTTCGGCAGAAGCGTGTTGAAGAGACGCATCTTCGCGCCCAGATATTCCTCAATGGTCGCGTGATAATCCATATGATCGCGACCGAGATTGGTGAAGGCACCGGCAGCAAGCTTGACACCATCGAGACGGCGCTGATCGAGACCATGAGACGAAGCTTCCATGGCGGCATGGGTGACGCCTTCGTCGGCAAGTTCGGCCAGCACGCGATGCAGTTCCACCGGATCGGGCGTGGTCAGCGAGTTATAGTCGCTGCGTGTCGGCGAGAAGACGCCGGTCGTGCCGATGTTGGCGGCGGGGAAACCGGCATACGCCCATATCTGACGGGTAAAGGATGCAACGGACGTCTTGCCGCTGGTGCCGGTGACCGCAACCATGACCTGCGGCTGCTTGCCATAGAACTGTGCCGCCGCAACTGCCAGGGCAAGACGCGGATCGTCGACATGAAGGACCGGCACACCCGCATCGGCAATGACCGTATCCTTGCCCGCAACGATGGCGCTGGCGCCGCGCTTGACGGCATCGGCGACAAAAGCCGCGCCATCAGCTTTCACACCCTTCAAGGCTGCGAAAAGAAAACCGCGTTCGACCTTGCGGGAGTCCGACGTGACACCGGTGATCTCCACCTCGCCGGCATTGCCGGAGGCCAGTTCCTTGAAAAGAGCGATTTCCTTCAGTTTCATGGTCATACCAAATCCAGATTCAGTTGTGCGCGTAACGCTGCAAAGGCTGTTTTATGCGAATCAGTCGTATTCGTTGGAAACCATTGCTGGCGGCACATCCTGTTGAAAATCAGGCTTGCCGCTTAAATTGCTAACCATTGCTGGCTGGGCTTCGAGCTGGAAATCGGGCTTCACGCCGAGGAACGAAGCGGACCGGCGGATGATTTCCGAAACCATCGGCGCTGCGTTGAGACCTGCGGTTGCGCTGAATTTGCCTTCCTCCGGCTTCGGTTCGTCGATGATGGTCAGCACGACATAAGTCGGGTCATCCATCGGAAATGACGCCAGAAATGCGTTGAAGCGCACATCCTTCGAATAGCGCCCATGCACCACCTTTTCCGCCGTGCCGGTCTTGCCGCCGACGCGATAGCCCGGAACCGTCGCGCGCTTGCCGGAACCGCCCTGCGCAGTCGCGTTGAGGCGGTAGAGATAACGCATGTCGGCAGAAACCTGTGGATGGATGATCTGCTTGGCCACCTGATCGGCCTCGGCCTGCGTGCGCGTCAGGAATGTCGGCGGCATCAGCTTGCCGCCATTCATCAGCGCCGCAGCGCCAACTGCCGTCTGCAACGGCGTCGTCATCATGCCGTGGCCGAACGAAATGGTCATCGAATGAACCTTCTTCCACACACGCGGCTCGACGGGGCGCGCCACTTCCGGCAGTTCCGTCTGCAAGCGATCGAGAAGACCGATCTTTTTCAGGAACGCACGGTGGCCTTCGATGCCGACGGCGTCGGCCTCGCGGCCCGAACCGATGTTGGACGAGAAGATGAAGACTTCCGGCAGCGTCAGCACACGGCCCTTGCCGTGGAAGTCACGGATGGTCTGGCGGCCGAAGACCAGCGGACGCGACGCATCAAGACGCGAGTTCAGGTTGAACTTGCCGGAATCGAGCGCCATCGCCGTGGTAAAGCTCTTGATGGTCGAGCCCATTTCATAGGTGCCTGCCGACATGCGGTTCAGGCGATCCTTGTCCAGCGCATGGACCGGATTGTTCGGGTCGAAATCCGGCACCGATGCCATGGCGATGACTTCGCCGGTCTTGACGTTCAGCACAACCGCACCGGCGGCAATCGCCCGATAGCGTTCCATGGCCTTGACCAGCACGTCGCGCATGATGTGCTGCACGCGAATGTCTATGGAGAGACGCACCGGTTCCAGCGACTGCCCGGTCGCAAGACCAACGGAGCGCAGGTCGGTCAGGCCCTGGCTGTCGATATATTTCTCCATGCCCGCAATGCCCTGATTGTCGACATTGACGAGACCGAGGATGTGCGAAGCGGTTGGGCCACCCGGATAGAAACGGCGCTTTTCCGTCCGGAAACCGATGCCCGGCACGCCGAGCGCCATGATCTGGCTCTGCTGGCGAGGCGTCAGCCCGCGCTTGACCCAAACGAAGCCCGCGCCGCTTTTCAGGCGCTTGTATGTCGCTTCCCAGTCGAGGTCCGGCAGCACGGTGGACAGCATTTCGATGGTTTCGTCAGGATCGACGATCTTGCGCGGTTCGGCATAGAGCGACGCCGTCTTGATATCGGTGGCGAGAATTTCGCCGTTCCGGTCGAGGATATCCGGGCGCGATGCCAGCTGCTGGACAGCCGGGCCTGCATTATCCTCGTTTTCGCCGCCGATGACGCCGAAATAGATGAGCTTTCCACCCATCACACCATAGATGCCGACAAAACAGGCGATGGCCATCCACAGGCGATTGCGTGCGCGGTTGCCGTGCTTCTTGCGCGAGCCGACAAACGCCATGTTGCCGGCCAGCTTTTCATCGCCAACCGGCTCAACACCGTTACCTGCCTGCATGTTCTTTTTTCTGAAAGGTCTCAGCCGCATGATCAGTGCCTCGCCCCACTCTTCTTGACGCTGCCGGTCGTGATAGCATCCTTTTCAAGCACGCCGCTTGCCAGCAGTTCGTCGCTGCCGGAGATGATCTTCTGGATATCATCCACCGGGCGTTCCGGAATTTCGTTGACGCCAAGGAGAAGCTGTTCGGCTTCGATCGGCTGGAGATTGAGTTCCTTTTCATAGACGCCCACGAGGCTCTGCAAGCGGCCCGGCTGGTTCATCAATGCCCAGTCGGCGCGCAGGAGCGTGATGGTGTCCTTCTCGGAGTCGATCTGCCGCTTCAGCTTGGCGATGACGGCGATCTGTTTTTCCGCGTCATATTTGATCGTGTAGGTGACGGTCGCCGCCACCAGCATCGCCGCTATCATGATGATGTCGAAAGTACGCAGCACTCGTTTAACTCCGGGCCAGTTCGTTCGTCTCGGGCAGTTTGGGCAACCCGAAAAGCGATAGATCGTCTTCCAGTGGCGGATTTTCCGTCCTTGTTCCGGCGCGCAGCTTCGCCGAGCGCGCACGCGGATTTCGTTCTTCTTCCTCAGCCGTCGGGCCGACCGCACCCTTGATCGCCGGCGTAAAGCTCGCGAGACGAACATGCGTTTCCGGCAGATGGCGCGATCCGGCGCTGCCGCCCGCCCGGTCCGCGAAGTAACGCTTCACCATGCGGTCTTCGAGCGAATGGAAGGTCACGACAACCAACCGTCCGCCCGGCTTCAGGATGCGCTCGGCAGCAAGCAGCGCCCGCGCCAGTTCGCCTAACTCGTCGTTCACATAGACACGCAGCGCCTGAAACACCCGCGTGGCCGGATGAATGCGATCCTTCGGGTTGCGACCGACCAGCGTTTCGATGGCATTGGCAAGATCGAGCGTGCGCGTGAAAGGCTGTGCCGTGCGGCGCTTGTCGATCATGCGCGCGATACGGCCCGCATGGCGTTCCTCGCCCAGGAAATTGAAGATGCGGGCCAGATCGCCGGTCTTGAGACGGTTGACCACATCGGCAGCGCTCGGCCCTTTTTTCGACATGCGCATGTCGAGCGGACCGTCCTTCTGGAAGGAGAAGCCGCGCTCGGCCTCATCGATCTGCATCGACGACACGCCAATATCGAGCACAACGCCGTCCACCTTGCTGCCCGCTCCCTTCACTGTCGAGACCGCGTCATCCAGGGCAGAGAACCGGGACTCGACCAGATTGAGCCTGCCCGGAAACTGTTTTTCCATCACCCGCCCGGCTTCGATTGCGGTCGGATCGCGGTCAATCGCGATCACGTCCGCACCCGCTTCGAGTATGCGGCGCGTGTAACCACCCGCGCCGAATGTCCCATCGACGATCACCGCGCCAGCTACGGGCTTCAGGGCATCGATCACTTCGGCAATCAGCACCGGAACGTGACGGACTTCAGCCCCACCGGCTTGAGAATTGTCTCCGCCGAGGCTTGCCATCATTCCGATCCTTTCCCGGGTACGCAGCCCGTTAGCTAAAGCGCATTGCGCTTGAGAGCATCTTCCCGCTTTCGGGAGACATGCCTGAGTGTTGCCTTTGGATTCCGCCCATTTGCCGTCGACTTGAGGGCATGACGGATTCGTTCGTCAGTTATCGGATATTAAGCTTAATGAAGCGTTATCCTTTGGATGGGCTTCGCGCCGGAACCCGCTCAGCCTCGGAACTTTCAACAGAGATTTTTTTGGGAGCAGTTTCGCGGCATCGACCGAAAACCGGAGCGCGTTTCACTCAACGCATCACCTCCGGCCCACACGCTATGCATCACAAGCTTATGATTTGTGATGCCCTGCCCCCTGTTGACGTCTCCGCGTGCTTGCCGTATTTAATGCAAATAGTTTGCAACTGCATTACGACATCAAGGCGTTTATGATGGCTCCATATGGAGAAAATTCGTCCGGCGCTGGCGAAGTTACATTTGAAGGCTGGCGGCGCGATCGCGGTGAAGCATCCATGTCCGATGTCCACCGCTCGATCAGGGTCAATCGCTCCGGCTCGAAGTTTCGCCGCGCACTGTCCTTTTTCGGCCCGGGATATCTGGTAGCCGTTGGCTATATGGACCCCGGCAACTGGGCGACCTCGCTGGCTGGCGGCTCCCGCTTCGGCTATACGCTGCTTTCCGTCGTTCTGCTGTCCAATCTTATGGCCGTGCTCCTGCAGGCGCTTTGCACTCGCCTTGCAGTCGCGACGGGCCGCGATCTGGCGCAGGCCTGCCGGGATGCCTATCCGCGTTTTCTCGCATGGCCGCTCTGGTTTCTCGCGGAACTTGCAATCTGCGCCACCGACCTTGCCGAAGTCATCGGCACGGCCATCGGCCTCAACCTCCTGTTCGGCATTCCGCTGGAAATCGGCGTCATCATCACCGCAGCCGACGTGCTTCTGGTGCTATATCTCCAGAACAAGGGATTCCGCCGCGTCGAGGCGCTTATCATCACGCTGCTTGGCGTGATCGCGCTCTGTTTCCTCATTCAGATTTTGATGGCGCAGCCGCAATGGGGCGAAGTCATCAAAGGCTTTGCCCCCACGACCGAGATCATCCGCAATCCGGACATGCTCTATATTGCGCTTGGCATCATCGGCGCAACGGTGATGCCGCATAACCTCTATCTGCATTCCGGTATCATCCAGACGCGCGACTACGGCCATACGAGCGCTGAAAAGCGCGAGGCCATACGCTTTGCGACATGGGATTCCACCATTGCTCTGACATTCGCGCTGCTCGTCAATGCGTCGATCCTGATCCTGGCTGCTGCGAGCTTCAACGCCACCGGCAATACCGCTGTCGAAGATCTGGACAAGGCACATGCTCTCCTGAACCCGCTGCTCGGCTCGGCCCTCGCGCCAACACTCTTTGCCATTGCGCTTCTGTGTTGCGGGCTGAACTCCACCATCACCGCGACCATGGCCGGGCAGATCGTCATGGAAGGCTTCATCGACATTCGCCTGAAGCCGTGGCTGCGCCGTGCGATCACCCGTTTCGTGGCCATCGTTCCGGCTGCCGTGGTGACGATCATGTATGGCTCTCAGGGAACGACCGAGCTTCTTATCCTGTCTCAGGTCGTGTTGAGCCTGCAACTGCCCTTTGCGATCATTCCGCTTGTGATGTTCACGGCAGAGAAAAAGAAGATGGGATCACTTGTCGCTCCGCGCTGGGTCACGCTGCTTGCCGCCATCACCGCTGCAATCATCATCGTTCTGAACATGAAGCTGATTTACGACTTCCTGACCGGCGTGCCCATCTAAGGCCCGAAGCGCTTCAAAAGGGCGGCCCTGCATCGCAGAGCCGCCCTTTCATTCATTTTACCGCAGCATTGCCGCCATCGGCATAAAGCGCTGTCCCCGCAACGAAACTGGACATGGGACCCGCCAGAAACAGCGCAGCCTGCGCGATCTCTTCCGGCTGTGCGATCCGCTTCATCGCATGAAGACCGGCGGCCCATTCCTTGTGTTTTTCATCTCCACCCATTGGCGTGTCCACACCGCCCGGCAGAAGCGCATTTGCCCGGATACCACGGACGCCGTAATCGGCGGTTATGCCCTTCACCAGCCCCATGAGAGCCACCTTCGAGGTTCCGTAAACCGACATGCCGGGTATGCCGACGCTCGTGCCGACAAATGTGGAGGTGAAGATGATCGAGCCGCCGCCCCGTTCGAGCATGAGGGGGATTTGCGATCTTGCTCCCAGAAATGCGGAAGTGAGATTACCCGCCAATACCGCTTCCCAATCGTCGGGCGCGATTTCGGCAAGCGGCGCGATGGGACCGACGGTTCCGGCATTGTTGAAAGCAATATCGAGCCCGCCGAATTCATCTTTCGCCGCTGCCACCAGCGCCGCATGGGTCCGGGCTTCCGACACATCGCCGGCAACACAATGCGCCTTTCCGCCAAACGCCGCGATCTCCTGTGCGACGCGCTCAAGGCCCGCGAGTCCGCGCGCGTTCAGCACCAGCGACGCGCCTTCTCTTGCAAAGAGCAATGCCGCCGCACGTCCTATCCCGGACGACGCGCCGGTAATGATTGCAACCTTGTCCTTCAAGCTGGTCATAGTGAACCTCCATGATTTCGTGGAGGTTCCGATTAGAACCTCGGTCGCAACGCAACTATCCGTTTCTTGCGTTGGAAGATCGAAACCGTCCTGGAGGAAAATTGTCAGCCGGTCTGTAAGCCGGGTTCTGTATGGCCGGGCTTGCGCCCGACGTGGCAGCCATTCATCTGGGACGGATGTCGCCACCCGCCTCGTGCAACCCACCCGGACGGCTGATCCGGAAACCGATTGCCGGCCCTTGCGAACCGACGCGCCGTCCCTATTCGGTTTTGCTCCCGATGGGGTTTACCGTGCCGCCTGCATTGCTGCCGACGCGGTGGGCTCTTACCCCACCCTTTCACCCTTACCCCGTCATCCCTGCCGTTTCGTCATTGCAACGGTACGGAAGACGGGGCGGTCTGCTTTCTGTGGCACTATCCCTGGGGTCACCCCCGCCGGGCGTTACCCGGCATCGTGTTTCCATGGAGCCCGGACTTTCCTCACCTGCCGCCTTTCGGCATATGACAGGCGCGGCTGCCCGACCGACTGACACGGCGCATATAGCAACGATAGCGCGACAGTGAAACCGGATTTCGAAAAAATCTCGTCACAACAGAAAAGCCGACAGTGTTGCCACTGTCGGCTTTCCGTTCGCATCAGGCTGCCTGTACTCTACGCGACCGCTGACGCAAATCTGTTAGAGAGCGCGCATATAGGCCTTGACCGAGCTGCAGTACTTCGCAGAGGTCGGGTTCATGCGCGTTGCGCCGTGACCGGCATTGTATTTCAGAATCGTGCCACAGGTGCTTCCGCCGCCGAGCTTCTGCGCCATGGCGAGATACTTCATGCCGAACTGGATGTTCGTGGACGGCTCGTAGAGGCCCTTGGCGGAGCCGGTGTAGCCGAGGCTGCGAGCGGTCGAGAGCTTGATCTGCATCAGGCCGATTTCACCGGCCTTGCCGCGCACATTCGGCTGGAAATTGCTCTCGTGACGCACAACCGCATGGGCAAGTGCGGAGGGCACGCCATAGGTCGACGCATAACGGTTGATGATGGTGGAATAGGCGCCACCCTTGGCGTTACGGGCGGTCGTCGTGTCTTTCGACTGCGAGCGCTTGCCGGTGGAACCCTTTGTGGCCGGGGCCGCACGGCGGCTGACGACCGATGCCTTCTTGGGCGCTGTGGTTGGCTTTTCCGCCGTGGCAGACTTGTTCTGCTGGCGTGCCTTGAGGAGAGCTGCGAGGTTGGTCGGTTCAGTTGAAGGGGCACTCAGCGCCGGATTCAGGCCAAACGAACTCATCGCGCCGACAAGGGCGCTAACAACAACAAATTTTACTTTCATAACCTACCGTCTTGAAACGTTTCTTTTGTCAGACCGCCTGTCTTGGGGGAGACGATCCTGTTTTTTGATCCCGCCCGATATGGCCCGTAAGAGCCCGTGACCGCTGGGATTGACGAATGAATTGGCGGGGAAATGCAGCTGAAGATTGGTTGCAAAAGTAAAATAGTCTTACAGGTTGCAACATTAGCGATTCATGCGCGGCCGCAGCGAACCGCCGTCACAGCCCCGCTGCAACGGGACTGGATCGATCTATTTTTATGAAAACATTACGAAAATCTGAAATGTTGCCCTTAGACAAACAGATCACTCGTGCCGCTTCAGGCGGTAACATTTTGCAGGGAAAAAATCAGCCTGTAGAGGGTATCTATGGTAGAAACATCGGCCACGCCGTCCACATTCTGTGGCCGAAAATGGCGCTGAAAGGCCTTAATCACGGTCTCCGTATCCTCATCGAAGATGCCAGTGATGGCAATTCCGTAGCCGTAAAGCGCCAGCATGGACTGCAAGGCTTCGACCGGCTGGCCGTTTTCGCCCCTTGCGAGAAACCTTCCGCCGCGGATCGGCGTCGGCTCGATGTAATGGGCGATACCTGCCTCATGAAGCCGCTTCCACGGAAAATTATGGCCGGGATCGGTCTTGCGGGACGGAGCGATGTCCGAATGGGCCAGCACATTCTCCGGTCTGATGGCCTGGCGCTCGCATATGTCGCGGCAAAGGCGGATAACCGCCTCGATCTGTGCATCCTTGAACGGCGGATAATCCTGGAGGTTGCCCGGGTTGACGATCTCTATGCCGATGGAAGCCGAATTGATGTCCGTTTCGCCCTTCCAGAAGCTCTGGCCTGCGTGCCAGGCCCGCGCCTTTTCGGACACCATCTGCACGATCCGCCCGTCTTCATGGACGAGATAATGCGCGGAAACTTCCATATCCGGCGACTTCAGGACCTGCACCGCTTCTTCGGCGGTTTCCAGACCCGTATAGTGGAGAATGAGAAAGGTTGGCATCTTGCCGTCGCGGCGCGGACCGAAATTGGGCGACGGGTCAAGCATTGCACCGACGAAATCAGGCCGGACAAGCGCCAGCTCCTCCAACAATTCGTTCTCGATTTCGTGTGCGCTGCTCATGCAGCCTCCAGATTCTTCTCGATACTCGCCCAGGCTGCGTTTATCGCCGCAAGACGCCTGTTGGCAATGGTTATGAATTCGAGCGGCAACCCTTCGGCCACCAGCCGGTCAGGGTGGTGTTCCTTCACCAGTGCGCGATAACGCTTGCGGGCCATATCGAAGGACACGCCGCGCTCCAGCCCCAGAATGGCGTAGGGATCGTCAGCGCCGCGCTGGACATGCCGGATCGCAATACGGTCGAAGGCCGCCTCGTCATAGCCGAAAATATCCGCCACGCCTGCAAGAAAGGTCATTTCCTTTTCGTGCACATAGCCATCGGCGGTGGCGATATGAAAAAGCCCGTCGAGGATGTCTTCCAGCAGATGACAGTCGGTCTGACCCTCACTGCACAATCCGGCAAGCTGACGCGCATAGGATTCGTAGCCCGCAACATCCTGTTTGGCGAGATCGTAGAGCCGCGCGACATGCGCCGTCTCTTCCTTAGGCACCGCGAATATATCCTGAAAGGCGCGAATTTCATCCTGGGTGACAACCCCGTCCGCCTTGGCCATCTTGGCGGAAAGCGCGATCATCGCGATGGAGAAAGCCACCCGGCGGCGCGTGTCGGCATCGCCTTCAAAAACGGTGCGCACGGCTTCGATAACGCCAGTAATGGCATTCGACGCCACGGACGTGACGAACTCACCGATGCGGACCCAAATCGACATGGCACTTTTCTATAGAATTCCGAAAGGACTGAAAACCGCCTAGGCAGGCGAAAATTGAAAAAACAAACATTTAGAAAGAATATCGAACCGCAGGCTGAGAGCCTCAATCAAAAAGCGTCGGGCCGTCGCGAAAATGGTGATTTTCGAGTACCGAAGCGGAACGTACTTAAGGTTACGTGAGCACCGGAATACAGAAAGGCGTCATTTGCAGACCGGCATGACGACTGTTGGACCAGGCTCTTACATTATTGCTGGGGCTCGCGGTCGTTGAAGGAGCGCTGTGCGGCAGCAGCCGCAGCCTCTCCAGCCGCCTGTGCCTGCTCATCCGTCTGGCCCACCGACTGAGCGGCGGCAACCGCATTTGCGCGCGCCCTTTCGATGGCGGCGGCTTTTTCTTCCGGGGTCACCACGCCTGAACTCTCGCGAAGCGACTTGACCAGATCGGGACCTTTTTCCGTGCCCGTGCTTTCTGCCGGCTTGGCAGGCTGCGAAATGGCGGCAGCGCCCTGCTCTCCGCCATTGGTCGTGGCAGCGCTTTCGTCATCTCCCTTGCCGCATGCGGCAAGCGCAACGAGAACGATCGCAGAAATGAAAAAGAGAAAGTTACGGTTCATGACGAAAGCCATAACCGAACCGAGCCTGCGTTGAAACACGGAAAACGCAGAGCGCCCGTCTTTTCCCACTGTGGTTGCCTTAACGTTCATGTCAAATCCGAAACCGGCCGAAGCCGTCAAGCACGAATGGCGACCCGACACCGGATCGCCATCCGCCTGCAAAGCAGTCACGACATCGCACCCTTAGTTGGAAGGTGCGGTCCCCGTACCCGGCGTCGATGGTGCCGGGGTGGCCGGAGTGGTCGGCGCTGGCGTCGTGTCATTGTTCGAAGGCGCTGCCGGCGTGGATGGTGCCGGTGCGTTGTTCGTGTCGTCCTTCTTGTCGTTGCAAGCTGCAAGACCGAGAAGCGATACGGCGGCGACAGAAGCAATCAGAAACTTCTTCACTTAGGCTCTCCTTCCTAGGTTAGGCTCTTGGCCTGGTTTCAGGCATCAATGGCAAGCTTTGCCAAACGCCTCTCTGTTTCTCCGTGCGTGGCCGGTTTGCCCGGCCAATCACCTTTACGGTCGCTCATCGACACAGAAGTCCTGTCGACTGAGACCTTCACAGGGAAAAACGGCAACAGCGCGGAAAAGTTCTCTCAAATAGTCTTACCGAACGTAATAAAGCGACAGTATTACAGGGCAGTAGCCCATTTTTTCCCGTTTATAAGCCCGCAATTATTTCGTCACGTCCCTGTCATTGGACGATGTTTAACTTTGCAAAATCGAAGTCGGGATTCGAGGATCAGGGGAACTTTTGATGACAGAGCAGGCAACAGACGGCACAATTCTCAAGCGTGCTGTGACACAAAACAACGCTCTTTCGCGCGCGGGCTTTTCCGAAAGATTGTTCGCGTGGCTGTTCAAGGGGCTGGTCTATCCGCAAATCTGGGAAGACCCGGAAGTCGACATGGCGGCACTTGCCATCGAGCCCGGCCACCGCATCGTCACCATCGCTTCCGGCGGATGCAATGCCATGTCCTACCTGACCGCCGATCCGGCATGCGTGGAAGCGGTCGATCTCAATCGGGCGCATGTCGCGTTCAACCGGCTTAAGCTCGCCGCCGTCAAAAACCTGCCTGATTACAACGCTTTCTACCGCTTCTACGGCAAGGCCGATGACAAGACCAATCTGGCGGCCTACAAGCGCTTCATCCGCCCGCACCTCGACAGCGAAAGCCGCGCCTATTGGGAAAAGCGCAAGTGGAACGGCCGCCAGCGCATTTCCATTTTCTGGCGCGACCTCTACCGCCACGGTTTGCTTGGCGTCTTCATCGGCATGGGTCACCGCGTTGCGCGGCTCTATGGGATCGATCCGCGCGACATCTTGAAGGCGCGCACCATGGAAGAGCAGCGCAGTTTCTTCGACACCGCGCTGGCGCCGCTTTTTGAAAAACGCATGGTGCGCTGGGCGACGGCCCGCAAATCGTCCCTGTTCGGGCTCGGCATACCGCCACAGCAATATGATGCCCTTGCTACCGCCGGGAATGGCGACATGGCGCTCGTCCTGCGCAGCCGCCTTGAGAAACTCGCCTGCGGCTTTCCCCTCACCGACAATTATTTCGCGTGGCAGGCCTTCGGGCGCGGCTATAGCGGCAATGAGGAGACCGGTCCGCTGCCGCCCTATCTGTCGCGCAGCAATTTCGAAACGGTGCGGGCGCGTGCCGACCGCATGACAGTGCAAAACGCCAGCTATACCGATTTTCTCGCCGCCAAGCCCGCCGCTTCCGTCGACCGCTATATCCTGCTGGATGCGCAGGACTGGATGAATGACGAGCAGCTCAACGCGCTGTGGATCGAAATCACCCGCACGGCCGCGCCGAACGCCCGCGTCATCTTCCGCACTGCTGCTGAACCGAGCCTGCTTCCGGGACGGGTAGCGCCCGAGATACTGGATCGCTGGGAATATCAGGCAGACGAGTCCCGCGCCCTGCATGATCGCGACCGCTCGTCGATCTATGGCGGCTTCCACCTCTATATCTTGAAGGATGCCTGACATGCTGCGCAGCCCATGGAGCGTTCAGGGTATGGACCACGCCAACCTCATGGATCGGGTCTACCGTCGTCAGCGGCATTTCTACGATGCAACCCGCAAATACTATCTTCTGGGTCGCGACCCCATGATTGCGGGGCTGGACGTTCCCCGCAACGGCACGGTTCTGGAAATCGGCTGCGGCACGGGCCGCAATCTGGTGAAGACTGCCGAACGTTATCCTGACGCCACGCTCTTCGGCATGGATATTTCCGCGGAAATGCTGGATACCGCCCGCCGGGCGGCAGAGCGCGTCGGCATCGAAAGCCGCGTCCGCCTCGACCGGGCCGACGCAGCGCAATTCGATCCGGAGCGATTGTTCGGACAAGCGGGCTTTGACCGGATTTTCATTTCCTATGCGGTGTCGATGATCCCGCAATGGCAATCGGTCATCCGGGAAAGCGTCCGGCACCTCAATGCGGGCGGCGAACTGCATATCGTCGATTTCGGCGATCAGTCTCGCCTGCCGCGCTGGTTCGCAAAAGCTCTGTTCAAATGGCTGGAATGGTTCCACGTCACACCACGCAGCGACCTTTTTGCGGTTTGCGATCAGCTCGCGCAGGAACGGCACGCCACTGTTGAAAAGCGCATTCTGTATCGCGGCTTTGCCTGGATAGCGGTCGTTCGTTCGGCGATGCCAGCCACTTCAACAGATTAGCAGCAAACTTGCCCGGCAGACTGGTGACGTCCGCCTCCGGATCGCGTAACCGTTAGAGGACTGATTCGCGACACGGAACCACTATATGAACCGTCTGGCCAGCTGCAGCATTCTCGCCCTCGGCGCTTTACTTCTTTCCGCCTGCACGACGGTGGACTACGACTTTTCCGACGTAAAGAAATCAGGTGGTTCGGTAGCCCGCATTCCACCGCCGTCAGGCCCGGTGAAGGCGCCCCGTTTCGGGGATCGCGACCCGCACGACTGGACCGGCAAGACGCCGTGGCACTATCCGATCCACGGCACGGACGTTTCCAAGTACCAGACCAATATTGACTGGAGCGCCGTTCGCGCCAGTGGCATTTCCTTTGCCTTCATCAAGGCGACCGAAGGCGGCGACCGGGTCGATGACCGCTTTCAGGAACATTGGAACGGCGCCCGTCAGGCAGGCATCGCGCGGAGCGCCTATCATTTCTATTATTTCTGCCGTCCGGCGATCGAGCAGGCGCGCTGGTACATCCAGAATGTGCCGCGTGACCCCGGCGCGCTTCCGCCCGTTCTCGACATGGAATGGAACCCGCAGTCGCCAACCTGCAAGCTGCGCCCCAACGCAGCCGTTGTGCGCAAGGAAATGCGCATTTTCCTGCAAGCGCTGGAAAAACATTACGGCAAGCGCCCGATCGTCTACACGACGGTCGATTTCTTCGATGACAACGATCTGCGGCAGATGGCGGATTATCCGTTCTGGCTGCGCTCCGTCGCCGGTCATCCTGACGAAAAATACGGACCGCATCCGTGGACGTTCTGGCAATATACGGGCACCGGCTCCATTCCCGGCATCAAGGGCGACGCCGACATCAACGTCTTCGCAGGTGACGCCAATACGTGGAAAAAGTGGCTGGAAAGCAACAAGGTCCGTTAACACGGCCCAGTTTGGCGGTTCACACCAAGTTTTGCTTCATTTCCGGGGCTTGTTGGGGCAATAGCAAAACAATCCTCGGAAGGGAGCCGACTGCTCCCGGTTTATTAGTGTGAGTTACCAATGAAGTTGTTTGCTTCAGTTATCGCAGCCGCCCTGCTGGCATCGACAGCCATGTCCAATGCACAGGCCGCCGCGTCCCCGGCGCCTGCTGCGGCCCCGGCTGAAAACGCCGTCAATCTTCCAAAACCGGAATGCGAGATCGATTTCGGCCAGTGGATGGACAATCTGACCAAGGAAGCCCGGGACGCCGGTGTCGGCGAGAAGGGCATCGCCGAACTGCACAAGGCCATGCTTGAGCAGAAGGTGCTCGACCGCGACCGCAAGCAAACTGTCTTCAACCTGACCTTCACCGAATTTTCCAAGCGCCTCATCTCGGAAGCGCGCCTGAAGAAGGGCCGTGACAACCTGGTCAAATATGCCGATGTCTTCAAGAAGGTCGAAGACACCTATGGCGTACCGGGACCAGTCCTTGCCGCCTTCTGGGGCCTGGAAACCGACTATGGCGCCATTCAGGGCGATTTCGACACGCTCAATGCGCTTGTCACCCTTTCCTATGACTGCCGCCGCCCGGACCTGTTCCGCCCGCAGCTGATCGCCCTTCTCAAGCTTTTCGATCAGGGGGTCGTCGATGCGGCAACCACTGGCGCATGGGCTGGCGAAATCGGCATGATGCAGCTTCTGCCGAAGGATTATCTTGAACGTGGCGTCGACGGCGATGGCGACGGCAAGGTCGATCTGAAGAACAGCGTTCCCGACGCCATGATGACCGCCGGTCGCATGATCTCGGAACTCGGCTGGAAACGTGGCCAGCCATGGCTCGAGGAAGTTCGCCTCACCAAGGACCTGCCTTGGGAAGAAGCGATCCGCACCAACCGCAAGCCGCATTCCTGGTGGGCTGAACACGGCGTGACCGGCCTCAATGGTCCGCTCGGCCCGGATGACGGCGATGCGTCGCTTCTGCTGCCGCTTGGTCGCAAGGGACCGGCTTTCCTGTCCTATCCGAACTTCGACGTGTTCGTGGAATGGAACAAGTCCATCGTCTATGCGACCACGGCGGCCTATTTCGCGACCCGTCTGGCGGGTGCGCCTGCCTTCGATCCCGGCAACCCGGTTCCGGGCCTGACGCAGGACCAGCTGAAGGAACTTCAGACCAAGCTGCAGGCGCGCGGCTATGAAATGGGCAAGATCGACGGCGTTTTCGGTGTCGCCACCCGCGATGCCGTGCGCGCCGAACAGTTGCGCCTTGGAATGCCCGCCGATTCCTGGCCAACGCAGGAGCTTCTCGACAAGCTCTGATATTCGACAAGGCGCGGAGTTCAAAGCCCGCGCCTTTTCCTTTCCTGAACTGAAATGCGCCCCATGCTCACAACGCTATTCGTCGTCCTTCCCGTTTTCGCGCTGATTTTCTCCGGCTGGGGTGCCTTCAGGCTGAAAATTCTCGGGCCGCATGCGATAGCGGAGCTGAACCGTTTCGTCGTCTATCTTGCACTGCCTGCCCTGCTCTTCGACATTATGGCCAACACCCATGGCAGCGAGCTGTGGCAGCCGGGCTTCATCGCAGTGTTTCTGCTTTCAAGCGCCATTGCTTTCGCATTGCCATTTCTGGTGCGGCTGCGCGGAAAAATGCCGCTTGCCGACACCGCGCTGGACGGCCTGAACGCCGCTTATCCCAATACCGGTTATATGGGCATCCCGCTTTCGATGATCGCTTTCGGCTCGGGCGTTCTGGCCGCGACAACCATTTCGATCATCATCACCGTGTGCGTCACCTTCGCTTTTGCCATCGTGCTGATCGAAATTGGCCTGCAAACCGAAAAGAAGCCAATCCGTCTCATCTGGAAGGTCGTGCGATCCCTGATCCGCAATCCGCTGCTTGTCGCTCCAGCGCTTGGTGCCGTGGTGTCCTTTCTGGGGCTCGCGATCCCCGCCCCGGCGGAAACCTTCCTCAAGATGCTCGGCGGTGCCGCATCGCCTTGCGCGCTCGTGGCCCTTGGCCTGTTCCTTGCCCAGCCGCGCAAGATCGAACGTGAAAGCGTGAATGCCATCGCCTTCCTGGTCTCGGTGAAGCTCATCGTGCAGCCGCTCGCAACCTGGCTGCTGGCGGTCCATGTGTTCGGACTGCCGACCCTGCTGGCGCAGAGCGCCGCGCTTCTCGCAGCCCTGCCGACCGGCACAGGGCCGTTCATGCTGGCCGAGCATTATCGTCGCGAAGCGGCGATAACCTCCAACGTCATCCTCTATTCGACCGTGATATCTGTCCTCACCTTATCGGCATATCTGGCGCTAATTCGCTGAAATGGGCTAAAAACGTGCCAAAAAAGCTGTGGCAAGTGCGGCGAAAACAGCACCAAACGTGGCAGTTCGATGTCTTTTTCATGAAATGTGAACAAATTTTTCTGGTTAATTATTTCAATAGTTTAGAGGGTAAACAATAGGTTTATTCCCCTATCACGGCAGATTGCAGAACGAAATCTTCTTTTGTTCGGGGCGTTTTGCGCTTAGATTCCGGTTTCCTACCAGCGCGCGTCCGACTCGTCGGGCGCATATGAAGGAGACAGACCAATGGGACTTACGCGATCTTTGAATGTCCTCATGATCTGTGCGGCATTTGCATTTGTTGCAGCGTTGATAGCAGGGGTCATCCCTTAGAGTATGTCTCCCGAAAGTGGGAACCGGTTTCGGGATAAAGACACCAGCCTAAACAGGAAATGCTCTAAGGCAAATGGCCTAAACCATTACGGCGGCTTCGGTTTTTGAGGATAGGCCGACCCGCACGAAAACGAGAAAGCCCGGCGAAATCGCCGGGCTTTCTTTTGTTTCAGGCCATTTCCAGCGCTGCTTCCGCCTTCGGCCTTATGCCGATCATATGGCAGATCGCAAAGGGCAGATCGGCGCGATTCATCGTGTAGAAATGGAAATCCTGCACGCCGCGTTCGATCAGATCCATCACCTGTTCGGCGGCAATTGCGGCTGCCACCAGCTGGTGCGTCTGCGGATCGTTGTCCAGCCCGTCGAAACGCTCGGCCAGCCAGGCCGGAATATGCGTCGCCGACCGCGCGCAGAAATTCTTGACCTGCTTGAAATTATGCACCGGCAGCACGCCCGGAACGATGGGGATGTAGATGCCTGCGCGGCGAACTCGCTCGACATAACGCTCGTAAAGATCGTTCTCGAAGAAGAACTGGGTGATGGCGCGCGTCGCACCATTATCGACCTTGCGTTTCAGCATATCGATATCAGTTGCAAAATCCGGGCTTTCCGGATGCTTTTCAGGATAGGCGGAAACTGAAATGTCGAAATCCGCAATATTGCGCAGGCCGGAGACCAGTTCGGCACCGTTCTGGTAGCCGCCCGGCGTCGGCACATATTTTTCGCCTATACCCGCCGCCGGATCGCCGCGCAGCGCCACGAAGCGATTAACGCCGAGCGATGCGAATTCACGCACCACACGGTCGACTTCCTCACGCGTCGCATCCACGCAGGTCAGATGCGCGGCGGGCTTGACGTCGGTTTCCTTGAGAATGCGCGCAACGGTGCGCGCCGTGCGTTCCCGCGTGGAACCACCGGCGCCATAGGTCACCGAAACGAATTCAGGCTGCAACGGGGCGAGCCGCGTGACCGTATCCCAGAGACGCTGTTCCATTTCTTCCGTCTTGGGAGGGAAGAATTCGAACGATACCCGGGTGGTCTGGCCAACGTCCGGTCGGCGGGAAAGACCGTAAAAACCCATCAAACTGTCTCCGTAATGCTCGGAGCATTTTGCAGCCAGATGGAAATATCCAGCGTCGCATAATGCCGTGAATACAAATATTTAGAGTGTGCTTCCGTCTGACTTCATCAAGCCGAAACGCGCTCTATCGTTTTCGACACCGGGTCGGCGATCAGAAGGCGCGGATCGCGGGCAAGCCACAGCTTCACTGTCAGCCCCTGATCTCCGTTGGTAGCCTTCGGCTCCAGCTCCAGTGTCTTTTCCGGTTCAAGACCGGCATCCCTCATCCAGCCCAGCATCTGCTCGTCACTGAAGCCGAGCCGCAGATGCGCGTGCTCCTCGCGCAGGAACTCAAGCCGGTGCGGTGCAAAATCAACGATCAGCAACCGCCCATTGGGGCGTAGCGCCCGCGCGCCTTCCCTGATGGCAGCCAGCGGGTCGTCAAGAAAGTGCAGAACCTGATGAATGGTCACCAGATCGAAACTCTCGCGTTCGACAGGCAGCGCATAGACATCGCCCTGCCGAACCTGGGCATTGCCGATTGCCGCCAGATCGAGATTGGCCCGCGCCACGGCAAGCATGTCGCGATTGATGTCGATACCGACGCCGCGAAGGTAAAGCGGCGCAAAAAGCTCCAGTAAACGGCCCGTTCCCGTGCCAACATCCAGCATGGCCTGAAACGGCTTGTCGCCGACTATTTTCTTGAGCGCAACCTCGACCGCGTCCTCGGAAACATGCAGCCTGCGTATCTGATCCCAGCTGCCGGCATTGGCGCTGAAATAGGCGGCTGCCTTTTCCTGACGGCTGGACTTCACCTGCGACAGGCGCTCCATGTCGCGCTCGACCAGCGCATCGGCACTGTCGAGGCGCGCCAGAAGTCCGCGCGCCAGATCACCGCTGATCGCATTGTCCGCGAGACGGAAATAGGCCCACGCCCCTTCCTGATAGCGATCGATAAGATCAGCTTCGGCCAGCAGCTTCAGATGACGCGAAACACGCGGCTGGGATTGCCCCAATATCGTCGTGAGGTCCGAAACGGTCAGGTCGCCCCGCGCCAACAGCGCCAGAATGCGCAAGCGGCTTGGCTCCGCCACCGCTTTCAACACATCCACCATCTGATCGAGTTGCAGCTGCAAACTGCTCATCACTTGGCCCTCGGGCTGACTAAAAGACATAAAGATATGTTTATATGGAAAACAATTTTGACGCAAGGACTTTTCATGCAGAATGGGCGGCGTAAGGGGATTCGCAAACGAGCGCCGCACGCCTTACGGATGCACGAAAAACGTTCCAGACAGGAAGCCAAGCGTCATGCATCCTGAAATCGGTTCAGATTTTCAGGCGCATGCGGATATGGAAGGGGAGTAGAATGAGCGCAGGCACCAATCGCCAGAAGGCAATCGCCAAGTCCCTGACGCTTCTGCTTCCGGCCGTCCCCTATTCGGACTCCGAACCTATCCGCGCCGCAGCACTTGCTCCGCACATGAAGACGCTGCCGCCTTCGACTGCCGTGTGGCTCGCGACCGTTGCGCATGTGCGCCATTCCCACACCGATTACGACGCGCTGCGCGACGAAGGCTATGACAAGGATTCGGCACGGTTCTTCGTTTTGGACGCAATCAACGCGAAACTCACGGAATGGCGCGCAACCCGGCTCGTCTCGCCGGAGGACGATGAAGCCGTGCAGATGTAAACCAGCCGGGATTTATTGTTTCGCCGCCGCACATTTGGGCCGGGTCAACCGCACGGTATATTGCCGCGGACCAACCATGCCTTGCGGTGTCGGCTGGGTGATGATCCTGGCCTTCAACCTGCATGTTCCGACCCGGACATCGTAAGAACCGGATTCCTGTCGGGTGATGCTCTGGATGGGCTGGCCCGGAAAGCGCTTTCCGACCGCCTCGGTCACGGAGGCGAGTTCCCGGCCTGCCTCGACATTCGGTGCGAGCACCGCATGAGCAGGGAAAGTAAGCAGCACCATGAATAGGGCCGCCCCCAAAAACGGGACCGCGAACGCATTATGCCTTTGCTTGAAATGCTCTGATCTCAGAAAATATTTCATGAAAACGCCCCATAAAAACTTCCGGATGATAGCGCATCGCGGAATGCAAGGCCACACAATGCATTCAGGCCCGCAATCGTACCGATCCGGGCCTGAAAAATATTCCAGCTTGGCGAATGTCAATCGACCGAGCCGTGCCCTTGCAGATAACCGTGCGTGCGTGGGTTCGGCATCATGATACTGACGACGAAGACGACCACCATGATCACGGTCACATACCAGAAGAAGCCGCTTTCCATGCCCTGCTGCTTGAACCACAGCGCCACATATTCCGCCGTGCCGCCAAAAATAGCGTTGGCGATCGCATAGGAAAAGCCGACGCCCAGCGCCCGCACTTCCGCCGGAAACAGTTCTGCCTTCACGATGCCGCTGATAGAGGTGTACATGCTGACGATCGCCAGCGCGATCACGATATAGATGAACGCCCAGAGTGGACTCTGAACCGAACCGATCAGCGTCAGGAGCGGTATCGTCGTCAGGATCGAAATGCCGCCAAACCCGATCATCATCGTCTTGCGCCCGATCCTGTCGGACAATGCGCCGAAGAGCGGCTGCATCAGCATATAGACCAGCAGCACGACGGTCATGGTTTCGCTGGCCGTTTCCTTGCTCATGCCAGCCGTGTTGACCAGATATTTCTGCATATAGGTGGTGAAGGTATAGAAGGCGAGCGAACCGCCAGCCGTGAAGCCTACCACAACGAGGAAAGCCTTGCGGTGGTTCTTCCAGATATTGGCGAAGCTGCCCGCCGCCTTGTTGCTGCGGGTTTCTTCCGTCGAGGTCTCGTGAAGGGTCCGCCGCAGGAAAAGCGCCACGATGGCCGCGACACCGCCAATGGCGAAAGGAATGCGCCAGCCCCAGGCGTGAAGCTCATCCGATGTCAGGAAGAACTGCAGCACCACGATCACCAGAACGGCAAGCAACTGCCCGCCGATCAGCGTGACATACTGGAACGAGGAAAAGAAGCCACGGCGACCGGCAAGCGCCACCTCGCTCATATAGGTAGCGGTGGTGCCGTACTCGCCACCGACGGAAAGCCCCTGCAAAAGCCGCACGATCAGCAACAGGAATGGTGCCGCAATGCCAATGCTCTGATAGGTCGGCAGAATGGCGATCGCGAAAGAACCGAGGCACATCATCGTGACCGAAATCAGCATGGATGTGCGTCGGCCGAGCCGGTCGGCAATGCGGCCAAAGAGCCAGCCGCCGATAGGGCGCATGAGGAAACCAGCCGCAAAAATCGCAGCCGCGTTCAACAACTGGCTGGTCTGGTCTTCGGCGGGAAAAAACTGCGACGCGAAATAAAGCGCGCCGAAGGAATAGACGTAAAAATCGTACCACTCCACCAGATTGCCCGATGCGCTGGCCACGATGGCAAAGACGCGGCGGCGCGTGTCATGGGCATCATGTGCCGCTTCGATCTCGCCATTGGCGTCAGCATGCATTTCTGCATTGTTCATTCTGAAAACTCCCGATAGCGGGCAGTCTCGAACAGCCCGCAAGCCGCCGGTCCCATGCGGGGATGACCGAAATCGGCGATTGTTTCACTTCACAAACATAAAAAGCGAACCGCGTTTCAGTCGAAAGGCAGCCTCGCATTTGAAATGTCCTCCCGGTCAAAACCATGCCGCCTGAATCGCTGGCGATGACAGACGGTCCTTGAACCGGCGGTCTCGGTGTTCATTCCCAACGAAGAATATAACGGAGCAAGAGCATCGAAACCGGCCTCCTGAACGAAATCGCGACGGGATGAAACGCATCACGGCGTTGCGATCATAGGCTCCATATCTAGAGCGGTTTCAGGATGCGGCCAGACCATAGGAACAAAATCGTTTGCATGCAATCTATTACAATATGAGAAATTGCTAAATGAAACGGCTGGCAGCGCCGCCTGCTCCAGAGACGACTCAACCCTTTGAAATAACAAATAAATAATTGAGATCACCCGCACGGGCAATCGATCAATTCCCCGTGTAGAGCGATCTTTGAGACAGTTATTTCTTTTGAGCGACCAGAAAAATACGCGGAAAACGCAACAGCACTTTTCCGTCGACTGTCGCTGGATAATGCGGCGTGATCTGCGCTTTATAAGCCTTCAGATAGTCGGCCCGTTCCTGCTCATCGAGCGGATCGAGAAAAGGCCGCAAACCTGTCCCCTTCACCCATTCCACAACAGCATCCACGCCATCCAGCGGATGGTTATAGATCGTATGCCATATATCGATCCGTGCAGCCTGGCTGGCCAGTGCGTTGTAATATTCCGCCACCGGCGGCAAAGGCTCCCTGCCCTCGGTGCCGATCTTGGCGGCAAAGGCTTCCGTTCTGGCCACGTCGCGCATGCCGACATGCGTGGGTTCACCCATATTATCCGGCATCTGGACGGCCAGCACTGCGCCGGGACGAAGCAGCGACAAGAGGCGCTTCGTCTGCGCGATGTGATCGGGAAGCCACTGGAACACGGCATTGGAGAAAAGAACATCGGTCTGCGCATCCGGCTCAAAGCTCGTCACGTCGCCGATGGTGAAATCGACATGCGGCAGGCGCGCCCGGGCCTTCTCGATCATGTCGGGTGATGTGTCGAAGCCGGAGACATGGGCGTCTGGCCAGCGTTCGGCCAGAAGCTCCGTCGAATTGCCCGGGCCGCAGCCGATATCGACAACCTTGCGCGGCGCGTCGAGGGGTATCCGGGCCAGAAGATCACGCGCCGGGCGGCTGCGTTCGTCTTCAAACTTCAGATATTGCTTTGCGGACCAGTCTTTCATCCTGTCTCCCTTCATCAAACGAAAAGGCCGGTGCAATGCACCGGCCTTTTGAGAGTAATTAACGAGTGAGCGGCTTATAGGTAACCCGCTTGGGATTGACGCTATCCGGTCCAAGACGGCGGATCTTGTCGGCTTCGTAATCCTCGAAGTTTCCTTCGAACCATTCGACATGGCTGTCGCCTTCAAATGCGAGGATGTGCGTCGCCAGGCGGTCGAGGAACATACGATCGTGGCTGATGATAACGGCGCAGCCCGCGAAATTTTCGAGCGCATCTTCAAGCGCGCCGAGCGTTTCCGTATCGAGATCGTTGGTCGGTTCGTCGAGGAGCAGGACATTGCCGCCCGATTTCAGCATCTTGGCCAAGTGAACGCGATTGCGCTGACCGCCCGAAAGATTGCCGACCTTCTGCTGCTGGTCGCCGCCCTTGAAATTGAACGCACCGCAATAAGCGCGGGAGTTCATTTCAAACTTGCCGAGCTTGATGACGTCATTGCCGCCGGAAATTTCTTCCCATACGGTCTTGTTAGCGTCGAGCGCGTCACGGCTCTGGTCCACATAGGAAAGATGAACCGTGTCGCCGATGCGAACCGAACCCTTGTCCGGCTGCTCCTGCCCCGTCAGCATCTTGAAGAGCGTCGATTTACCGGCGCCGTTCGGGCCGATCACGCCGACAATGCCGCCAGCCGGAAGCTTGAAGCTCAGATCATCGATCAGCAGGCGGTCACCAAAGCCCTTCGACAGGTTCTCAACCTCGATGACCACCTGACCCAGACGCTCGCCGACCGGGATGATGATCTGTGCGTCGCCGGGGCGGCGTTCTTCCGCGCTCTTGACCAGTTCGTCATAGGCCTTGATACGCGCCTTGGACTTGGCCTGACGCGCCTTCGGGCTTGCCGAAATCCACTCGCGTTCACGCGACAGCGCCTTTTCACGCGCTGCTTCCTCGCGGCCTTCCTGCTGCATGCGCTTGGCCTTGGCTTCCAGATAGGCGGAATAGTTGCCTTCATACGGAATACCGCGACCACGATCGAGCTCGAGAATCCAGCCCGTCACATTGTCGAGGAAGTAACGGTCGTGGGTGATGATCAGCACCGAACCCGGATATTCGCGCAGGTGCTTTTCCAGCCATGCGGTCGTTTCGGCATCCAAATGGTTGGTTGGTTCGTCGAGAAGCAGCAGGTCGGGCTTGGAAAGCAGAAGCTTGCAAAGCGCCACGCGGCGCTTTTCACCGCCCGAAAGCTTGGACACGTCCGCATCGCCCGGAGGGCAGCGCAGCGCTTCCATGGCCATTTCCACCTGGCTGTCCAGATCCCAGAGGTTCTGGCTGTCGATGATGTCCTGCAGCTTTGCGCCTTCATCCGCCGTTTCGTCGGAATAGTTCATCATCAGTTCGTTGTAACGGTCGATGATCGCCTTCTTCTCAGCGACGCCTTCCATCACATTGCCGAGCACATCCTTGGACGGATCGAGTTCCGGTTCCTGCGGGAGATAACCGCAGGTCGCGCCTTCGGCGAGCCACGCCTCGCCGGTATATTCCTTGTCGAGACCGGCCATGATCTTGAGCACGGTGGACTTACCGGCGCCGTTGGGACCGAGAATGCCGATCTTGGCGTCAGGGTAGAAGGAGAGATGAATGTTCTCCAGAATCTTCTTGTTGCCATAGGCCTTGTTGAGGCCGGACATGTGATAAATGAACTGGCGTGCCATAAAGCGCGTCGTCTCCGCAGGTTGAGAAGCGCGGGTCGCCGATCAGGTCGAACCGCGCGGAAATTGCTGAGTGTCTGAATCAAAAAGCGTCAGGCCGTGGCGAAAATGGTGGTTTTCGAGAACCGGAGCGCAGTGTACAAAAGTACATGAGCACCGGAAGCGCAGAAAATCACCATTTGCAGCCAGGCATGGCGACTTTTGGATCAGACACTGAGGCGTATGTAGGCCAAATATGCCCCGGAAGCAAACGCCAACCCGCGAAATGGAAGCAGCCGGAACCACCAGTCCGCATCTGCTCGAGAAACAAATATAATGAAACCGGGCGCGGATATTTCCGTCACCCGGTTTCCCCTCTGGCCACCGTCCGCGAAAGTTTCCTCCCTTTCATCGGACGGCCTGCAAGTTATGACGTGAATTCTGTCTCTCGACGCCCCTGGATGCCCTTCAAAACCCCGTCTGCAAAGCTAGATTTGCCCAAGCTTTTGCGCTTTTCAAGCAGAATCTGCACAAAAAACGCTGTTGCCTAAAATTCGTTCATCCGTCGATCCAATGCCTGTTTTAGCGACGCTGCATCGGGGAGATTGACTATTTGCACGGCATAAAATCAGATGGCGAAATGACGTTCAAAACCATTCATCATCTGCCGGTTGCAGACAAATCAGAACTTCCGTTCCGCACTGTCCGCGCCGCCATGCCGCGAGCGGTTGTCCAGCTGTGCCACGGCCTCGCCGAACATTCGGCGCGATACGAACGCTTCGCCTTCGCCCTCGCGGCGGCCGGCTACGATGTCTATATTCACGACCACCGCGGGCACGGCACCAATATCGGTGCTCATGCACCGAGAGGCATGTTCGCGCAAAAGCAGGGCCATATCGTGGCCATCGAGGACGTGCGGGCGCTCAACCGTCACATTCACGAGAAGCATCCGGGCCTGCCCGTCGTACTTTTCGGCCATTCCATGGGCGGGCTGATCACGCTGAACTATGTGCTGGACCATGCCGACACAGTGGATGCGGCGGCGGTCTGGAATGCAAATTTTGACGGTGGAGTGCAAAGCGCTGCGGCACTCGCACTTCTTTATATGGAGCGCATGCTGAAAGGCTCGGATGTTCCAAGCAGCATCCTGCCGAAAATGACCTTCCGCGCCTGGGGCCGGTCCATAAAGGGCCACCGCACGCTGTTCGACTGGCTTTCGCACGATGCAGCGGAGGTCGATGCCTATATCGCCGATCCGCTTTGCGGCTTCGACGCCAGCGTGGCGCTGTGGATCGACATTTTCCGGATGATCCGGCGCGGGGCCGACGACCACAATTTCTCAAAGGTTCCGCGGGACATGCCGTTCAATCTGGTCGGCGGCGCTGAAGACCCGGCAACGGCGAACGGCGCCGCTGTGCAGAGGTTGGGGGAGAGAATGCGGAAAATGGGCTTCAAGCGTGTCGATTGCACGATCCTTCCCGGCACCCGCCACGAAAGCCTCAACGAGACCAACCGGGATCAGGTGATGCAGAATTTTCTGGATTGGCTGGCGGAGGCTCTTCCGTCACCGGCATTGACCAGCTAGAAAACGGCAGTCAACCGATCAATCGAGTTATTATCCGGGCCAGAACTCACGATTACTTGAACCGTCTTGGCTTTGCCATGCAATCAATGCTATGCAGCGCGCCTTGCGCGCTATCGGGTTTCCGGGCAGGTAAGCCGGGCTTAAGCAGATGGCGCGAGGAATGAAGGAACACTCCGCTTGGACACACCGACGATTTCTGTGGTTATCCCCTGCCGCAACGAAGCCGACAATCTTGCCTTTCTGCTGGATGAAGTCGATGCCGCCATGCAGGGCCGCGCATACGAAGTCATCGTCGTAGACGACGGTTCGACGGACTCGACCAGCGACGTACTCGCGGGCCGCATCCATGCAGGCAAGCCGCTTCGCCATCTGCGCCATGATCGTTCATCGGGCCAGAGCGCCGCAGTGCGCTCCGGTGTCTTCGCGGCGCGCGGCAAGATCGTCGTGACCATGGATGGCGACGGGCAGAACAATCCCGCCTATCTCCCGGTTCTGGCGGATGCGCTGATCAAAGCCGGACCGGATTACGGCATTGCTGCCGGACAGCGCCTCAAGCGCACGGATACGAAACTCAAGCAGTTGTCCTCGCGCTTTGCCAACAATCTGCGCGGCGCGATCCTCAAGGACAAGACGCGCGATTCCGGCTGCGGCCTGAAAGCGCTGCATACCGACCTGTTCCGGCAACTGCCATTCTTCGATGGCTGGCATCGCTACCTTCCTGCGCTGGCGCTGCGCGAAGGCTACGATGTGGTGCATGTCGATGTGGTCGATCGCGAACGCCGCCACGGCAAATCCAATTACGGCATTCTGGACCGTGGAATGCGCGGGATTCTGGATCTTTATGGCGTCTGGTGGCTGCGCAAGCGCCGCAAGGTCGTTCCCCGCGTGAGGGAGATCACCCATGACTGATATTTTCAACAGCCTGTCGCAGTGGCTGCACGACGTTTTCGTGGCGCAATGGGATGGCTGGATCGTGCTGGGCTTTGTCGCCCAGGCCTGTTTCACCATGCGCTTCGTGGTGCAGTGGCTCGCATCCGAAAAGGCAAGGCGCAGCGTCATGCCGGTGGCCTTCTGGTTCTTCTCGCTGTTCGGCGGCGCTTTGCTGCTGATCTATGCAATCCAGCGCAAGGACCCGGTCTTCATCGCCGGTCAGGGCCTCGGCCTCATCGTCTATATCCGCAATCTCTGGCTCATCGCCAACGAAAAGAAGCGGCTGACAGCCGGGGAGTAAACTCCCCCGGCTCGGAACTTTTGTTTTTAGGCCCTCAGCGTCCGGCCCACTGAGCGATAGTCAAGCCCGGTACCGGCAATGTCCTCGGCCTTGTAGACATTGCGCAGATCGATCAGCACATTTCCGGCCATGACACCGGCCACCCGTTTCAGATCGAGCGCACGATAGGCGTTCCATTCCGTCAGCAGAGCCACGACACCCGCCCCCTCTGCAGCTTCATAGGCTGAATTGCACCAGACAACATCGGGCAGCACCGCGCGGGCCGCGTCCATGGCTTCCGGGTCGTGCGCCTGAACCTTGATTCCGGCCTTCTGTATGGCCGCGATAATGTCGAGCGCGGGAGACTCGCGAATATCGTCGGTGTTCGGCTTGAAGGCCACCCCGAGAACAGCAACCCTGTCCGCACCGCTCTCCTTGGCGGCGGTCACGATCCGTTCCGCCATGGATTGCTTGCGGGTTTCATTGACCGCGATCACCTGTTCGATCAGCGACTGACGCGCCTCGTATTTCTTGCCGGTTGCAGCAAAGGCGCGCGTATCTTTCGGGAAGCACGATCCGCCGAAACCCGGTCCTGCGTGCAGGAACTTGGATCCGATACGATTATCCATGCCGATGGCGCGAGCCACTTCCTGCACATTGCCGCCGGTCTTCTCGCAAAGGTCGGCGACCTCGTTGATGAAAGTCACCTTCATGGCCAGAAAGGCATTGGCCGCATATTTGATGATTTCCGCATTTTCCAGCGACGTGACGACCATCGGCGTTTCACGCAGGTAAAGCGGACGATAGAGGCGCTGCATTGCGGCCTTGCCGCGCTCGTCCTCCACGCCGACGACCACACGGTCGGGTCGCATGAAATCCTCGATTGCCGAGCCTTCCCGCAGGAATTCCGGGTTGGACACCATCGAGAACGGTACGCCCGGATTGGCGGCCTTGATGCGGTCGCGTATGCGCGCATTGGTGCCGACCACGACTGTCGACTTGATGACGACGACGGCGCCGGGCTTCATGGCGGCGGCGATTTCATCCGCAGCAGCCTCGATATATTGCAGGTCCGCCTCGCCGTCGCCGCGACGGGACGGCGTGCCGACCGCGATGAAGATGACATCGGCATCCGCGACACTTGCCGGAAGGTCAGTGCTGAACTCCAGCCGGCCATCGCGAATGTTGCGGGTCATCAATTCATCGAGACCCGGCTCGAAGATGGTGACCTTACCGGCCTTCAGCCGTTCGATGATCGACGGATTCTTGTCGACGCAGGTGACGTGAAAGCCGAATTCGGCAAAACACACACCCGAAACCAGCCCCACATAGCCCGTTCCGATCATCGCCAGCTTCATATGTTCAGTCCTTCAGTTTGCCTTCGCGAGAGCCTGATGAGATTCCGGCTCCGGTTTGCCGGAAATGGAGGCGTTAGAGAACCGGAGCATCGTTCACTTAAAGTTACATGCGGACCGGAAGCGTCAAACAACACCATTTGCAGGCTGCCAGAACCGAAATATCGGTAGGATCACAGCCATTTGTCGTAGTCCGACACCAACAGATGCAGCGGCTTCTCGTTTTCTTCGATATTCGAAAAGCGGCCGATCGGCTCGCGGAAAATATTGTCAGTCAGATCGTCGTTGACGGTCGAAACTTCACCGATCAACACGTCACCGCCCTCGCCCCAGAAGGCATGCCAGTTGCCGGGCAGCAGCGTCACGCTTTCACCAGGCTGCAGCTTCAGGTGAGCGCCGGCCTTCTGCGTCACAAGGCGTCCGTCGGTTGCGACCGTCACGTCGGTTTTCTCGTCCACGCTGCCGTCGGGCCGTGAATTGAACAGTTCGAGCACCAGCGTGCCGCCGCCGCGATTGATGATGTCTTCAGCCTTCACCACATGGCGATGCATCGGAGAAAGCTGGTTCTTGCGCGAGATCATGATCTTCTCGGCATAGAGCATGCCGCCGCCCCGCTTGAGGTCCTCGGCATTGCCGTTGCGCGTGGTGAAGAGGAACAGTCCGAGATCGGCGAACTTGCCCTGTCCGTAGTCCGTAATATCCCAGCCGAGACGCGCATCGCGGATTGCACGCGCATCAGACGAGGTGCGTACCTTCAGTTCCTCGGGCGACCAATAGGCGAAGGGCGGCATGACATAGCCGAAAGAGCGGATGAAAGCGTCGCTTTCGCGGATGATTTCGTTGATTTCAGAACGTTTCATGGCCACCGAGCCTCCCATGGAATGAAACAGATTGGGATATGGTTGACGTGGTAACTGGCTTTTAAACCAATTTGCAATCCCGGAAACGCTCCGCAGGCGCATGTAACACACATTTGCGATGATCTGGCTGCGCCGCAAAAGCGACATTTTGGCGTGTCGTCTTTACGCGAAAACCATGTCGCATCCCAATGCGCGTTTAGAATAGTTCAGTGATTGAATCAGGATAACGGAAGCCAGCTCACAGACCTCGGGAGATGTGGGCAAGCCATTGAGATAACGGGACAAGCCGTGCTTCCGGAAGACAAAGGGAACACCGGATCGAGCCATAGTCGCTGCGAGAACAGCAGAAGGGCCGATCCAAGATGGAAAGCAAGGGTTCGAGGCTATGGACGTTCGCAACGAAATGCTGGGGCTGTTGACCGGGCGCGACCCCAATTTCAGCCTGGAGCAGAAATTCTACACCGATCCTGAATATTACAAGCAGGATCTGGAGAACATTTTCTACAAGGACTGGCTGTTTGTCGGCCACTACTGCGAGCTGCCGAAGACCGGTTCCTACATGACCGTGCAGATCGGCGCTTACCCTGTGGTCATCGTTCGCGACGCGCAGGGCGGCATTCGTGCTTTCCACAATTCCTGCCGCCATCGCGGCTCGCGCATCTGCGCTGCCGAAAAGGGCACTGCCGCAAAGCTCGTGTGCCCTTATCACCAGTGGACTTACGAACTGGACGGACGCCTCCTCTTCGCACGTCAGGTCGGCCCGGACTTCAAGCCAGCCGAATACGGCCTGAAGCCGGTTCATTGTGAAACCGTCGCCGGCTATATCTATGTGTGCGTGGCCGACGAAGCCCCCGATTTTGCTTCCTTCCGCAATCTGGTCGAGCCTTATCTCGCACCGCACAATATCAAGGACGCGAAGGTCGCCTTCGAAAGCTCGATCATCGAGAAGGGCAACTGGAAACTCGTCTGGGAAAACAATCGCGAGTGCTATCACTGCGCCGCCAACCATCCCGAACTCTGCCGCACCTATCCGGAAGCGCCGTCGGCAACCGGCGTGCAGGGCGTAATGGAAGACCCGGAGATCAACCAGCTCTGGAAGAACTGCGCCAGCGTCGGCCTGCCTGCACAATTCAACATGTCGGAAGACGGCCGCTATCGCATCACCCGCATCCCGCTTCTGCGCGACGCGGTGAGCTACACGATGTCCGGCAAAGCCGCGGTGAAGAAGCCTCTGAGCGATCAGGTGGCTGGCGCCACGAATATCGGCGCCATGCTGCTGTTCAACTATCCGTCGACCTGGAACCATCTGATGGCGGACCACGCGATTTCCTTCCGCGTTCTGCCGATCAGCGCCGAGGAAACGCTTGTCACCACCAAATGGCTCGTTCACAAGGATGCGGTCGAAGGTGTGGATTACGATCTCGACGAACTGACCCATGTCTGGATACAGACAAACGATCAGGACCGGCAGATCGTGGAAGAAAACGCCGTCGGCATCCGGTCGCCCGCCTATCAGCCCGGCCCTTACTCGGTCGAACATGAAGGCGGCGTGATGCAGTTCCTCGAATGGTACACCAACACAATGACGCCGCGCCTGCGTGGCGAAGCGGCAAAGCTCAGCCGCGTCGCCTGATACCGTAATACGAAGCGAGAAGTGAGAAGGCCATGCAGCCTCTGAAATATCTGGATGAGATGCTGCCGTGGAACGACAGGTTGCAGATGCTGGAATGCATCTCGGCCATCGAAGAAGCGCCAGACGTCATGACCTTCTCCTTCAAGACCGCCGAGGACAACTGGTTCCGCTATACGCCGGGCCAGTTCGTCACCCTTGAACTGCCGATTGAACGGGCCGACGGGCTGGGGCCGGTGCTGCGGACCTATACGCTGTCCTCGACCCCTTCCCGTCCCTACCATATCTCCGTCACCGTCAAGGCGCAGAAGGGCAGCATCGGCACGCGCTGGATGCTCGACAATCTGCGCCCGCCGATGAAGATCAAGGCTTACGGGCCGAATGGCGATTTCTCGCTCGCCAACCATCCCGGCGAAAAATATCTCTTCGTCTCCGCCGGTTCCGGCATAACGCCGATGGTCTCCATGACCCGCTGGCTCTTCGATTGTGCACCTGCGACCGACGTCGCCTTCATCAACTGCGCCCGGACGCCGGACGACATCATTTTCCGCCGGGAACTGGAATTGCTTTCGGGCCGCATGGAAGCCATGCGGCTGGCCTTTATCGTCGAGCAATCCTCGGCGCGCCATGTCTGGCCAGGCCTGCACGGGCGCATCGACCGTGCCCGGCTCGAACTGCTTGCGCCAGACTTCCTGCACCGCACGGTTTTCTGCTGCGGCCCGGAGCCGTTCATGAACGGAGTGCGCGGCCTGCTGGAAGATGCCGGCTTCAACATGGCCAACTACCATCAGGAAAGCTTTAATCCGGCGAGCGAGATTTCGTCGGTTCCGGTGCCTTCAACACTTTCCGAGACGGCTGCGGCAGCCCCCGCCGCCCCGGCGGTAGCGTCCGCCAGCGTCGTCTTCAGCCTTTCCGGCGTGGAAGTGGAATGCACGGAAAACGACACGATCCTGCTTGCGGCACGCAATGGCGGGCTCAAGATTCCGAGCGCCTGCGAGTTCGGCATCTGCGGCACCTGCAAGGTGAAGTGCCTCGGCGGCGAGACCGAAATGAACCACAATGGCGGCATCCGCGATGACGAGATCGCGGAAGGCTATATCCTCGCCTGCTGCAGCCGCCCGCGCGGCCGCGTGGAGATCGATGCCTGACCTTGCAGTCACAGCACGAGTTCTGGAAAAGGCTTAGGCTTTTTTCAGAAACTCGGTCCGCAGCACCAATCCCTTGACCTGCTTGGTGCTGCAATCGACTTCCGCCGGGTTTCCGGTAAGGCGAATGCCCTTGACCAGCGTTCCCCGCTTCAATGTGGTGGAGGTTCCCTTCACCTTCAGGTCCTTGATGAGCGTGACGGAATCGCCGTCATTCAACTGGGTGCCATTGCTGTCGCGGACGATTACGTCTGTCATGATGGTTTCCTGTCTGGTGTCTGATCTGGATCGTCCGTAGCACCCTTGCCGATGTTATACCAGAACGCGGCTTATAGCTTACCTCGCAAAACCTCTTCGGCTCTTGCCGTGGCACGCATCTTGTCCGAAAACCGGTTCCCACTTTCCAGGATGCGCTCTATATCTGGTTGCAAAACAAGCCAAGCGGGAGCGCTTCATGATCGGTCATGCACTTGTGGTTATCGACGTCCAGAATGATTTCTGCCCCGGCGGTTCGCTGGCGGTTGATCGCGGCGATGAAATCATTCCGACCGTCAACCGGCTGATTGAGGAAAGCGAAAACGTCATCCTCACGCAGGACTGGCACCCTGCCAACCATTCAAGCTTTGCTTCGACCCACCCTCGCGCCAGGCCTTTCGATACGGTCGAAATGGCCTATGGCCTGCAGACGCTCTGGCCCGACCATTGTGTGCAAGGCAGCCGCGGAGCGGATTTCCACCCGGACCTGCAATGGACGCGGGCGCAGCTCGTCATCCGCAAGGGTTTTCGGATCGGCATAGACAGCTATTCAGCATTCTTCGAGAACGATCATAAAACGCCGACCGGCCTTGGCGGATATTTGCGCGAACGCAATATCGGCTCGCTCACCCTGGTGGGCCTCGCCACCGATTTCTGCGTCGCTTATTCAGCGCTTGATGCCGTGACCCAGGGCTTTCAGGTGCGCGTCCGTCTCGATGCCTGCCGCGGCATTGACCTCAACGGCTCGATGGACATCATGCTCGAAAGGATGAAACAGGCTGGCGTCGAACTGATCGACGAGCCTGTTTCGGCATCCCACTTACTCTAGCTCACCGTCCGGCATGGCGATAAAGATCAGCACGGCGATGATGGTGATGAAGAACCGGAACGCGGATTCAATCCCGTTCCAGGTCTGCGACATCCACATGCCGAACCATTCCCCGCCGACCGACATGAAGCCGACCTGCCAGACCAGAAAACCGAGCGACAGGCCCGCAATGGCCCACTTCTTGGAGCGGTTGAAGCTCGCCGCCCGGTCGGTCAGGCGGCCAAGCATGGCAAAAGCCCCAATCCAGCACAGGATCGCCGTCAGCGTTTCCGCCGCGATGATCAGAATATAGGCGGCATTGTGCAGCATCGGATTACCGATGGCACGGTACTTGATCGTGGCATCGGGAAAGATCGTGTCCATCATCAGAACGTGCTGCACGAAGGCGAAATTGGTATCGTAATCGGTGATATTGCCGAACGAAACCAGCGTTGCGAAAAAGGCTATTGCCGCCACGAAGGCGGTCTTGCTCAACCGTGTAACAACCATGGAAACGTGCCCTCCCCAGTGAAGCCGCATCGCTGCATTCGAGACGACCCGCGGCAAATTGCGAAACCCATCGCAATGATCAATGGTCCTCAACTCCGGCGATTCGGTCAAGACCAACAAAAAAGGGCAGCGTAAGCTGCCCCTTTGTTCAGACTGCACGAGGCAAGGCTAGTGCCCTGTGACCTCTTCGGCTTCTTCCTGCCAGTTCGGATTGAGCCGGTTGTAGCGCAACGAAGACATGAACGAGAGACCGATCAGGGCCGCACCGATAAGGCCGGTGATGACTTCCGGAATATGCACCAGTGTCTGGACATACATGATGACCGCCAGAACCAGGATTGCATAGAAAGCGCCATGTTCAAGATAGCGGTACTGGCCCAGCGTCTTGCGCTCGACAAGCATGATGGTGAGCGAACGCACATAGAAGGCGCCGATGCCAAGGCCGATGGCGATAATGAACAGGTTCGTGGTGAGCGCGAAGGCACCGATAACACCGTCGAACGAGAAGCTGGCATCCAGAACTTCCAGATAGATGAAGGCGCCAAGACCGCCGCGATGGACCATGTCCATCTGTTCCTGCGTCGCATCCAGCACCTCGCCCAGCCCTTCGACGGCAAGGAAGGTCAGAAGGCCGAACAGCGCCGCAATCAGGAATGTGTGCGAATGTTCGGCATCCAGCTGGTAGGAGAAGAAGATGATCAGCGCGATTGCGACCCCGATTTCCACTCCCTGCACGGAAGCGAACTTCGACATGCGGCTTTCGATGGCCTTGATCCAGTGCACATCCTTTTCGACATCGAAGAAGTACTTCATGCCGACCATCAGCAGGAACGTACCGCCGAAGGCGGCGATGCCGGTGTGCGATTCCGAGATCACGCGGGCATATTCATCAGGCTGCCAGATGGCGAGTTTCAGTGCCGAGATCGGATCGGTCCACATGGCAACCGCGACAATGGCGAGCGGGAAGATGATGCGCATGCCGAAAACGGCAATGATAATGCCCCAGGTCAGAAAGCGGTGCTGCCATTCCGGGGTCATGTCGCGCAGGATGCGCGCATTGACGATGGCGTTATCGAAGGAAAGCGAAATTTCCAGAACGCTGAGAACCGCACAGATGATGAAGACGGAGACCATTCCCCCAAAAGTGCCGGTCAATTCGTAACCGAGCCAGACGGCACCTGCGAGACCCAATACGGTAAAAACCATGGGCCAGATAAAATAGCGAAGAGTGGCCATTGCAAACCATCGGATTATTATTGTTATCAAACGGAAACAGGCAATGGACACCGCGCAACGAACCCGCGAAGCGAAGCCCGCTTCCCGCATCCGTTCTACCTGACCACTGCTCTTCCCGCCAAGGCGTAAAGGCTATGTAAGTAGCATGTCAGATGCAAACAAGAGAAAGCGTGGCAATAAATTGGCAATTTTGCGGATTTGATGTGCTGAAATATTTCGTTACTATTCCGTGATACTAAAGTCGAACCCACCCGCCCTCTCCTGCCTTGCTCCCGGCAGTAAAATCCTCTCCACATGATCGCTCTGTACGAATTGTCACGTGGTAAAAACTTAATCTCAACATAGATTCCGGGTGCGGATCGCGGTCAGCAATGGCTGCGCACTTTTACAGGAATGAAGGAACTCAGCAGATGATTGCTCCGGAAGAACTGCAGCGCCGAATTGAGAAAAGACTTGCCGAGAGCAGTTTTACACAGCCCGAACTGCTTATCCGCCGGGCACACCGCGTGGCGCTCGAAGGCAAGAACGGATCGGCCTCCGACGCCAACGCGCTGCTGAAGGAAGCCGGTTCGCAAATCGGTCTGCAGGAACTGACCGAAATCATCGACCACAGGCCCTGGCTGCTCGAAATCATTATCAACAGCGCAGGAAAAAACGGCAGCAATTCCGGCCATCACTAGCTTGCGACAATGGGCGGGAAAGATGCGTATTTGCGCTGATATACTGGCTTTCAGGCAGCAACGGCAGAAGAGCGCCGTGCAGCGCTGCCACCAATAAATTGCAACGCCCGTTTAAAATCCACAGAACAAACACCAGTACAAGTAAGAATTTTCATTTTATTTCCCAAAGCGATTAACATATATATGGAGAAAGATTTGATTCCGATGTATTATCAGGAATGCTAATACATAATTGAGGGGGTTTTTTCAGTGAAAGACGGAAAATCACGTAACCAGAACGGGAATTTACTGTTAAAATTTTACAGAAGTATTATATTAGCATCGTCTGTTTTAATTGGAACATCAACGGCATCGCTCGCAGCCGATGCCGTAGCAGCACAACCAGAAATTCAGGACCAGCAGCGCTGGCAGGTGATTGTCAGCCCTTATCTGTGGGGCGCGTCGCTCAATGGTAGCGCCGGATTGCTTGGCCGCAGCACCGACGTGAATATGCCGTTCAGCGAGATTTTCGACAATCTCGATATGGGTGTGATGGGCAATGTCGATATCACCAACGGCACGTTCGGCTTTTTCATTGACGGGCAGTACGTCAAGACCAGCCAGGACGAAAGCCTCCGCGACAATGAGCTTGCTCTCGACATCAAGACGGCGAGCCTGTCGGCTGGCGCTTACTATCGCATCTATGAGCAGCAGCTCGAAGGAACGACGCTATTCGGAAACCAGCGCGTCTTCGCGATTGAACCGACGGTCGGCGTTCGCTGGACAAAGCTTGAAGCAGGATTGCAGGTTGGCCGCTTCAGCGAAACGAGCAAGGTGGAATGGACAGACCCGTTCGTGGGAACGCGCGTCTTCTATGATATCAACGATCGCTGGAACATTTTTGCGGAAGCCGACATTGGCGGTTTTGGCGCCGGCACTAAGCTCAGCGCCAACGGCCAGATCTATCTCGGTTACCGCACGATGGTTTTCGACGTGCCCACGACGTTCCGCGTCGGTTATCGGGCGCTATATCAGGATTACAAGGACAACGATACGATTGCGAAGTTCAAGTATGACGTGACCCAGCACGGGCCGGTCGTCGGCTTCTCCGTCTCGTTCTGATCGCGTTAGATTTCATCTCACTTGTTCGACCCGCCGGCCCGACCGGCGGGTTTTGCTATTCGCCCGCGTCGATTGGCGCAATATGCCTGCCCAAACTGGGAAATGATCAGGCTCCGGATTGACAGGCCATCGGCCTAAGTAAAATTCAACCACTTCTCCCTAATATTAGCGGGTACTATGCCGGGTATCGGAGCGCAGCGGAAAGCGGCTCTCGGAAAAGATATCCGCCAGAACAATGCGCTGGAGCAGCTCCGATTGACTGGAAGCGCTCCAAGGGGGGAATAAATGGCCTTTATCTTCGAGCTGCCGATCTACCTGTCGTTTGCTGCCTTCATCATACTCGGAATTGTGTTCTATGCGGTGGGGCGTTTTGCGCTGGACATGCTTTCAAAACACGCAGCCAGCGATGCTCTGTCGATTCCAATCGGCGCCTTCATCGGCACCATCGCAACCGCCTGGGCTTTGTCGCTCGGCTTCGTCGCGGCAGATATATGGAGCGTCAATTCCCGCGCCGATCAGGCTGTCAGTGAAGAGCGCTCGGCGATTTCCCGCCTGATCGGAACCTCCAATGCGGAGATATTGGCCGCGCCTGCGCTCTCAACCGCCCTCACCGGCTATCGCCATGCCGTCATCGATGATGAATGGCGCGAGAAGATCAATGTCGAGCCGGCAGGTTCCGTTGAAACCGCGCTACAGAACATAAGGCGCGAGATCATCAATCTGGCCCGCACCGACGTCCCCTCGCCGGTAATCTCGCAGCTCATCAACGACTTCGATGAATTGCAGGACGCACGCAATACCCGCCTGGCCGTCGGTTCGACCTCCATCGACTATTACAAATGGTATCTCGTGCTTTCCCTGACGTTCCTGACCGCGATAACCATCGCCGCCACCCACGCCGATCGCGTGCCGGCTGGTGTGAAAGCGCTCGTCATCTACTCCCTGACAGCCTCGTTCTGCCTCTGGATTCTGGCTATTCATGCAAATCCCTATCAGGGGCTGGAGCGTCTGGAACCGTCCCTGCTTTTCACAAGCCACAAGCACCGCTAGAATAGCAGGAGATTCGGTCTATTTTATCTTGCTGAAATTGCACGGAAATTCGTTCAATCGAATGCGGAGCGGCCATTTGATAAAACTGCTGGGTACAGGCGTCCTCATGGGTTTGATGTCCCCGGTCGGGCTGGCTTCGGCACAGACCTTCAGTGTCTGCCACGGTTACGAATGTTATTACCGGACCAAGGTGACGCTGACCCCGAAAGAGGAACAGCGTATCCGCGGCCTTCTGCAAGCGGGCAGTAGAAGCGCGGATGGCGAACGGAAGGCGTTGCGCGCCGCAGTTGCGATCTTCGAACAGCGCAGCACTGCGACCATCGGCGTCCGCGACAAGCCGAAAATGCAGTTCGGCAAGGCCCGCATCAGGGGCCAGATGGATTGCATCGATGAATCGACCAATACCGACAACTTCCTGCATTATCTGCAATCACGAGGCTGGTTGAAGCATCACTCCGTCGCGCGGCGCGCTTCACGCGGAGCCTTCTTTGACGGCCGCTACCCGCACTGGACAGCGGTTATCGAAGACAGGCAGGGCCAGCGCTGGGCGGTCGATTCCTGGTATGAGGCGGGCGGGAGGACCGCCGGACATCATGCCGTTGCAGCAATGGAAACGGCGCGGATACATGGGAGAACGCTGATTGCGAGCCCTGCAATCCGGAACGCACCTCGCCGGGCAGAGGCACGCGCTCTTCGCCGAGTCCGCTAACCTGCGGCTCTGTGAAGCTTTCCAAAAATTTCTGAATTTTTTTGCTGAACCAATCCTGTTCCGTCGCGTTAGTTAACCATAACCAACCCAGAACGGAGGACTACCAATGGACTGGAATCGCGTTGAAGGAAACTGGAAACAGGCCAAGGGCAAGATCAAGGAGCAGTGGGGCAAACTCACCGACGACGACCTTGACCAGATCAATGGCCGGCGCGAACAGTTGGAAGGCAAGATTCAGGAGCGCTACGGCATCGAGAAGGACCGTGTGCGTTCCGAACTGGACGATTGGTACAATCGTCAGACCTGGCTTTCCTGAGGCCGGAAATTTCAAGTCGAAGCCCTGCCATCCGGCAGGGCTTTTTCTTTATGCTACCGGCAGCTGTCCACCCGCTGCAACGAGGCTGAGAGCCCCATCAAGGAAAACGTATAGTGGGTCTGTGTGCCACGGGCCGATGTGGCCTGGACATTGAGCGTCTTGCCTGCGCGCATCGCGCGTATCAACTTGGCTTCATCGGCCACATTTTCCGCCCAGGCGCGATTACCCTCGCTGAAAAACGGGAAACGCGCGCCATCCACCATCACATTGACCGAACTATCCGCCTTCAACTGATATCCCATCACCAGTTGCGGGCTGTATTGTCCGTCCGCCTTGGAAATAATCACGAAATTATCGCCGTGCCGCACACCGGCTGGATGGAAATTGACCGGAACGGTCAAAGCATAGCACTTGTTTCCTGCAAGTTCGGTGTTCTGATAAACACCCCAATCCCTGAATTCACCCAGATAACTCGTCTTCGCTGAAGCCGCGAGAGAACTCGCCACCAACCCCGCCAGTGCCAGCGCAACGGTGGTTGCATTTTTTCTCATCGCCCAAAACCTCCAATTTGTTGCCAGTTCACGTCACTTAAAAAATTGTTTCATTGCGTTACTATTTTCTTAACGAACCGCTAAAATTTGTTGAAACTTTGTGATGACGGCTGGCCCACCGACCTGTTGAAGCAGGCGGCGGCTTCAACACGCGATATCGGCAGCGCCAATCCTGTCGAAACCAGCCTATCGGAGATCGAGTTTTTGGAACGGGGCGTCCCACAGACAAGCGCAGGTCCCGTCCGGAATTTTGCTATCGCTACAAAACTGTCTGAAGGAAAAATGGTGGGCCCGGAGGGACTCGAACCCCCAACCAAGCGGTTATGAGCCGCCGGCTCTAACCAATTGAGCTACAGGCCCCACGCATCCTTGCCCTACCCTAAAGAAAGCCGGGACACAAGCTGTCAAATGCATCAGTTGCCCTAATGCGCACATATTCAGTTGCGAAGCATGCAACCGGGAGCACTTCCCGCAGAAGTGCGCAGCGGTTTTGTGGGATAATGCGACGAAACAAATACTTAGAGCGCTTCCGGCGGCTCCGCTTAAACTGGAAACACCTGCTTCTCATTTTAACCGGAGGTTGCATTTGGCACGCAATTCGAATCTGATATCGTCTGCTCCATGCACGAGAGGGAACTTAAGAAATAAATGATTTCAAAGACAAGGCGGCCAGCCATTCCGGCACGGCCTGCCCTGCCAAAGCTGCCTCAACTTTCTCTACAGGAGATTTTATGAACAACCGCGCTACCACTCTTCTTGCAACCTCCTTTTCTGCAATCATGCTCGCAGGCGCGCTGACGCTGCCGGCTCTGGCACAGGAGAATCAGATGACGAAGCAGCCTGCGCGTATCGCCGTCACCGGCGAAGGCACCATGACCGCCTCGCCCGATATGGCCATCCTCAATCTCTCCGTATTGCGCGAGGCGAAGACCGCTCGCGAAGCCATGACGGCCAACAATGAAGCCATGGCAAAGGTGCTAGAAGCCATGAAGAAGGCGGGCATTGAAGACCGCGATCTTCAGACCGGCGGCATCAACATCCAGCCGCGCTACGTCTATCCTGACGACAAGAATGGCCTGAAGGAACCGAGCATCACCGGTTACACCGTTTCAAACAGCCTGACGGTGCGTGTGCGCGATCTGGCCAAGGTCGGAAACGTGCTCGACGAATCGGTCACGCTCGGCATCAATCAGGGCGGCGACCTGAACTTCGTGAACGACAATCCCGCCGCAACGATCAACGAAGCGCGCAAGCGCGCCGTTACCGACGCTATCGCCAAGGCCAAGACGCTTGCCGACGCAGCCGGTGTCGGCATTGGCCGCCTCGTCGAGATCAACGAGCAGAGCCGTCCGCCCATGCCGATGCCGATCGCGCGCGCGCAGTTCAAAACCATGGCTGACGCGGCACCGCAGGGCTCCGTTCCGGTTGAAGCCGGCGAGAACAGCTATAATGTCTCGGTCAACGTCGTTTTCGAGATCAAGGAATAACGTCCAGTTGAGGACCAAACAGGAAGGGGCGCACCAGCGCCCCTTTTCTTTGCCTGCCGACAACGAAAAGCCCCGGCCTGATTGCGCAGGCCGGGGCTTTTGAAATTCAAAGCGGGTTTAGCGAATGATCGGGCAGCCGCGTACATTCGCAAATACGACACCTGCGGGGCGACCGTGGCGGAAGCCGCGAACCTGAACCGACTTGCCGCGATAGACGACACGCGCATTGCGGATGCCCATGCGGTTGGCCTTCATCTTGGCGCCTTCGACCGAGCATGCAGGACCGCGATAAACCGGGCGGCCGTGGCGATGGCCGCGATAGTCGACGTTCACGATGGTAGAACCTGCCGACGTGCTGACAGCTGGAACGGCAACCGGCGATGCAGCGCTGGCCGTGGCAGCCGTCGTGAAGATGGCGGCAACACCAAGAGCGGCGGTTACGACGAACGACTTGAGCGAAATAGCAGACATCTTTGAACCTCTTTCGATTTGTTTCCAGGTCTTGCCTGAGACATCCGAGAAGTAGCCCGCAATAGATGAACAGAATGAAAAACCATCATTCATGTACCGTTCAGCTTTCCGTGAAGCGCAAGGCATATCGGCGCTACACCACCATAAATAGAATAAATTCAAATACTTATAATGACTGAAACTCTGTGCCGCTCTGTTCCGGCCACAGATTAAATTTACGCAATGTTTGAAAACCGGTGGCCAGCCGTCACCGGTCGCCCGGCATCACCATATGGTCCAGATAATCGTCGTCGTCTTCCATATCGTGATCAAAGGCCGTCACCTTGCCGCGAACGGAAATGCCTGCTTCATGCACGGTTTCGGGCGAACCGGAAACAAGCGGGTGCCACCAGTAAAGGTCCGAACCCTCCGCAACCAGACGATAGGCGCATGTCACCGGCAGCCAGTCCACCTCATCGACGATTTCCGGCGTCAGGAACACACAGTCCGGCACCGTCTTCTTGCGGTTGGGATAATCGCGGCATTGGCAGGTTTCGGCATTGAGCAGCGTACAGGCGACACTCGTCCAATAGATTTCGTCGGTGTCCTCGTCCTGCAACTTGTGCAGGCAACATTGGCCGCAACCGTCACACAGGCTCTCCCACTCGCTGCGGGTAAGCTGGTTCAGGGTCTTGGTGCGCCAGAAAGGTTTGTCGTTCATGATGCAGCGTATACTGGAATTGTGTCCGGAATGGCATGGACAAATCGCCGCCACTCAGAACAGTTGAAATCGGTTCCCGGACAGGTTAAGCAAGCGGCGTCATCACGATGACCGTAAGCGTCTTACGTCAGGCAACGCATCAATCCGCCGGGAACGGCAATTCGCATTGATGTTTCGTTGCGCCTTTCCCGCATACTATTCAGGAATACACATGTCTCGGTTTGAATGCGCACGCCGCAGGAAACTGCCCGCCCGCTATGCATCTATCGTGATGCCTTTCATCCTATCGATCATGATGACATTCATCGTGTCGCTGATTGCAACCGCCAAGAGCCTTGGCTTTACCCATCCCGAACTCGCATCGAGTTGGATGGGCGCCTGGGCTCTTTCATGGGTGGTCGCGTTTCCGGTGCTCCTCGCCATTCTGCCCATCGTGCGCAGAATGGTCGCCATGCTGTGCGAGCCGCATTAGTTTTTAAAAAAAGCCGCGCACCTTGATGCGCGGCTTTTCCAATCTTCTTGCGAATGGTTCAGCGGAAAATGGCTTCGCCCTGTTCATCCACGATCTGCCGGCCCTTGTTCAGCGCAATGCTGGCGGCATCTTCGATGCCAGGGCAACGGTCGGCGCGAACGAAGCGATATTCCTTCACTTCGCCGTCGATCGACTTGGAAATGACGCCGCAGACCTGATACTGCCCGCCCTCGCTATAGGGCGTGGCAATGATCAGAAAGTCCTTGTGCTCAAGGCGACCAGCCTCTTTCGGCTCTGCCGGTGTTTCGGAGGCGGAGCCTCCACCGAAAAGACGCTTCAAAAAGGACATATCGCCTCCCCTTCCCGTATGTTTTGTTCTGCTTGGCTATCCAGGCCGGTTTAGCTGTCCAGGAACGAACGCAGCTTGCGCGACCGGCTCGGGTGCTTCAGCTTGCGCAGCGCCTTCGCTTCGATCTGGCGGATACGTTCGCGGGTAACCGAGAACTGCTGGCCGACTTCTTCCAGCGTGTGATCGGTGTTCATGCCGATGCCGAAACGCATGCGCAGAACACGTTCTTCACGCGGAGTCAGCGAAGCAAGGACACGGGTCGTCGTATCGCGCAGATTGGCCTGAATGGCTGCATCGATCGGCAGAAGCGCGTTCTTGTCCTCGATGAAATCGCCTAAGTGTGAATCTTCCTCGTCACCGACCGGGGTTTCGAGCGAGATCGGTTCCTTGGCGATCTTCAGCACCTTGCGCACTTTTTCCAGCGGCATGGCGAGCTTTTCGGCCAGTTCTTCCGGCGTTGGTTCACGACCGATTTCATGCAGCATCTGGCGCGACGTGCGAACGATCTTGTTGATCGTTTCGATCATATGCACCGGAATGCGGATGGTGCGCGCCTGATCGGCAATCGAACGGGTGATCGCCTGACGAATCCACCAGGTCGCATAGGTCGAGAACTTGTAACCGCGGCGATACTCGAACTTGTCGACCGCCTTCATCAGGCCGATGTTGCCTTCCTGAATGAGATCGAGGAACTGCAAGCCACGGTTCGTGTACTTCTTGGCAATCGAGATAACGAGACGAAGGTTGGCTTCCACCATTTCCTTCTTGGCGATGGTCGCCTCGCGTTCACCCTTCTGCACCTGATTGACGATACGACGGAATTCGCCGATCGAAATCGCGGTTTCGGTTGCCAGCATCTGGATTTCCGAACGCAGCCGATCGATGGTGCGTTCCTCCTTGGCGGCGAATTCCTTCCAGCCGCGCGCCGAAAGCGTGCTCACGCGCTCGACCCATTTCGGGTCCAGTTCGTGGCCCTGATATTCCTTCAGGAACTCCTCGCGGCGCACGCCGAAGGATTCGGCCAGACGCAGGAGCTTGCCTTCATTCTGCACCAGACGCTTGTTGATGTCGTAAAGCTGTTCGACAAGCTGTTCGATACGGTTCTGGTTCAGCGACAGCGACTTCACTGCCTTGATGAGCTGATCCTTGAGTTCCTTGTAGCGACGCTCCTGGCTGGACGACAGCTCGCCCGTCGCGGCCAGACGGCCCTCGACCTGCTGGTCCTGCAGCTTGCGCAGCTTCTTGTAGGTGTCGGCGATGAGATCGAGCGTTTCCATGACCTGCGGGCGCAGTTCGGCTTCCATGGCCGCCAGCGACAGGTTGGCTTCGTCCTCGTCTTCTTCTTCCTCTTCAACCGGCATGTCGCCGCCGACATTGGTGATGTCGTCGTCGTCACGCGAGCGGCGCTGAGGCTTGTCATCGCGCGGCTTTTCCTCTTCCACCCGCTCGATCACCGGGGCCTGCTTGGCTTCCGGACCGGCATAGGTGGTTTCGAGGTCGATGATTTCGCGCAGCAGGATGTTGGAATCGTTCAGCTGGTCGCGCCAGATGATGATCGCCTGAAAGGTCAGCGGGCTTTCGCACAGCCCTGCGATCATGGTTTCGCGACCGGCCTCGATGCGCTTTGCAATGGCGATTTCGCCTTCACGCGACAGAAGCTCGACCGAACCCATTTCGCGCAGATACATGCGCACCGGATCGTCGGTACGGTCGGTCGGCTCTTTCTTGGTCGTGGTGGTGGCAACAGCCGTGCCGCCGGATTCGACCAGATCGCCGCCCTCTTCCGAGTCGTCGTCGCTGTTGTCTTCGCGGTCGTTGTCCTGCTCGTCGTCTTCAACGACGTTGATGCCCATGTCTGAAAGCATCGACATCGTGTCTTCGATCTGTTCGGATGTCACTTCCTCGGAAGGCAGCACGGCGTTCAGCTCGTCCATCGTGACGTAGCCGCGCTTCTTCGCGAGTTTGATCATCTTCTTGACAGCATCGTCAGAAAGGTCGAGAAGCGGACCGTCGGCAGCACCTTCGCGCTCGACTTCGGCTTCTTCGTTTTCCTTAACCTTCGTTGCCATATGTTCTTCTCCAGGCGACCCCGGTCGCTTCTAAGATATATAGAGTTCTCGGACAGTTTTGCGAGGTCGCAATCCGTCAGTTGATTCTGCGAGTAGCCGATTTCCTGTTAATGGCGGATTAACCTTGCCATCGGTATCGGGCTTCTTCATCTCCGATTTCTTGTGGGCAGATGGGCGGTCAACCGGACAACGCCACTTTCCGGGCCACTTTTCCGGCCCGTACCCAGCTTGCCGCCTTGCAGCCTCGGATATCACCGGTTTCTGTTCTTTTCCTTGTTCGAACTGTCGTGATTCCGTCATTTACGCCATACGTCAAGAGCGACTCACCTGATTCGCGCTTAAAAAGCGAATCATTTTGTTGTCGCAGCCTCTCCGTCGGCCAGATAGAGCGCGTTTGCGGGATCGCAACCCCGCATTTCCGGCTGTTGTGGCAGCCTGATTCGTGAAACCCGAATCAGAAGCCGCCGGGCGGACGCCCTGAAGACAGGCCGAAACCATCAATCAGCGCTTCTGTCGCATCAGCTTTCAAAATCTGATTTTGTATATCTCTGAGACGTGCGAACAGCTCGCCCGTTTCATCTGTTTCAAGCGCGGCCTCAACGGCTCGCAGCTCCTTATGTAGTGTGCGCGCCCGCTGATGCAAGTGAAGCGCCTGCCGAAGCGCTTCCCGCGCATCGTCTTCTGCGGCCAGTGCCGTCGCGGTCCAGAGCTTCGCGCCCTTCACCACAAGTTCGAGCATTTCGATCTGTTCGCCATGCCCGGCATTGACCAGCGCCCGCCGCATCGCATGGCCATCTTCCATGTGACCGGCAGCCAGCACGTCCAGCATAGCCAGATGCAGCGACCTCAAGGCTTCATGTCCCAGATCGAGCGCGGCCAGCGTCTCGAAATCCTCTTCGATCAGACGCGGATGGTTGAGAAGCGTCAGCACGATTGCCGTTTCGCGCAAGGGAGCGTGCGAACCAGCACCCGGCCTGCCGCCCTTTACCAGCGTGGAACGCACCAGGCTGTCGGAAATCGCAAGGCGCCCGCTGCCGCCAGCCGGTCCGCCGCGCCCGCGCCCGCCTTCGTTCCTGCGGTTGAAAGACGAATTGCGCTGCCCTCCGCCCTGATACCCCTGTCGTCCCTGACCAAAGAAAGCCTGCGCCCGGTCGCGCATATCCTGGCTGTAGTGGCGGCGAATATCTTCATTGGCGATGCGGCTGGTAATCTCCCGCAGCCGGGCTTCAAGCTCGGCCCGGCGCTCGGGCGTATCGAACACACCGCCTGCCGTTTCCCGCGTCCACACCATATCGACCAGCGGCCTGGCATCGCGCAGGACCGCATGGAACGCAGCCGACCCTTCCGCCTTGACGAGATCGTCCGGGTCCTGCCCCTCCGGCAGAAGAGCAAAACGCAGCGACTTACCGGGCTGCAAGGCAGGCAGCCCCAGATCGACGGCGCGATAGGCGGCGCGAAGGCCCGCCCCGTCGCCGTCGAAACACAATACGGGTTCGGGGCTGATGCGCCAGAGCAGATCGAGCTGTTCTTCGGTCAGCGCCGTGCCGAGCGGAGCCACCACCTGATGAATACCGGCCTGCGCCAGCGCGATCACATCCATATAGCCTTCGACGGCAATGATGGATTTGGCGGGCTCGCCGCCTTGGGGCTGGCAGGCCTTGCGCGCCCGCAATCCGTTATAGAGCACCCGCCCCTTGTGAAACAGTTCGGTTTCCGGCGAGTTCAGATATTTTGCCGGGGCATCGGCAGAAAGCGCACGGCCACCGAAGGCGATGATGCGCCCGCGCAGATCCTCGATCGGGAACATGACGCGATCGCGGAAACGGTCATAGGAAACCGCAATTCCCTCGCCGTGCACGACAAGGCCGCACGCCTCGATCTGCTCGCGCGACACGCCCTTGCCAGCCAGAAATTCCTTCAATGCGTTGCGCGATTCCGGCGCGTAGCCGATGCGGAATGCTTGCTGTGTCGCGGTCGAAAGGCCGCGGTCGCGCAGATAGGCGCGCGCCTTGGCGCCAACCGCATTTTGCAACTGGCTTTCAAAAAACTGCGCAGCCAGTTCCATGACATCATAGAGCGTGGCGCGCTGCGCCTCGCGCTTTTCCATTTCCGGATCGCGCGCCGGCATCGGCACGCCTGCCATATCGGCGACGCGTTCGACGGCTTCGGGGAAACTCAGCCCCTCGAGATCAGTCAGAAACTTGAAGTGATCGCCGGTCACGCCGCAACCGAAACAATGATAGCGGCCCTTGCGGTCTTCACAGTGAAAGCTCGGCGTCTTCTCGCCATGGAACGGACAGCAGGCCCAGAAATCGCCCTTTGGCGGATTGCTTTTCTTGCGGTCGAACGAAGCGCGCGTCCCTATCAGCGTCGAGATCGGGACGCGGTCTCTGATCTCATCGAGAAAGGAGGGCGGAAAACGCATTACAGATTTCACTTTCGGTTCATACAGGCAGGCCATTCGGGCAACCAGTGCATTCTAAAGAGTATATAGGCCCGCCCGCTTCCACAGTCCATCGCGCAGGCGCGTCCCTCCCCGCTAATCACATGTCGTCAGCGGACAGGCGCATTGTCACAAAACTGTCATATATTCGTCATGACGCTGTGGGAATGGATTGCTTTTTATTGCGAACAAGCCCATATCTCTTGGAAATTTGATTAGCCGGAACATATTTTTTCTTCATTTGTTGCGTTAGCTTAATCACAGATATTCACCTCCAACCCGAAGGGATTTTGCCGTGAATGGTTCTGTAGTCCTTTTGCATCTGGCCGGTGCAGTTGCCCTCCTGCTATGGGCGACACGCATGGTGCGGACCGGGGTGGAGCGCGCCTATGGCGACCGGCTGCGCAGACGCCTGCGCAACCAGATGCAGAATCCGCTGCTTTCCGTTGCCTTTGGCCTGGCCCTTGCTGTCGCGCTGCAAAGCTCGACTGCGGTTACGCTTCTCGTCGGTTCTTTTGTCGGGTCAGGTTTTGTCAGCGGCATAGCGGGCCTCATGGCCGTGCGCGGCGGAGAGCTTGGTTCCGCCCTTGTCGTCAAGATCCTGAGCTACGACCTCACGCTTCTGGTGCCGCTCTGCCTCGTTATCGGCACCGGCATCTTCATGACGACCGAGCGCCGCGACTGGCGGCAGATCGGACGTATTCTGGTCGGCATCGGCCTTCTCATCATGTCGCTGGAAATGACCGGACAGGCCACGGAACCTCTGCGGCAAAGCGAATTGCTGCCGGTCATCGTCGATTATCTGTCCGGCGATCCGATCACCGCCTATCTGCTTGCAGCGCTGATGACATGGCTGTTTCATTCAAGCGTTGCCGCCGTCATCCTCCTCACCACATTCGCCTCGCGCGGGCTGATCCAGCCAGAACTTGCCGTGGTGATGGTTCTCGGCGTCAATCTGGGTTCGTCGATCATCGCGCCGATCCTGACCCGTCATGCCCCGCCGGAAACCCGCGTCGTGCCGCTCGGCAATCTCCTGATGCGCGGCGCCGGATCGCTCGTCATGCTGGTGCTCTACCAGACCTTCAAACCATCGGTCGCCTTCCTTGGCGCCGATCCGGTTTCGCAGGTGGTCAATGCGCATATCCTGTTCAACGTCATCGTGATGATTGCAGGCATCCCGCTTTCCGGCCTCGTGCTGCGGGCGACCGAAGCGCTTGTGCACCTCAACGCCGACAGCAATGCGCCTGCTCAGCCGCTGGCGACCGAGGAATACAGCGCGCTCGATGCCGCCGTGCTCGACCGGCCTTCACAGGCGCTCGCCAATGCAACCCGCGAGGTGGTGGGTGTCTGCGACACGATCGAGGTCATGCTGCGCCGCATTATCGAGCTTTATGAAAAGCCCGATCAGGCGCGGATCAACGAACTCGCGGCGCTGGACGACCGGGTGGACAAAAAGCACGCCGCGATCAAGCTTTACCTGACCAGACTCGCAACCCATGAATTGTCGGATTTCGAGTCCCTGCGGATGCAGGAACTGCTGGGAGCCTGCGTAAAGCTCGAACAGGTGGGCGACATCATCGTCCGCAACATGCTGGCGCATGTCCAGAAGAAGATGGACCACCAACTGGAATTCACCGAGGAAGGCTGGAAGGAACTCAGCCATTTCCACGCCATGGTTCTGGCCAATGCGCATATGGCCTTCAACGTCATCGTTTCACGCGATGGCCGCACCGCCCGCCAGCTTGTGCAGGAAAAGGACCAACTGCGCGAACTGGAAAAGCAGACGAGCATGCGGCACTTCACGCGCCTGCGCGAAGGCGCGACCCGCAGCATCGAGACGAGCTCCATCCATCTCGACACGATTCGCGACCTCAAGCAGATCAACTCGCTTCTGGCGTCGATGGCCTACCCCGTGCTCGAGGAACAGGGGCTGCTGAGCGATACGCGCCTCAAGACCGCCAAGCAGAGCTGACCGCCGGTCCAGCGGCAGCAGGGCATGCCTGCTGCCGCATGGCTTCAATCCTTAAAAGGAAATATCCGCAGCCGGACGCACCCGCACGCGAGCATTTCCCGCCCTGAAACCGCTCAATGTTTCATTGTGATGCGCAACGATATCCGCAAATTGCAGGCTGGCGGTGTCGCCGGTCGTGTGCGCATCCCCGATCAACGTGACGTCGTAACCGAGAGAAACGGCGCGCCGGACGGTGGTGTCGACGCAATATTGCGTCTGGCAGCCGCCGACGACGAGATGCGAGATATTCCGCTGGTCCAGAACGGTTTGCAGGTCCGTTTCGTGGAAAGAATCGCAGCTCCGCTTTTCAACGAGAACGTCGCCCGGTTTCAGGGCAAGCTCCTCGCGGATTTGCCATCCCGCCGTGCCTTTTTCCAGCTCGTCCCCCGGGCCGCCGTCATGCTGAACCATGATGACCGGAATTCCGGCCTGCCGCGCCTTCTCCTGCAAGCCGCGCAGCCGCATGACGATCTCATCGAGGGCCTGGTCGATAGCGGGCTGCCGTTCCGGCGTGCCCATCCCGGCCACGATGTCGTTTTGAACATCTATGACAAGCAAAGCTGTTTTCATCAGTCAGCATCCGGTGATTGGTTGGCCTTCGCCATGCATAGCACAAAGAAAAGCCCTCGCCAGAGCGAGGGCTGAATCCAAAGTCGAAAGCCTTCAGGCCTTACGCTTTCACTGCAAAAGCGATTTCACGATGGCGCTGGCCCTGGTGAAATCCATCTTGCCGGCATAACGCTCCTTCAGGACCGCCATGCACTTGCCCATGTCGCGCAGGCCCTGCGCGCCGATTTCAGCAATTACATCCGCACAGGCCTGCTTGATCTCGTCGTCCGACATCTGCTGCGGCAGAAACTCGGAAATGATCGCGATTTCCTCACGCTCTGCTTCGGCCAGCTCGATACGGCTGCCCTCCTCGTAGATGCGGGCGGATTCTTCACGCTGCTTGACCATCTTGCCGAGGATGCCCAGCAATTCTTCGTCCCCGACCGGGTCCTTGCCAGCGGTGCGATTGGCGATATCTCGGTCCTTTACCGCAGCCAGGATCAGCCGCAGCGTCGACATGCGGCGCTTTTCCTGTGCTTTCAGCGCGGTCGTGAGGGCCTGGGAAATCTCCTGGCGAAGCATAACGTCTCTCCTGACGGTGTTTGTTCTGTGTTGTTCGTTTCGTGCATCTATACAGCAAGCGAATAGAAACGCCGAGCTGTCCGAACCGGCATCCCGAGAAATAATGCGACGATTATCGTCATTATTTCGGGAAAGCCCCGCTTCGGACGATTGACCCGGCCTTCAAGTTTCTCTATTGCTCAAGGCTTAGCAGGACATCGGCACGTGCTCGCGGCGGGAGGTTTGAAATCCCCGCTGCCTTTTGGCGCATATATGACCCTTGACGCTTCATCTTTCAAGCTACCTTACCGGTGGCGGGGTGAAACGCGAACGCGTGCCGCATAATGCATGTCGCCCAAAGGCGGGAACCGGTTTTGGGGCAAAGGCATGCATGCAAACAAACAGTTAGAGCCTCGATTTGATTCCATCAGTCCGGTGCACTAACTGGTAACGAAATAACAGCACACGCTGGCGTGCGGCTAACAAACAGGAGTGCAGACCATGACAGAAACGACACCGAAAACAGCACCCTGGACTGTCGAGAAGCGAACCGCGATCCTGGTTCTTGCGGACGGAACCGTGATCGAAGGCAAGGGCCTCGGCGCAGTTGGCGCGGTCGAAGCCGAAGTCGTGTTCAACACGGCGCTGACCGGTTACGAGGAAATCCTGACCGATCCATCCTATGCCGGACAGATCGTCACCTTTACCTTCCCGCATATCGGCAATGTCGGCACCAATGCCGAAGACATCGAAGACCTGACGCCCGCCAACCGCCACGGCGCTGTCGGCGCGATCTTCAAGGCCGACATCACCTCGCCGTCGAATTTCCGCGCAAAAGAAGATCTCGACGCCTGGCTGAAGCATCGCGGCATCATCGCGCTCGCCGGCATCGACACCCGCGCGCTGACTTCGCTCATTCGCGAGCGCGGTGCCCAGAACGCGGTGATCGCGCATGACCCGAGCGGCAATTTCGACCTTGATGCACTCAAGGCGCGTGCTGCCGCATGGAGCGGCCTCGAAAACCTCGATCTCGCCAAGGACGTCACGGTTGGTCAGAGCCTCACATGGAAGGAAACACCATGGACGCTCGCAAATGGCTACGGCGAACAGGAAGCCCCGGAATATCACGTGGTGGCGCTGGATTTCGGCGTGAAGCGCAACATCCTGCGCCTGCTCACTGGCCTCGGCGCAAAAGTCACCGTTCTGCCTGCGACCGCGACGGCTGAGGACGTTCTGGCCCACAATCCGGATGGCGTCTTTCTCTCCAACGGCCCCGGCGACCCGGCAGCGACCGGCGAATATGCCGTGCCGACCATCAAGAAGCTTGTCGAAACCGAACTCCCGGTCTTCGGCATCTGCCTCGGTCACCAGATGCTGGCGCTCGCGCTTGGCGGACGCACCGAGAAAATGCATCAGGGCCATCACGGCGCCAACCATCCAGTGAAGGACTACACGACCGGCAAGGTCGAGATCGTCTCGATGAACCACGGCTTCGCGGTCGATTCAGACTCGCTGCCGGAAAATGTCGAGGAGACCCACGTCTCGCTCTTCGACGGCACCAATTGCGGCCTGCGCGTTGTCGGCAAGCCGGTCTTCTCGGTGCAGCACCATCCGGAAGCATCGCCCGGCCCGCAGGATTCGCACTATCTGTTCCGCCGTTTCATCAATCTGATCCGCGAAAAGAAGGGCCAGGCGCCGCTTCCGGAACGCGAACAGGCGGCTTGAACGCTGCGCATGAACCATCAAACGAAAAGGCCGGAGCAAAACTCCGGCCTTTCTTTTTGTATCAATCAGACCTCCGACAGTCTGGCCGGTGCGGTAGGCCGCACCCGCGCCACCACGATGACCAGCGCCAGAAAGACCAGCCCGGCGCCCACGGCATAGGGCATGCCCGCGAAAACGAACGGCGCATTCTTGCCGGTGAAAATCGCGAAAAGCTGCGTGAAGATGAGCGGGCCGATGATGGTCGTAATGCTCGACACGCTTGTCAGTGCGCCCTGCAATTCGCCTTGCGCCGAAGGCGGAACCTTGCCTGCCGCGATGCTGCGCAGCGGCGGATCGGCCAGACCTTCCAGCGCCGTCAGGAAGATGACGGCATAAACCATCCATCCCTCCCATGCGATGGCGTAGCCGATCAGCCCCAGACAGGAGAACAGCACACCGGTCATCGCCGTGCGCTTTTCACCCAGTATCGGCAGGACCCGTGGCAGAACCAGCGCCATGACGAATGCCGCGCCAATGCCGAAAAGCCCGAGCGAAAAGCCGATCTGCGCTTCGCTCCAGTTATAGCGATAAGCACCGACAAACGCCCAGACGGACGGATAGACGGCATGGGCCAGCCAGAACAGGAAGAAGACCAGCACGACCCAGCCGATGCCCGGATAGTTCCGCATCTGCTTGAGTGCTCCCAGCGGATTGGCGCGGGCGAACTTGAACGAGCGCCGGTTTTCACGCTTCAACGTTTCCGGCAAAAGGAAATAAGCCAGAATGAAGTTGATGAACGACAGGAACGCCGCACCGTAGAACGGAACGCGCGGGCCGAACTCGCCCAGCAAGCCGCCCAGGACCGGACCGAGCGCAAAACCGACACCGAAGGCAATGCCGATCAGGCCGAAATTGCGCGCGCGATTGCTGTCATCGCTCACATCGGCGATGTAGGCCGAAGCCGTCGCGAAGCTCGCTCCGCTGATACCCGCCAGAATACGGCCGACAAACAGCATCCAGTAGGTGGTTGCGAGCGCGCAGATCAGATTGTCGAGCGCGAAGGTGAAGATCGAGGCGAGCAGCACCGGGCGCCGCCCGAACCGGTCGCTCAGATTGCCGATCATCGGGGCGAACAGGAATTGCATTCCGGCATAGACCAGCAGGAGCCAGCCGCCATCGACGGCAGCGGTGCTGATATCCGCGCCGGTCAGCTCTTCGAGAAAAGTCGGCAGAACCGGCATGATGATCGCAATGCCGATAATGTCGAGAAACAATGTCATAAAGACGAGTAACAAGCCCCGCCGTACAAACTGGGGATCATGCATGGGACACCTGAAATATGCTCCACGACGGACGAGGTGGAACAGTCATAAATTGTGTTGATTGGAGAACTCGCGCGCCATCGCCGCTCAAAACTGAGCGTCACGCTTGCAAATCGGGAAAAGGGCCGCGCCGGTCAAAAAGCATTTATCTGGAAAATTATTTCACGACAAGGCGAATATTCCCCGGTTTCGACAAAAAGAAAATGGAATTCCGCCGGATAAAGAAAAAGGCGGTCGAAACCGCCTTTTCCGCAATATCGAAACGATCTTAAACGTCACCGCTGAACGTATCGCATGATTCCAGCTTTCCGCTGTCGAAACCGCGCTGGAACCATTTGGCACGCTGGGCCGAGGTGCCGTGATTGAAGCTTTCAGGCACGACATAACCCTGACTGCGGCGTTGCAGCGTATCGTCGCCGATCTGGTGGGCCGCATTGAGCGCACTTTCCAGGTCGCCTGACTCCAGAATGCCCTTCTGCTCCGTGTAGTAGCCCCACACACCGGCGAAGCAATCGGCCTGTAGCTCGACGCGGACCGACATCTGGTTTGCCTGCGCTTCGCTCATCTGCTGGCGCATCTGGTTGAATTTCGGCAGGATGCCGAGCAGGTTCTGCACATGGTGGCCGACCTCATGCGCCAGAACATAGGCACGCGCAAAATCGCCGGAAGCCCCGAAGCGGTTGGCCAGTTCGTTATAGAAGCTCAGATCGATGTAGAGCTTGCGGTCGCCGGGGCAGTAAAACGGCCCTGAAGCCGCAGATGCAAAACCGCAGGCCGAACGAACCTGTCCCGAAAACAGCACCATCGTCGGCTTGGTATAGGTCTGGCCGCGCGACTGGAAAATGCCGCTCCAAACGTCTTCCGTCTCGGCAAGGATGGTGCGGGCAAACTGCGTCGTCTCGTCATTGGCAACATTGCCGCCTTCGGCAACCGTCCGTCCCGACTGGTCGGCCTGCTGGGTCACGCTCGGCCCCATGCTGCCGTCACCGAACAGGATTGGCAGCGGATCGATGCCCACGGCGCGCAGCACGAAGAACATCACCACCAGAATGAGGATGCCTGAAATCCCGCCGCCACGGACGATTCGAAATCCCGGACCGCCAAGGCCCCCGCCGCGACCGAAGCCGCCGCCTGCACCACCGCCCTGCTCTCCGCGCAGATCTTCAACATTGTCGCTTTGCCTACGGCCTTGCCAGCGCATTGACCAACTCCCGTGCACCGTGCCACCCTTAACGAAGCGGCACCAAACTATACCTGTAATTGTCGCATAAAGAGTTGGCACGGCAACATAAAAAGTAAATGGCAGCGTCAATCACAAACGAAGACTCTTTCGCAATAGTTTGCTCACAAGAAACCCCCTTCGGCTTCGATAGGTGAAACCTGCCGCAAAGAGAGCCAGCAGAAGGCAGGCCAAAAGAAATGGCGACCTCCATCCATAAGGAAACGCAACCTCGTTCATGATGCGTCCGGGCATGAAGGCAAAGAACCCTGCTCCAGGAATTCCGCCGAGATAGACGCTTCTCATGACCCTGCGATGTGCCTCTATCTGCCCTGTCCGGGCAGCAACGACGGCGCACGCACACCCCGCCAGCACCAGTATCGAAAGAATATGTATCGGGCTGAAGCCGCCTATGAGATTGATCTGGTGAATGAAAAAGCTCGAGATGGCAGTTGCCACCATCAGCATCACCCAAAGGCGCCCGAGCGCCTTGTGCAGTCTCGTACCCTCGCGGCGCATGAAGATGACAAGGCCGATGATGGCGGCGGGCACGACAGTCGCGACATGGATCTGAATGGCAAGCGGTGCATGAAGAAGCGGTTCGAAGTTCATCGCAGCGTTCCTGTTGAATTTCCTGTCGCTATCAACAAGACTGCGCTCACCTCAATCGAAACGGCGTCAAATGCAGGAAAACTACGTGACCGGGGGCTTGTTGCAATCCGCGCTTCGCGAATTGTCGACCATCATTCGTGCGCTGCGCCTGTGGGGCACCTTCTTCGTCGTCGTGCTGATCTTCACCGTTACCGGCCCCTTCGGGACGGACCAGTCCATGCCGGTTGCGGTTCGCTTCTTTTACTGGCTCTCGGTGCAGTTTGCCGGTTGGTCAACCGCAATCGCCTTTTCTGTTCTGGCGGATGCTTTTCTTGAACCATTTTTCAAGCATGCCTTTGCCCGCATGATGGCCGGCGCTGTTGTGGCTGCCCTTCCGATCGGGCTCTGGATCGGGTTTATCGACTGGGGCTTTTCGGGCAGAACGCCCACGGCGAGTGCGGTTCTCGCCAACGCCTCGGTCGCCTTGCCCCTCAGCGCCCTTTTCTGCATTCTCGCCTACATGACGCTGCGCCGTGAGCTGGAATCCGTGCCGAGAAATATTGCCGACACGCCACCCCCATTGCTCGCCCGGCTGAAACCCGGCAATCGCGGCGCGATTCTGCGTCTTTCCGCGGAAGATCACTACACAAGGATCGTCACCAGCCGGGGAGAGGAACTTCTCCTTCTCCGCTTTTCCGATGCCGTGAACGAGGTCGGCAATACGAGCGGACTTCAGATTCATCGCTCGCACTGGGTTGCCGACCGGCACGTTGCAGAATTGTGCAAGACCAATGGCGGTCTCAGCCTGCTGACGAAGGACGGCACGCTGCTGCCGGTCAGCCGCGCGAGTCGGAAATCAGCCCGCGAACGCTTTGGTTCGGTTATAACATCCACGGAGAAAGCAGAATTTTCGTGAATGCCCCCACTTTCTTTGAAATAAAACGATTTGTGGGGTTCCGCTTATCGAAATGATTGCCTATAAGGCCCGCTTAGCCCACAGAATTCATAAGCTGCCAACCCGCCGGAAAACCGTGCGGGCTTTTCTGGCAGGCTAAGAAGCATGTCTCTCGAAAGTGGGAACCGGTTTCGGGACAAGATCATGCGCGCGAAGAAGATAGGATGAGCTCATGCCGAAACGTACAGATATCAAATCGATCCTGATTATCGGCGCGGGCCCCATTGTCATCGGCCAGGCTTGCGAGTTCGACTATTCCGGCACGCAGGCCTGCAAGGCGTTGAAAGAGGAAGGCTACCGCATCATCCTCGTCAACTCCAACCCCGCCACGATCATGACCGATCCCGATCTGGCCGATGCGACCTATATCGAGCCGATCACCCCGGAAGTCGTGGCCAAGATCATCGCCAAGGAACGCCCGGATGCGATCCTGCCCACCATGGGCGGCCAGACCGCGCTCAACACCGCATTGTCGCTCCGCCGCATGGGCGTTCTCGAGCGCTACAATGTCGAGATGATCGGCGCCAATGCGGAAGCCATCGACAAGGCGGAAGATCGCGCGCTCTTCCGCGAGGCGATGCAGAAGATCGGCCTCGACACGCCGGGCTCGATGCTCGCCAACGCGACCGAAATCAAGGACGAGGACCGCAAGCGCCACGAAGCCAAGCGCGCCGAAGTGAAGGCGCAGTTCTCCGGCGACGATCTCGACAAGGCGCTCGACAAGCTGGAAACCGAATGGCAGCTCGGCGAAGTGGAACGCAAGCAGCGCTATATGAGCCATGCGCTTGCAAAGGCAGCGCAGGCGCTCGACGTGGTCGGCCTTCCCGCCATCATCCGCCCGAGCTTCACGCTCGGCGGCACCGGCGGCGGCATTGCCTATAACCGCCAGGAATTCTTTGAGATCATCGAACGCGGCCTCGACGCCTCGCCGACGACCGAAGTTCTAATCGAAGAGTCGGTTCTGGGCTGGAAAGAATATGAAATGGAAGTCGTCCGCGACAAGGCGGACAACTGCATCATCATCTGCTCGATTGAAAACCTCGACCCGATGGGCGTGCATACCGGCGACTCGATCACGGTTGCGCCTGCGCTGACCTTGACCGACAAGGAATACCAGATCATGCGCAACGCCTCGATTGCGGTGCTGCGCGAGATCGGCGTCGAAACCGGCGGCTCCAACGTCCAGTTCGCGATCAATCCGGCCAATGGCCGCATGATCGTCATCGAAATGAACCCGCGCGTGTCGCGCTCTTCGGCGCTGGCTTCCAAGGCAACCGGCTTCCCGATCGCCAAGGTCGCAGCCAAGCTCGCCGTCGGCTACACCCTCGATGAACTCGACAACGACATTACCGGCGGTGCAACGCCTGCCTCGTTCGAGCCGTCGATCGACTATGTCGTCACCAAAATCCCGCGTTTTGCCTTCGAGAAATTCCCCGGTTCCTCGCCGATCCTGACCACCGCCATGAAGTCGGTCGGTGAAGTGATGGCCATTGGCCGTACCTTCCAGGAAAGCTTGCAAAAGGCACTGCGCGGTCTCGAAACCGGCCTGACCGGCCTTGATGAAATCGCCATCCCCAACATCGAGGAAGGCGACGAAAAGAACGCCATCCGCGCCGCCATCGGCACGCCGACGCCGGATCGTCTGCGCATGGTAGCGCAGGCAATGCGCCTTGGCCTCACCACCGAGCAGGTCCACGACGCATCGAAGATCGATCCGTGGTTCCTCGAACAGATCGAAGCCATCGTGAAGACTGAAGAGCGCATTCGCGAACATGGTCTGCCGCAGGACGCTGAAAACCTGCGCATGCTGAAGGCCATGGGCTTCTCCGATGCGCGCCTTGCAAGCCTGACCGGCAAGGACGCGGAAGACGTGGCCAAGCTGCGCGCCGATCTCGACGTGCATCCGGTCTACAAGCGCATCGACACCTGCGCGGCCGAATTCGCATCACCGACCGCCTATATGTACTCGACCTACGAAACGCCTTTCGTCGGCCAGCCGCGCTCGGAAGCCGAAGTATCGGATCGCAAGAAGGTCGTCATTCTCGGCGGCGGTCCGAACCGTATCGGTCAGGGCATCGAGTTCGATTATTGCTGCTGCCATGCAGCCTTCGCGCTCGGCGATGCCGATTACGAAGCCATCATGGTCAACTGCAACCCGGAAACGGTTTCGACCGACTACGACACCTCGGACCGTCTCTATTTCGAACCGCTGACCGCGGAAGACGTGCTGGAAATCCTGCGCGTCGAGCAGGAAAAGGGCACGCTTCATGGCGTCATCGTGCAGTTTGGCGGTCAGACCCCGCTGAAACTCGCCAATGCGCTTGAAAAGGCAGGCATTCCGATCCTCGGCACCTCGCCGGACGCCATCGACCTTGCCGAAGACCGCGACCGCTTCCAGAAGCTGCTGATCAAGCTCGATCTCAACCAGCCTAAGAACGGCATCGCCTATTCGGTCGAACAGGCCCGCCTCGTCGCCGCCGATCTCGGTTTCCCGCTTGTCGTGCGCCCGTCTTATGTTCTGGGTGGCCGCGCCATGCAGATCATCCATGATGAGCGTTCGTTGCAGAACTATCTGCTCGATACCGTGCCGGAACTGGTGCCTGAAGACATCAAGGCCAAGTACCCGAACGACAAGACCGGCCAGATCAACACGTTGCTCGGCAAGAACCCGCTCCTGTTCGACACCTATCTGACCGAAGCCATCGAAGTGGACGTCGACTGCCTGTGCGACGGCAAGGACAGCTTTGTCGCCGGCATCATGGAGCATATCGAGGAAGCCGGCATCCACTCGGGCGACAGCGCCTGCTCGCTGCCGGTGCACACACTTTCGGCTGAAATCGTCGCCGAACTGGAACGCCAGACGGCAGCGCTGGCCAAGGCGCTTCATGTGGGCGGCCTGATGAATGTGCAGTTCGCCATCAAGGACGGCGAAATCTTCATTCTCGAAGTCAATCCGCGTGCATCGCGCACGGTTCCCTTCGTGGCCAAGACGGTCGGCACCCCGATTGCCAAGGTCGCAGCCCGCATCATGGCCGGTGAAAGCCTTGAGGCAGCACTCGGCGCCTATGGCGGCAAGCCGAAGACCCCTTCCCGTCCGCATATCGCGGTCAAGGAAGCCGTGTTCCCGTTTGCCCGCTTCCCCGGCGTCGACACGCTGCTTGGGCCTGAAATGCGCTCGACCGGCGAAGTCATGGGTCTCGACTACGACTATGCTCTGGCCTTCGCAAAGGCACAGCTCGGTGCCGGCGTGGAACTGCCGCGTGAAGGCACGGTCTTCGTATCGGTCCGCGATGAGGACAAGGAACGCGTGCTCGGCCCCGTCCGCCTGCTGGCAAGCATCGGCTTCAAGGTCATGGCGACCGGCGGAACGCAGAAGTTCCTCGAAGCAAACGGCGTCGAATCGACCAAGATCAACAAGGTCATCGAAGGCCGTCCGCATGTGGAAGACGCGATCCGCAATCGCCAGATTCATCTGGTCTTCAATACGACGGACAGCGCAAGTGCCGTTTCCGACTCCAAGTCGATCCGCCGCGCAACGCTGATGCAGAAGCTGCCTTACTATACGACGATGGCCGGAGCGGAAGCTGCTGCCGAAGCCATCGCCGCGCTCAAGGCAGGCTCGCTGGAAGTTCGTCCGCTTCAGGATTACTTCCGCTGACCGCATAGAGCATTTCCAGCAAAAGTGCGAAGCGGTTTTGCGTGAGGAAAATGCGACAAAACAAATAGTTAGAGCAGTTCCAACGACTCCGTTTTAACCGGAACCGTTCTAACTCATGAAAGTTGAAAAGCCGCCGGGCGACCGGCGGCTTTTTCATGCCGTTTTCAGGGCCCGCACCTCCAGAGGCTTTCCTGAAGGGTCGTCTTCCAGACTGATCTGCTGGGTGAAAAGCCCGTCATGCAGATGCGGCTTGCCAAGATGAATGACGGCTGCATCTTTCAGCTCGGTATTCAGCATGTCGCGAATCCGGTCGTAGGCTTCGGCATCGAGGCCGTCGAGCGCGCCATCGATGACGATCCACTGCGGTTTCTGCAGGATCAGGCGGGCGAAAGCGATACACTGACGCTCATCGTCCGTCAGGACGCGATCCCAGCGTGCAGCGTGGTCAAGACTGGTCGCCAGACGCTCAAGCCCGGCCCGCCGCAGAACATTCTCCAGATCCTGTTCGGAAAACTTCTTGATATCGAGCGGATAGACGATCACGCCCTTGAGATTGCCCGGCGGAAAATAGGGCGCGCGCGGCATGAAGGCCACGCCTACGCCAGCCGGCATGCCGATCCGCCCCTCGCCCCATGGCCAAAGCCCGCCCAGTGCGCGGAAGAGCAGCGTTCTCTGTGTCTCGGTCCCGCCAGTCACCAGCACCCGCTCGCCGGGCTTCACCGAAAAGGCCTTGCGGGAAAGCTTCAGGCACTGGTCGGGCGCGGCAATGGAAACACCGTCCAGCGTCAGCCTGTCATCGTCATTCGTTGCAAGGTCGATCTGCCGGTCCAGATGGCCAAGCGCATCCATGTGCAGCACCGCCTGGCGAAAACTCGCGACGCGAAGCAGCGTCGCCCGCCAGTCGGCGATCGCACCGAAATTGTCGACGAACCAGCGCAGCGCATTATGCACCTGCGTGAATGCGCCGACCGCCATCATCAGACCGCCGAATGTCAGCCCGCCACCGAAATAGACCGGTGCTGCAACGAGGATCGGCGCCACGATCGTCAGCCAGCCATAACCTGCCGTCACCCAAGTCAGCCGCGTGGTTGCATAGACGATCTTGCGGATCGCGCCCAGAACCGCATCGATGTCCAGATCGAGGCGGCGTCTCTCATCCCCCTCGCCGCGCGACAGGGTGATGGCGTCGAGATGTTCATTGACCCGCATCAGCGATGCGCGGAAATCCGCCTCGCGCGCATAGCGGTTGGCGTTGATGTTGACCAGGCTGCGCCCCACGATCCATGTGAGCCAGGAGGCGGAAGCCGCATAAAGGATAACGGCCCAGACCATGTAACCGGGGATGGAGAAGCTGTAGCCCGCGACATGAAACACGAAACCGCTCGAAAGCGACCACAGAACGCCGACGAAACTCACCAGAATGACGGTCGACTGGAGCAGGTTGATCCCCAGATCGCACGACATTTCCGCAAAGTGCCGCGCATCTTCATGCAGGCGCTGATCAGGGTTGATGCCGATCTCGCCCGCATTGGCGAGGCGGAAGGCCCTGCCCGGCGCCAGCCATTGCCCCACCAGATCGCGGGCCAGCCCCTCGCGCATCTTGAGCTTGAACATCTGGTTGAGCCAGGTCTGCGATACGTTGAGAAGCAGAAGAGCGCCTGCAATCCCGAAGAACACCATCAATTGATGGAAGAAAGCCTGTAAATCCCGACGGGCAAGTGCATCGTAGAACGGTTCGTTCCAGCGATTGATTGCCACCTGCCCGATGGCGATCAGCACGACGAGAGCAAAAATCCCGGCCCCGAGCGCAATCAGCGTGTTGCGCACCGGCGAGACCAGAAAAGCCCCGACCATCATCGAAACCTGTGAAAAAAGATCGGTCCCATCGCGCGACGGCGTGCCGCCGATCAGCTTGGCGGAACTTTTGCGCAGGCGTTCCGTGACGCTGCGTCTGGGCTTCTTGCGGCGGCGCTCCTTCCCGGGTGCGCTCTGCTTCGTCTTGTCCTTGTCTGGTTCAGACGTCATTTCCTGCCTCGCTGCCCGTGGCCCGCTCGATTTTGCAGATACTCATTAGAGCATTTCCAGCAAAAGTGGGAACCGGTTTTGCGTTGGGAAATGCGTCACTACAAATACATAGAGCAGTCCGGCGATTCCGGCTTCACGCGGAAGTCAAAGATTGGAGATCGGCACATTTTTTCGCGCAGGAGAGCTGATACGCCCCACAACAATATGCGGGTTTTACCGGCAGGCTTTCGCTGCAATGATGGCCGGACCCCGAACCCTGCCGGAAAGCAATCCATGGCTGTCACGATCAAGCCCATCGACAAAGTGCTCATTTATGCAACGTGGAACGACCGCCTTCTGGTATTTGAAGAACCGGATTTTCCCGAAACACCGCTACAGGTGCCGGGCGGCACGGTCGATGCGGGAGAAGACATTCTCGCCGCCGCCTATCGCGAATTCGCCGAAGAAACGGGGCTTCTCCCCAGCGACAGCATGATCCACCTCGAAACCGTTGTTTACGACTATCCGGAAAGGGGCTCCAGGGAGCGGCACCGCCGCCATTGCTTCCACCTGAAATTGAACGCCACGATGCCTGAAACCTGGGATCACTATGAAATGTCGCCTTGCGACGGCGGCGCGCCGATCCTGTTTCGGCTGTTCTGGCTCGACCGCAGGAGCGCGCAAAACCGGCTGGGCCTTGGAATGGCTGAAAGCATCAGTAAAATCAGTTTCTAGCTCGCATTCTATCTATCTTGTATTGGTCAAATTTGTCGCATATAGTTAGCGCATCGATTTTTCGGTCGAGTGACTTTGCGACCCGTGCGGCCCGCCGTGCTTCCTGACGATCTCCTGTCCATAAATTCGATTCACGGGCACGTGTGCGAAGCATACGGACTTAAAAATTACTATGTTACAAAGGACATTCCCATGGCTACGGGAACAGTTAAGTGGTTCAACACGACCAAGGGCTTCGGCTTCATCCAGCCTGACCAGGGCGGCACGGACGTATTCGTTCACATCTCCGCCGTTCAGCGCGCTGGCCTTGCCACGCTCGACGAAGGTCAGAAGGTTTCTTACGAAATCGTTCAGGACCGCCGTTCCGGCCGTTCGTCTGCAGACAACCTCGTCGCAGCCTGATCGTCAGAATATAACAAAAAAGGCGGGTCCTCGGGCCCGCCTTTTTTGTTTGTCCGCCGTTCCGTTCAGCCCCGTCCCATCGCGCTTGCGCCAAGAATGAGCGCTGCGACCAGCGCGGCAATGGTGCGGACGTGATTCCACAAGGTCCAGTCGCGCACATAAACGAGCCAGGCGTCGGCGGACGCAGCGGCATTGACGTCCATCACGGCAAGCTGGTTGTTCAGCGGCACGTTGAGAACCATCGTGACGCCGATAGTGCCGACGAGATAGACGGCAGCGCCGGCCACCGCCCACGTCGACAGGCCCCCGAAGCCTATCAATCCCAGCACGATAATCGCGAGGCACAGCAATGCGGTGCCGAAAAAGGCGGCGAAGAACGTGCCGTTGAGCACGGTGATGTTGATCGACTGCATCGCCATCATGCCCGCGCTCGCCGGAATGCGCGCCAGCGCGACCATCACAAAACTTGAGAACGCATAGAAAATGCCGCCTGTAATGGCGCTGCCCCATGCCGTCAGCAGAACCAGCAACTGAAAACCCGTCGTCATGACTGTCCTCCCTCTGTCGTCGGCGGAAGCTTTATCCGCACGAAACCTGTTCACCTTCGCGGCCAAAAATCTGAGTAACCCTCATATTTGCAATATGTGAGTAATCCTCATATTCTGTCAAGAGCGAAATATGTGAGTCGGTCATGAAGCAGAATTCCGCCGGGCAAGCAGAGGCCACCAGCACCCCTGTCCTGCGCCGCACACCCAGCCAGAGCCGCGCGCAGGAGAAGATCCGTCGCATAGCAGAATGCGCCACGGCTCTGATCGCCGCCAAAGGCAGCGACAGTCTCAGGATGAGTGAGATCGCCCAGCAGGCCGGTATTTCCATTGGCGCGCTCTATCAGTATTTCCCCGACAAGAGCGCCCTGATCCGCTACCTGTTTGAAAGCTCCAATGCACAATCGCGCCAGTGTATCGCCGAAGGGCTCGCGACCGCCAATTCGGCAGATGAGCTGATTGTCGCCTTCAATGCATTGATCGATGAATATCTGGGGCTGATGCGGCTGGAACCGGCAATGCGCGACATCTGGTCGGCCACGCAGACAGACAAGTCCCTGTCAAAGCTGGAAATTGATGAAAGCAGGCAGAACGGCCAGCTGCTGGCCGATACGATCCGCCGGATCGCCCCCGGCAAGCTGCCGCCGCAACTGGACGAATCCGCGTTCCTGCTGATGCATTTCGGCGAATCCACCATGCGCATCGCCGTCGAGGTTTCGGAAAGCGAATGCGATGCGCTGATAGCGGCTTACAAGCTGATGGCCACGCGCAGCCTGCGCGACCTGATGGCAGGATAGAACCTTAAGGCAGCCACTCGATCGGCACATGCCCCTTGTCGCTGGCGACACGCTCCAGCCATGCGCGCACGGCGGGATATCGCTGCATGTCGAAACCGCCCAGATGCGCTTCGTGCGTATAGGCATAGAGCGCGATATCAGCCACCGTATAAGTGTGACCGGCGATGAACGGCGTTTTCTTCAACTGGGTTTCCATCACGGCCAGCGCCTTTTCGCCGCCAGCCAGCGTGGAAGCGAGACGCTCCGGCGTCGCATCACGCGACCGCTCCGGATAGACCATCAAGGCACGGCGCACCGCGATATAAGGCTCATGGCTATATTGCTCGAAGAACAGCCATTGATAGACCAGAGCGCGCTCGTAGGGGTCTTGCGGCAACAGGGGTGTTCCCTCCGCCAGATGCAGGAGAATGGCGTTCGATTCCGCGAGGAAACGACCGTCTTCCAGTTCCAGCAGCGGAACCTTGCCGTTCGGGTTCCTGGCCAGATATTCCGGCGTCCGCGTCGATCCATCAAGCGAGGAAACCGCGACGTGACGAAAGGGCTTGCCGATCTTCGCCAGAAGCAGGCGAGGCTTGTAGCAATTGCCGGAATCGGCGTGTTCATAAAGCGTCAGCATGGTCGTCTCCTGTTTGCCGCAATATTCCTGCCCGCCAGCTTCCTGTCCAATCAGTTTCTTTGCGCTAATATGTCAGCATTGCTGATGGATCTGTTCGTTTCGGCAACACATTTGCGCGAAATCCGGCAATTGCGGACGAATTCTCAATCCATCTGTTGCGCTTCCCGCGCCGATGGGACATAGAAAATCCGCAAAACCGGACCGCGCCCGGTGCCGGTTAACAGAGCCTGCCATTTATGGAGATCTATCATGGCATTTCTCGCCGACGCCCTTTCCCGTGTTAAGCCTTCTGCGACCATCGCGGTCAGCCAGAAAGCACGTGAACTGAAAGCCAAGGGCAAGGACGTGATTGGTCTCGGTGCGGGCGAGCCCGACTTCGACACGCCGGAAAATATCAAGCAGGCGGCTATCGACGCCATCAATCGCGGCGAAACGAAATACACGCCTGTAGCCGGTATCCCCGAGCTGCGTCAGGCCATCGTTGCCAAGTTCAAGCGCGAAAACGGCCTCGACTACAAGCCGGAACAGACGATCGTCGGCACTGGCGGCAAGCAGATCCTGTTCAACGCCTTCATGGCGACGCTGAACCCCGGCGATGAAGTCATCATCCCTGCCCCCTACTGGGTCAGCTATCCTGAAATGGTGGCGATCAACGGCGGCAACCCGGTTTTCATCAACACGAAGATCGAAGACAATTTCAAGCTGACCGCATCCGATCTGGAAAAGGCGATCACCCCGAAGACCAAGTGGCTCATCTTCAACTCGCCGTCGAACCCGACCGGCGCGGCTTATACGGAAGCAGAACTGAAGTCCCTGACCGAGGTTCTGGTTCGTCATCCGCATGTCTGGATTCTGACCGACGACATGTATGAGCATCTGGTCTATGGCGATTTCGTCTTCACCACGCCTGCTCAGGTCGAACCTTCGCTCTACGACCGCACGCTCACCATGAACGGCGTGTCGAAGGCCTATGCCATGACCGGCTGGCGCATCGGCTACGCAGCCGGACCGCTGCAGCTCATCAAGGCCATGGACATGGTTCAGGGTCAGCAGACCTCCGGCGCCTGCTCCATCGCACAGTGGGCCGCAGTCGAAGCCCTCAACGGCACCCAGGACTTCATCCCGGAAAACAAGAAGATCTTCCAGGCCCGCCGCGATCTGGTCGTCTCGATGCTCAACCAGGCCAAGGGCATCAAGTGCCCTACACCTGAAGGTGCGTTCTACGTTTATCCGTCCTGCGCTGACCTGATCGGCAAGAAGACGGAAGCTGGCAAGGTCATCGAGACCGACGAAGATTTCGTCACCGAATTGCTGGAAGCCGAAGGCGTTGCCGTCGTGCACGGTTCGGCATTCGGCCTCGGACCGAACTTCCGCATTTCCTATGCGACGTCGGATGCGCTGCTTGAAGAAGCCTGCACCCGCATCCAGCGCTTCTGCGCCAGCCTGCGCTAGAGCATTTCCAGCAAAAGTGCGTAGCGGTTTTGCGTAGGATAATGCGACAGAACAAACAGTCAGAGCAAAGCATACCAAGGGGCCGAAAGGCCCCTTTTTCATATCTGCAATTTGAGACTTGCCGTGGCGGGCAGGTCGGGCTTCCCGGACCTGTCAAAAGCGACAGTTGAGCGCGATAAACATCTGGCTATCGTTGCAATGCGTCGCCCGGCCCGGCGAAAAGCCAAAAAAAAAGCCAGACAAATGTCTGGCTTTGAGTTTTGAAGGTGCCTTCGAGGCAAACCTCCAGAGGGGAACACTCAGCCCGCGCAAATGGGAGGAGGAAACGCAGCGCTGAGATGACCTTTATATGCCTGTTGCCCATTGTTTTTGCAATGAGACTTTAGCGCAATGCAGCTATGCGTTTTACGCATGTCTTGACCAGGCAAGAAAATCCTTTGAAATCATCTAGTTATTCCGAACAGAATTACTTCGTAATATTATAATGGGCAAATCAACCGCCTAAAGCATGGGCATGGGCGACATGGCAATGCCCGCAAATTTGGCAAATCACCCTTTTTGAGTCGCCCGAAGCAGATGTCACGCAACTGTCACTGCAATGCAGCGGGCCTGTCACATAACGAGCCTAAAAGCCCCGGCAAGACGCCGCGCATGACGCGCCTGGCGCATGTGCGGCGCGTGAAAAAGCGCTGCCCCCACAGACAGACCCGAGAAGGAGCGTACCCGTGCGGATCGTTCAGATTACAGACACTCACCTCAGCCCCATCAAGCCGCACTTCAACCGCAACTGGGAACCGCTCGTTGCCTGGATCGACCAGCAGAAGCCCGATCTCATCATCCACACCGGCGACCTGACGGTCGATGGTGCTGACGTGGAGGCCGACCTTCTGTTCTGCCGCGCCTGCCTCAACGAACTTCCCGCGCGTGTCCTCACCCTTCCGGGCAATCACGACATCGGTCATCTTCCCGAAAGCCACCAGCCCGTCAATGCGCAGCGCCTGATGCGCTGGCGCCGCCATATCGGCCCGGACCGCTGGGCGGAAAATTTCGGAAACTGGCGCATTATCGGCCTCAACAGCCTCGTCATCGGTTCCGGTGAAGCCGAAGAAGCCGAACAGTTCCAGTGGCTCGAGGATGAATTGAAAAACAGCGACGGCAAGCCGGTCGCCGTCTTTGCGCACAAGCCGCTCTTTGTGGACGATCCGGATGAAGGCGACAGCGGTTACTGGGGCATCCGCCCCGCCCCGCGCCAGCGCCTCTATGATCTTTTCGCGCAGTATAATGTGCAGCTTCACGCCAGCGGCCACCTGCACCGCGCCTGGTCGGGCGACGCCTTCGGCACGAACTATGTCTGGGCGCCTGCCGCCGCCTTCATCGTCGGCCCGATGGAGCGCGACCTGCCCGGCGAGCGCATACTCGGCGCTGCAATTCACGACCTCGATGAAGTCGCCACGAGCAGCATTGTCCGCATCGACGAGCTGACCCCCTATGTCATCGACGATGTGGTGCATGAAGTCTATCCGCATCACACGGGCGACGGCGAGAAGGTCACCGAGGAGGCAAGCCAGTGAGCACGCTCGTCCTTCGCGACATCGGCAAATCCTACGGAGGCAACCGCATTCTCGATGGCATTTCCATCGAAGCGGCGGAAGGCGAATTCATCGCCCTCGTCGGCCCGTCGGGTTGCGGCAAGAGCACGCTTTTACGCATTCTCGCCGGTCTCGATCATGCGGATGAAGGAAGCGTCGAGCTTGCGGGACGCAACATAACCGGCGCGCATCCCGCCGACCGGAACATCGCCATGGTTTTCCAGTCCTATGCGCTCTATCCCCATCTGACGGCGGCACAGAACATTGCGGTGCCGCTTGCCATGCGTGACCTGACCGCCGTGGAACGCCTGCCGATGGTAGGCGCCTTCCTGCCCGGCCAGCGGCGCAAACGCGCCGCCATCCAGAAACAGGTCAAGGCCACGGCGACCAGCCTCAGGATCGACCATCTGCTCGACCGCAAGCCGGGCCAGATGTCGGGCGGCCAGCGCCAGCGCGTCGCCCTTGCCCGCGCGCTCGTGCGCCAACCGGGCGCATTCCTGATGGATGAGCCGCTGTCGAACCTCGACGCCAATCTGCGCGTTCACACTCGGGCCGAGATTGTCGAGTTGCATCGTCGCGCAGGCGTGCCAACCATCTATGTGACCCACGATCAGGCCGAAGCGCTCAGCATGGCCGACCGCGTAGCGGTGATGATGGGCGGTAAGCTGCTGCAGATCGACACGCCGACCGCGATCTATAACGATCCCCGCCATATCGAGGTCGCGCAATTCATCGGCACGCCGCGCATCAATATTCTGGAAGCATTGGTCAGCGATAACGGCATGGTGCATTTTGCCGGTCGCGCCATCCTGCAGGATGTCGCCGCCCATTCCGGCACCACTATCCGCATCGGCATTCGTCCCGAACATTTCCAGCTCAAGCCGCACGACAAGACGGGCATTGCGGGCACGGTCTCGCGGATCGAGTTTCTCGGCTCTGAAGTGCTCGTCTACCTCAAGGCTCCCGGCTCCCCGCAGGACCTCACCGTGAAGCTTGCGCCCGAAGAAGCCCGCGATATCGTCGTTGGCCTCCCGGTCGGCCTGCATTTCGATGCCAACCACGCCTATCTCTTCGGGGAAGATGGCCTGCGCCTGCGCCAGCCCGCCGGAAATATCGTCAAGACGGCATCGCCGGAAAAGGCTGCTGCCCATGTCTGATGTCGCGATCCCCGCTCCTGCGGCCACCAGCGCACGGACGGCGGCTGAGGAAGCTCGCCGCCGTGAAGAACGGCTTGCCTGGAAACTTGCGGCTCCGGCCATCATTTTGACGGTGCTGCTTATTCTCCTGCCGACAGCCGCCGTTATCTTCTGGAGCCTTACCAATTTCGAGCTTGGTTATGACGGTTTCGAATTCATCGGACTGGAAAACTACGCCGAACTGTTCAGCGACCGGACATTTCTGATCTCGCTGAAGAACACCGCCATCTACACCGCCATCGTGGCACCCGCTTCCGTCTTCCTCGGCCTTGGCGTGGCGCTCCTCATCGAAGGCGAAGTTCGCGGCAAATCCTTCTTCCGCACCGTCTATTTCCTGCCGGTCGCCTCCCTGCTCGTCGCCATGGCAACCGTCTGGCAATATCTGCTGCATCCGACGCTCGGCCCCGTCAACGCCATGCTGGGCATGATCGGCATTGCCGGTCCCAACTGGCTCGGTTCCAGCGATACGGTTCTGTTCAGCCTCGCGCTTATCGGCATCTGGCAAAGCGTCGGCTTCAACATGGTGCTGTTTCTGGCCGGTCTCACCGCCATCCCGCGAGAACTCTATTCGGCTGCCGAAGTGGATGGCGTGAAAAACGGCTGGGAGCGCTTCCGGCTGGTCACATGGCCCCTGCTCGGCCCCACCACGCTTTTCGTCACGACGATCAGCATCATCAACGCCGTGAAGGTCTTCGAGACGGTCAAGACACTGACCGAAGGCGGCCCGAACAAGGCTTCGGAAGTCCTGCTCTGGACGATCTACCAGGAAGGCTTCGTCTATCTGCGCGTCGGCTATGCCTCCGCCATGACGGTGATCTTTCTCGCGGTCCTCGTGATCCTGATGATGCTGCAATTCCGCGTGCTGGACCGCCGCACCCACTATTGAGGATACCCGGATGACATTGGCTCGTTCTTTCCGTCTTGGACTTCTGTCGCTGGGTGCCCTGCTTTTCCTCGCGCCCTATATCTTCATGCTGTCCACGGCAGCAAAATCGCAGCAGGACATATTCTCGTCCTCCCTGTCGCTGATCCCGCACAACTGGGCGCTCTGGGACAATCTGGCCAAGGCGATGAGCCGCGTGCCGATGGGGCTTCTGCTGTTCAACGGCGTAATCGTCTGCGCGCTCGTGCTGGTCATCCAGGTCGTGGTCGCCATCCCCTGCGCCTACGCCATGGCAAAGCTCAACTTCCGCGGCCAGCGCATCATGATGATGATGGTCATGCTCGGCCTGCTGGTGCCGATCCATGCCACGGCACTGCCCTTCTATGTGGGCTTCAATCAGCTTGGCGTGCTCAACAGCTACTTTGCCCTCAGCGCACCGTTCTTCATCTCGGTCTTCGGCATATTCCTGTTTCTGCAGTTCTTCCGCGCCATGCCGGACGATCTCATCAGCGCCGCCCGCCTCGACGGCATGTCGGAAGCCGGCATCGTCATGCGGGTGATCGTGCCCAATGCATGGCCTGCGATTACGGCCTTCTCGATCTTCTCCGTTGTCGCGCACTGGAATGACCTGTTCTGGCCGCTGATCGTGGTCAACGGCATGGAACGCGCCACGCCGCCGCTCGGCCTCCTTTATTTCCGCGCTGCGGAAGCGGGCGACGATTACGGGGCGCTGATGGCGGCAACCCTCATCATCACCCTGCCGCTGCTGCTGGCATTTCTCGCCGCCCAGCGCCGCTTCATCGAAGGCATCACCCTAACCGGCCTCAAGGGCTGAATTCTTCCCACAATCCTCCACAGGAGTTCAAACATGAAACGCTTTTCCGGCGCCCTCGCCGCTCTGGCCATGGCAACGGCCTTCGGCTCGCCCGCCCTTGCCGACACGACGCTGAACGTGCACTACCCGATGCCGGGTTTCTTCAAGGATGTCATGGCCGACATCTCCAAGAAGTTCATGGAAGAAAATCCGGACATCAAGATCAACTTCGTCAGCCCGTCGGCAACCTATGAAGAAGGCATCCAGACGATCATGCGTCAGGCCGGAACGTCGGAAATGCCGGATATCACCTTCACCGGTCTGAACCGCCTGCGCGTGCTGGCGGAGCGCAATATCGGCGTCGACATGAAGCCGCTGGTCGAAAAAGAAACCGACATGGAAGCGCAGGGCTTCACGGATCACCTGCTCAGCCTCGCCCGCGTCGGCGACCGTCAGGTCGGCCTTGCTTTCGCAACCTCCAACCCGATCATGTATTACAACGCCGATCTTCTGAAGGCGGCAGGCGGTAATCCCGACAATCCCCCCACCACCTGGGACGAAGTGATTGAACTGGGCGGCAAGATCAAGGCGCTCGGCAACGGCAATGAGGGCATCGATTTCCGCTGGCAGGGCGACGACTGGATGTTCTCCGCGCTGCTGTTCGGCGCGGGCGGCACCATGCTGACCGAAGACGAGAAAAAGGTCGCCTTCAACGGACCGGAGGGGCTCGAAGCCTTCAAGCTCATCGACCGCATGGTGAAGGAAGGCGGCATGCCGGTTCTGACAAAGGCGGCGGGCGAGCAGGCTTTCGCGGCTGGCAAGGTCGGCTTCTCGTTCCAGACCACCGGCGCGCTGCGCAACACGATCAAGAATGTCGGCGACAAGTTCGATCTTCGCACGGCGAAGATCCCGCTCATCAACGCCGAAAAGGGTCGCCTGCCCACCGGCGGCAATGCGGTCGTCATCCTGACCGACGATCAGGGCAAGCAGGATGCGGCATGGAAATTCGCAAAGTTCGCCGCCGGACCCTATGGCGCGTCCGTCGTCGTTCCCGGCACCGGCTACGTGCCGAACAACGAGCTGGCCGCGAAGTCCGACGAATATCTCGGCAAGTTCTATGAGGAAAATCCGCTCTTCAAGGCTGGTCTGAGCCAGATGTCGCTGATGATCCCGTGGTATGCCTTCCCCGGTTCCAACGGCGTGAAGGTGACGCAGACCATCGTGGACAATCTTTCCCGCGTCGTCGAACAGTCCGCCACCCCGGAAGACGCCCTTGCCGACGCCTCCAAGGAAGTCCAGCGCCTGCTGCCGCGCAAGTAAACAGCCATCACCAAAAAAACAAAAGGCCGCGCTGATTGCCAGCGCGGCCTTTTTTGAATCACAAGCTGCGATCAATAGGTCCAGTTGCGGGCCTTCGAGAACAGGAAGTCGCGGAAGGCGTGCAGTTTCGCGGAGTTCTTCAAGGCTTCCGGATAGCAGAAGAACGTATCGAAGGACGGTATTTCTTCCAGTTCGGGCAGAAGCTGCACCAGGCCGGATTCCTTGTCCGCCATATAGTCGGGCAGGACGGCGATGCCGACGCCGCGCTGCACGGCGCGGCGGATCGACAGCAGATTATTGACCTGCAATGCCGGGATGCGCGAGCTGCCGTCCGTGCGTCCGGCGATCTCCAGCCAGTTGAGGCCCGTCAGATAGCTCGGCGCCGGTTCACCGAAGGTCACGACGCGGTGCTGGTCGATCTCGTCTATGGAGTTGAGCTTGCCATATTTCGAGACATAGCCCGCCGACGCATAGACATGCATATGCACCGTGAACAGTCGACGCTGGATCAGGTCCGGCTGCTGCGGCTGCCGCAACCGGATGGCGCAATCCGCATGACGCATCGTCAGGTCCAGTTCCTCATTGTCGAGGATCAGCTGGAGCTGGATATCGGGGTAAAGCTCGACGAATTCCTGAATGCGCTCGATCAGCCAGCCGGAACCAAGACCAACGGTCGTCGTGACGCGCAGGCGGCCCGTCGGCTTTTCCTTGCTTTCGGCAAGCTTCGAGCGAACGTTTTCGAGCTTCATCAGCACGTCATGCGCGGTGCGATAGAGCGTTTCGCCCTGCTCGGTCAGGATCAGACCCCGCGCATGACGATGAAACAGCGGGACGCCGACATCCTGCTCCAGCGCGCTGACCTGACGCGAAATAGCCGATTGCGACAGATGCAATGTCTGGGCTGCGTGGGTGAACGACCCCGCCTCAGCCGCAGCATGAAAAATGCGCAGTTTATCCCAGTCGAGCGGAGCGACCACGATTATCCCCTCTCATTGTTTTGACCGCATTCAGCTTAGGCAACACCGCCTCCCGCTTTTGGCTTGGAAAGCCCTATTCCGCCGCTTCGTGCAGCGGTTCCTGTGCGGCAAGCCAGCGCTCGGCTTCAAGAGCTGCCATGCAACCCATGCCGGCGGCTGTCACGGCCTGACGATAGATATCGTCGGTGACGTCGCCCGCAGCGAAAATGCCCGGAACGTCGGTAGCCGTCGAATCGGGCGCGGTCCATAGATAGCCGTTCGGCTTCTGCTTGAGTTTGCCCTCGAACAAAGAAACCGCCGGTGCGTGGCCGATGGCGACAAAAACGCCATGCGTATCGAGTTCCTGCGTTTCGCCGGTCACGACATTCTTGAGGCGCACGCCGGTCACGGTCGCGCCCATGGGCGGTTTTGCCTCCGTGCCGAGGATTTCGTCGATCACGCTGTTCCAGACGACCGAGACGTTCTGGCGCGAAAGCAGGCGGTCCTGCATGATCTTCTCCGCCCGGAAACCGTCGCGGCGATGCACGACCGTCACGCTCTTGGCGATATGCGAAAGGTAAAGCGCTTCCTCGACCGCGGTATTGCCGCCGCCGACGACGACCACATCCTTGCCGCGATAGAAGAAACCGTCGCAGGTCGCACAGGCCGAAACGCCGCCGCCCATGAAGGTCTGCTCGCTGTCGAGGCCAAGCCATTTGGCCTGTGCGCCCGTCGCAATAATCAGGGCGTCGCAGGTATAGATCGTGCCGGAATCACCTTTCAGGCGGAAAGGACGCACCGTCGTTTCGACCTCGGTGATGATGTCGTGGACGATCTCGGCGCCGACATTCTGCGCCTGCGTCGCCATCTGGTCCATCATCCATGGCCCCTGCACCGGATCGGCATAGCCCGGATAGTTTTCCACGTCGGTGGTGATCATCAGCTGACCGCCCTGCTGCAGCCCGGCAATCACGATTGGCTTCAGCATGGCGCGGGCGGCATAAATCGCCGCAGTATAACCAGCAGGACCCGAGCCGATGACAATGACTGGCGCATGACGCTGTGACATGAAGTTCTCTCCGGTCCCGGAGCGCTGGGCCTTCAAGCCGGATCGGCGCTCCTCATGTTGGTTTTCACGTGCACCCAAAACTGTTCCACATTTTTGGGTGCACCTTAAAATCGATTTAAAGCGGCGGGTTTCCGGCCCACCAGAATCGCTTCCGCAATCCTGTCCGGCCAATGCCCCGATATTATGGCCAAGGTAGGTCTGCCCCCAGATGTTTGCAAGCTTCCACAGGGATTTGCCGAGCTTTAGCCACAGCTTGTGACCTTTTGAGCAAACCCTTTCATGCCAGCACGTTGCGGGTGGATCGATCTCACGCTAAACAAGCTTGATATAGGAATAATTCGCCCAAACCCGGAGCCGGCCGCCATTTACAAGACAGTCGCCAATATCTGCGCGCGTTTCGGCCTCATCATGGCGGCGGCCATGCTTCTGCCTGCGGCGATCGACCTGCGCGACGGAAGCGACGACTGGCTGATCTTCGTCCGCTCGGCTGCGGCTACAGGCGCATTGTCTGCGCTGTTTCTGCTGGCCACCCAGAACCAGACCATGCGCTTCACGCCGCGCCTCGGTTTTCTGCTGACGGCCTGCCTCTGGCTCACCGCAAGCTTCCTCGGCTCGATCCCGCTTTATTTTTCGCACCTGCCGATCAGCTACGCCACCGCCTTCTTCGAGGCCATGTCGGGCGTCACGTCCACCGGCGCGACCGCGCTCACCGGCCTCGACAACATGCAGCGCGGCATTCTCCTGTGGCGCTCGATCCTGTGCTGGATCGGAGGCGTCGGCTTTATCGGTCTCGCCCTTCTGTTGCTGCCCTCGCTGCGGGCAGGCGGGCTTGCGCTCTTTCATATGGAGAATTCCGACAAGTCGGAAAAAATCCTCCCGCGCATGAACCAGATAGCGCTCGGCATCATACTCGCCTATCTCAGCCTGACTGCGGCCTGCATCATCGCCTATTTCGCAGTCGGCATGAGCGTTTTCGACGCCATCAATCATGGCCTGACGACCGTGGCGACGGCAGGTTTTTCCACGCATGACAGCTCAATCGGTTTCTATGAGGGAAACCGGCTGCTCTTGGTCGTCTCCACCATCTTCATGGCGCTCTCGGCCCTCCCCTTCGTGCTTTACATCAAGGCCTTCATGCCGCGCCGCATGGAATCGCTCGCCGACCCGCAGGTAAAACTGTTCTTCACAATTGCCATCGGTTTCAGCTTTGCGCTTGCGGTGGTGCTGCGGCTCGGCTCCGATGTGCCGTTCGGCGATGCGCTGATTTCCGCTTCGTTCCACTTCGTGTCGGTCATGACCACGACAGGCTACGCCACCGAAGATTATTCGCTCTGGGGACCGCCTGCGATCGGAATTTTCTTTCTCGCTTCGTTCCTCGGCGGTTGTGCCGGTTCCACCTCCGGCGGCATCAAGATGAACCGCCTCATCATCCTGTGGAGCCTGACACAGGCCAATCTCGCCCGGGCTCATCATGCCGCATGCGGTCATCAAGATCCGTTACGGCACCTCGGAGATTTCCGGCGATATCGCGCAGAACGTGCTGCTCTACCTGTTCCTCTATTGTGCGTCGCTCGTCATCGGCGCGGTGCTGCTCGCCTCGTTGGGCCTCGATTTCGTCTCGGCCTTCACCGGGGCGCTGACGGCGCTTTCCAACGTCGGACCCGGATTTGGCGACACGATCGGTCCCGTCGGCAACTTTTCCACCATTCACGATCCGGCGCTGTGGGTGCTTTCATTCCTGATGCTGGTCGGACGTCTGGAGCTGGTGACGGTGTATATCCTGTTCACACGCGCTTTCTGGGTGCGTTGACCGAGCGTTAAGCGGTTTACATCCGCCTGTTTCATTTGATATGAGCAGGATTAGATTGCGCCACGATGGCGACGAATGTTCTATAATTACCCCGGAATGAAATTTCCTTGCGCGCGGAGTTACGCATGCCGATCAAGGCCGATCTGGATGAAATCGATTGGAAAATCCTTCGGGAGCTCCAGAACAACGGGCGCATCACCAATGTCGAGCTGGCCGAACGCGTCGGCATTTCGGCCCCGCCCTGCCTTCGCCGCGTGCGCAAGCTTGAAGAAAGCGGCGTCATCCGGGGTTATCGCGCCATTCTCAACGGTAATTCGCTTGGACAGGACCTCGTCGCGTTCTGCTCGGTCGGCCTTCATCGCCAGGCCGATGCCGACCTCAAGGCATTTGCCGAAAAAACCAAGCAATGGCCGCTGGTACGCCGCGCCTGGATGGTTTCGGGCGAATCCGATTTCCTGCTCCATTGCGTCGCGCGTGATCTCAACACGTTCCAGACCTTCGTGATCGAGGAACTGACCGCCGCTCCCAACGTGGATTCCGTGCGTACCGCGCTGACCATTCGTCCGGTCAAGGACGAACCGCTGATGATTCTCTAAGAGCCTGAAACAAAAAGCGGCATGTGTGTGCGAAAATGGTGATTTTCGAGTACCGGAGCGCAATGTACTGAACGTACATAAGCACCGGAACCTAGAAAAGCGCCCATTTGCAGCCACAGGACGACTTCTGGAACAGGCTCGAGATTATTTCCCGGCGAATACGCGCTCGTAAACACCGCTGATTGCAGCGGCTTCCTTTTCGAGCGGAAACGTGGCGCGAACATGCCGGAGAGCATTTTCGCCGTCGCGTTCGGCCAATGCCGGATCGGCCAGATATGGCTCGACAGCCTTGCGCAGGGCTTCCCCGTCGCCGGCTGCAACCGATGTCCCGGTGCCATCCACGATCATTTCCGCATAGGCACCCGCATCGCTGGCAACGACTGCCGTTTGCGACGCCATGGCTTCGAGCGGCGTCAGCCCGAAACCTTCATTGCGCGAAGGCGCAACATAAAGCGTCAGGCGGCGATACCAGACGCGGATATCCGGCACTTCCCCCAGAATGAGGATGCGGTCCTGCAGACCGGCTGCAGCGATCTTCGCCTTCAGTGCGTCTTCGAAAGACTGGTGCTCAGCGGTCGTGCGTCCGGTAATGATCGCCGTCCAGTCCGGATATTTCGGCAGGAGCGCGACCATCGCATCGACAAAAAGGTCTGTTCCCTTGGAGGAACGCACGCGACCGAAGCAGCCGACGGCATATTTTCCGGGCAGGCCGGACGCCGCGAAACTATCGTCATCGCCAACCGGCGGATGAAACCGCTGCAAATCCACGCCGTGCATGATGACATCGTGCGGGACCTGGAGAAAGCTTCCCGAGCGGCCACTCGTTGCAATCACCGCATTCATGCGGCGGATCAGCCATTTGGTAAAAGGCTTGTGGTCCCGCTGTGCGGCCGAGGTAAAGATCAGCCGCAGTTTCATGCGCAGAACATCGCGCATGAAAATCCCGGCGAGCATTTCGATATTGCGCCGCGCGTGCCAGATGCGAAACGGCTTCGTACGCGGCTTCGACCAGAAGGATAACAACGCGCCCCAGCCAAGATGCGGGAGCGTGTCAGGCAGGCCCGGCCCCATCGTCGCGATGTTCAGGCCCTTTGCACGCTGCAAGGGGATGAGCTGAACGATCGTCGATGTGACCCCGGATAGGCGGCGCTTGAAATTGGGCGCCACCACCTCGACATCCTGAACCCGGACTTTCATGAAAATCAGACGAACTTCAGGCCGACGATTTCGTAGGAGCGCGAACCGCCGGGTGCGTTGACTTCGATGGTATCGCCTTCGCCCTTGCCGATCAGCGCGCGCGCAATCGGCGATGAAATGGAAATGCGGCCTTCCTTCACATCGGCTTCCTGGTCACCGACGATCTGGTAGATTTTCTCTTCTTCCGTATCTTCGTCGATCATGGTGACGGTCGCGCCGAACTTGATGCGGTCGCCCGACAGCTTGGAAACGTCGATGACTTCCGCGCGCGCAACCAGATCTTCCAGCTCGTTGATACGGCCTTCATTCAGGCTCTGGGCTTCTTTCGCAGCGTGATATTCGGCGTTTTCGGACAGGTCGCCATGCGCACGCGCTTCGGCAATTGCCTCAATAATCCGAGGGCGCTCCGATTGCTGGCGCCAGCGCAGCTCTTCCTTGAGCTTTTCGAAACCGCCAGGGGTCATAGGGAACTTTTCCATACCCAGTCCTTTCCTTCATCCGGCGCTTCACCTCTCCCCGAGGCCCTGCACGCACCGGCAGTTTGATTTGCCCGCCTCACCTCGCGCAATGCTTGGATAGTGCGAGGCGCTTTTCGGAGGCTTCCAACCTCCGAGACACAAAAAGAAAACGGTCACCGAAACATCCGCCTCGGAACCGTTCGAATAACCATTCACAGAACTATAGCATTTCCATCAATCATTTCACGCGGAAAAATATGTCCCTGTCAACTCTCTGCAAAAGCGGCGCTTTCTCGCGTGCGCTATTTCGGCTTGACTGGCCAGCTCGCCGGCCATTTCTCCGGGCCTCCCGCATAATTGCCATCGCAATCGCCTTTTGAGCGCTCCTGCACCAGCACGAAACGCACCCGGCCCTCGCCGCTGTCGGTGGCTTTCCAGACATCGTAAATGCCGCAATCACCAAGTCCCCGGCCCTTGAAGAAAGCCGTCAGCGTCAGTGATTTCTGGTTCCAGTCGATATTCCATGCCGTATCGGTCACTGTCGGGCCGTCGTCGGAAATGGTTGGCAGGGAAATCGGCACGATCCTGTTTTCATGGCGGCTGTAGAAGGCGTAGGGCTGATTATAGGCGCCCGGCGATCCGCACGGCAGGCCGATGAGATCGAGCCCATCGGCAATCTTCGTCTCGAAACCGCCCGCGCTGCGGAACGTCTCCGGGCTTGCACCACCGCAAACCGCGGCTTCATCGGAAAAATCCTTGCGGATTTCAGCCGGTATCTGGCCAACCGTTTCAATCAGCTTGAGCACCGGCGGCACGGGCGCGGGCTTGCTGCCCTTGACCTGCAATGCCTCGACGGTTCCGTCGCGCGATTGCTGCTCATCCACATAGATCAGCCCTCCGACAAGCCCGGAAAGCGAATAGGTGAACGTCTTTCCGGCCAGTTTCAGCTGCAACTTCTGGCCGTTCTTCATTCCTTCAAGCGCTTTGGCGACATCGCCCGCATAATCAAGCTGGTCGTCCTCTGCCTTAAGGGCCGAGACATCCACGCCAAGCAGCGGCTGGCCATCGACGGAAATCTCCAGCTTGCCGGTTTTCCGGGACGGATCGACATAGGAAAGCCGCAAGACCGGTTTCGACCCCGGCTGGCTGCTGCGAAAGAAGCCAAGCCCCGGCGCTCCCTCGCTTGCGACCGGCGTCAGGCTCAATGTGCAGTTCTGCGCGAAATCGCACAGAACCTGCGTGTCCCGAACCGTCTTGAAAGCCGCCTGCGATTCCCCGCCTGCCACAAACAGCATCGTTGCGGTGGCTGACGCCACGACAGCGGCCCTGACAGAGGCTAAGACAGAGGATTCACGATAGAAGGAAAGCATAAGACCTCCGCCGATGGAAAGCGCACTGAGCAGAATCAGATCATGCACGAATGTCGCAGAATCGGAAGTTCCCTTGCCGCCTGCCCACAATATTGCCTATAGCATGTCGGCTGAAAAAGATCGAACCGAGGTAAGAATGACGCGCGTACAGGCCAACATGCTGCTGCTTCTGGCGGGCGCCATCTGGGGCATGGGTTTCGTCGCGCAATCGACGGCAATGGCCAGCATCGGACCGTTTCTGTTCATCGGCATCCGCTCGGCAATCGCCTCGCTCACCGTCCTGCCATGGGCCGTGGCGGAAGGACGCCGCGCGAAGATCGCCCTCCGCCGGTCGGATTATCTCTTCTTCATGGTCATCGGCCTGAGCCTGTTCATCGGGCTCGTCCTCCAGCAGATCGGGCTCATCACCACATCCGTCACCAATGCCGGTTTTCTGACCGGGCTTTATGTCGTGATGGTGCCGGTGCTGGGCGTCATCCTGTTTCGCACATGGCCGCACCCGGTCGTCTGGCCCAGCGCGGCGGCCTGCCTTGCAGGCATCTTCCTGCTTTCCGGCGGCACGCTGACCGCGCTCAAGCAGGGTGACCTGCTGGTCATCGGCGGTGCCGTGTTCTGGGCATTGCAGGTGGTTTTAATCGGCAAGGCAAACCGCGCCGCGCGACCGATAACGCTGAGCTGCGTCCAGTTCGCGACCAGCGCCGTTGCAGGGCTTGCCATCGCTTCCATGGTCGAAGACCTCAACTGGACCGCCATCGCGCTCACCTGGAAGGAAATCCTCTTCACCGGCGTGTTCTCGTCCGGCGTCGCCTTCACCTTGCAGGCCATCGGGCAGCGCTATACCACCTCCGCGCAGGCAGCGATCTTCCTCGCCTCGGAAGCGCTCTTCGCGGCCCTGTTCGGCGCGCTTTTCCTCGGCGAACGAGTGACCTTCATCGGCCTTATCGGCTGCGGACTGATCTTCTCCGCCATGATGGCCGTCGAACTCATTCCCATGTTCTGGAAGCGCAAGCCCGCGCTTGCTCCCGCCGAGTGATTTCCATCAGGCCTTGAAAATCAGAGCCGCCCCGCCTGCGATGAGCGCAAAGCCCAGCAGATGGTGCCAGGTAAAGGCTTCCTTGAGGTAGAACACCGAGAACAGGCTGAAGATCACCAGCGTGATGACCTCCTGTATGGTCTTGAGCTGCGCCGCCGAATAGACCTCATGCCCGATGCGATTGGCCGGGACCGCCATGCAATATTCGATCAGCGCGATACCCCAACTGATGAAGATGACGGTGATGAGCGGCGTGCTGGTGAATTTCAGGTGCCCGTACCAGGCGAATGTCATGAAAACGTTGGAGCCGATGAGAAGCAGGATCGGCAGGACGCTTGGCGAAATCAGTGCTGACATGGAAATGACTTCAGGGACCGGGAGGATGTTGTCTGCGGCATGGCCCGAAACCGCCGCACGGTGATAAAACAACGGCGGCATTTTGCCAATCCTGCCGTTTGCGCCTGCCCCGTTTACGCCACAGCCCTTAACGCGGGCGCTGACTCTTCCTTTACGCTTGCAGGCTAATATTCAGGGAACGCCATCGGTCTGGTCTCCTGAAGAAAAGGTATGGACATGAGTTCTGCGTTGTCCGCCACCGCTCCAGTCAGCCGCCAGCGCTCCCGGTTGCAAGGTCTGGCCCCCTCTTTATCGATCATGCTGCTGGCCCTCGTCGCAGGCTGCTCCGGCGAAAGCGCGCCGCGTCCGCAGGCCAGCGTCGGCAATTCCGACGTGATGGTGCCCGAAGCCCCGGTGGCGAGTGCCGCCCCGGTCATGGCTGCGCCCGTCATGCAGCAACCGCAGGAAGAGCGCGTCGTCGGGCTTGCCGAAGAGGAGGAAAACCACGTCGCGCAATCCGCGCCGCAGAACCGGCCGCAATATTCCGGCGACTATGGCTTCACGGCCCCTGTTCAGAACCCGGTCACGGCTGCCGAAAACATCTATACGATGTCCAATGCGGAAGCCGCCTGCCGCACGCGCCTCAAACGGCTGGGCGTCGTCTTCAGGGAAAAGCCCACCATCTATCGCAGCAGCTCCTGCCATATCGAAAACCCCATCGAAGTATCGGGTTTCAACAGCGGCTCCATCGCGTTCAAGCCGGCGGCGACGCTGAACTGCCAGGTGACGGAAGCCTTCGCCCGCTGGATCAAGGGCGACCTGCAACCCGCCTCGCGCCTGCGATACCTGTCCGGCGTGAGCACGATCTACAATGCCGGAGGCTATTCCTGCCGAACGATGAACCATCGTCGCGGCGCGAAAATGTCGGAACATTCACGCGGCAACGCCATCGACGTCACCAAGATCGTGCTGAACAACGGCAAGAACATCATGGTGCGCAAGCCGGGCTTCTTCGCCTTCCGCGAAAAGGGCCTGCTCAACAGCGTCCGCTCCGATGCCTGCGGCTATTTCACGACAGTTCTCGGCCCCGGCTACAACCCGGAACATGCCGACCACTTTCATTTCGACCTGATGCAGCGCCGCAGCGGCTATCGCGCCTGCAAATAGAAAAAGCCCGGCCTTACAGGCATAGCCTGCGCCGGGCTTCCTTTCATCATCGGTTCATTCTTCCGGCGGAACCGGCGTCGGCTTGCCGTTCTCGTCCAGCGAAACCATCACGAATTCGGCATGGGTGACGAGATCGCGCCTGTCGCTCAGATAGCGCTTCGCCCAGGCCTCGACCCTGAGCGTGATGGACGTGCGGCCTACCCGCGTTATATCCGTATATACACAGAGCGTGTCGCCGATCTTTACCGGCCGGGCGAACGCCATTTCGCGCACCGCCGCAGTGACCGTGCGGCCCTTGGCGCGCTCGGCGGAACGGATGCCCGCAGCCATGTCCATCTGCGCCATCACCCAGCCGCCGAAAATATCATAGGCCGAATTGGCGTCCTTGGGCATG